>JAESUC010000018.1 GCA_016763285.1 Pseudomonas sp.
CAGGAACGGGATCAGGTGATTGTCAGCGCGCCGATAGGCGGCAGTCTCTGGCAGGTACGCGGGCTGGTAGAGCCGGGTTATTACCTGCAGCGTCTGGGCTCGGTGGTCCGGGTGAAGGTCCTGCTGGTCGTGGGATTCATACTGGTGCTGCTGCTGGTGGTATGGACGGTGGCACGCATGCGTCGGCACAACCTCGCTCTGCTGGCGCGCAACGAGGCTTCATTTGCCCATGTCGAGGATACCGAGAGACGCTATCGCGATATTTTCCAGGGTGTCGGCATGGCCTTGTGTCAGCTGGATCTGACCGCCCTGCGCGCCTGGCTGTTGCGTGAGGGTATCTACAATCAGACCACGCTGGACGCCTGGCTGGAGGCCCATCCCCTGCGCCACCGGGAACTGTTCGGCAATGTCCGTGTGGTGGATGCCAACCAGATTGCCCTGGAACTCACCGGTCAGAGCACTGTAGCGGGCGTGGAAAACGTGCTCCAGCGCGACGACAAGGTACGCAAGGATTCCGCGCGCTACCGGGTGGTGCTGGCGGTCATAACCCGCGCCTCTCGTCTGGAGTTCGAAACCCCGCTCCAGGTGCCCTCAGGCAAGGTGCGTCATGCCTGGGTCATCATGCGTTTGCCGGATAACGCCGAGGACTACCACGCGGTGACGGTCAGCCTCAGTGACATCACCGCCCGGCGTCGGGTCGAGCTGTCGATGATCGAGCGAGAGCGCTACTGGGCAGGCGTCGTCCAGGCGGTGCCCGATGTGGTGTTCATCAAGGACATGCAGCGTCAGAAGTTCGTGTTCAGCAACCATTCCCTGGCGAAGACGCTGGGTTACGACGAGACCGACTCGCGGGTGCTGGCAGCCGATTATCGGGACCGTTTGCTGCACCCCGATGATGCCGAGCTGCTGCAGGTCAACCGCAATCTGCAACAGGTGATGGCTGACGATGCGGTGCAGGAAACACGCTTGCGCTGGCGCCATGTTGACGGTACCTGGCGCTGGCACAGTCTGCGGGTGAAGGTGCTCTCGCGCCTGCCGGATGGCAGGGTGCGACAGATTATCGGCATCGTGCGGGATATTCACGAGCAGACCGAAGCGACCCAGCAACTGCGGACCAGCGAGCAGCGCTATCGGCTTTTGGCCGAAAACATCAGCGACGTGATCTGGTCTACCGATACTCGCTTCCGGCTGGATTACATCAGCCCCTCGGTAACGCGGATGCTGGGTTACCTTCCCGAAGAGTTGATCAGAAACGGTTTCAGTCAGGTAGTGACCGGACCGGCCTACATGCGGTTTATCAGCTCGGTGCTGCGTGAGCTCAGCCCGCGGCTGGATGATCCCGAGCAGGCGGCGCGACTGCGCAGCGAAGGCTATCACCGGCAGACCACCGTCGACTGTATCAAGGCCGACGGCCACAAATGCCCCACGGAGGTACGCCTGTCGCTGATGTGGGATAGCGAGGGGCATTTCCTCGGGCTGCTCGGCATTGCCCGGGACATCAGCGAACAGCGCAGGACGGAAAACCGTCTGCGCATGGCCGCCACGGTGTTCGAAAACACCACCGGGGCGATCCTGGTCATGGATCCTGCAGGCTACGTCGTGCAGGTCAACGAGAACTTCATTCAGATAACCGGATACGAGACCAGGGAGATCATCGATCAGACTCCGGACATGCTGGTCTGGAAGGTGAAGGAAGAAGCCTTCTATCCTGCCGTGCTGGGCATCCTGCGGGAGCAGGGCCGCTGGGAGGGCGAGATCTGGATGCGGCGCAAGAATGGTGAGCGATTCCCCGCCTGGGCGGGTATCACCGCCGTGCAGGACAATGATGGCGATCTGGTCAGCTATGTCTGCTTCTTTGTCGATATCAGCGAGCGCAAGGCCAGCGAGGCGCGCATCGAGACGCTGGCCTATTACGATCTGCTCACCGGTCTGCCCAATCGCACTCTGTTCCAGGACCGGATCCGGACCGCGTTGCAATTGGCCGAGCGCCGTAACGAGTGGGTAGTGGTCCTGTTCCTGGATCTGGACCGGTTCAAGCCGATCAATGACACGCTCGGCCATGCAGCGGGCGATGTCATGCTCAAGGAAGTGGCGCGTCGGCTCAGTGACTGTGTACGCGACAGCGATACCGTCGCACGCATGGGCGGCGATGAGTTCACCATTCTGTTGCCGGGCCTGGGTACCAGGGAGGCGGCCATGGCCGCGGCGATCCACGTAGCCGAAAAGATCCTGGCGGTGCTCGCGCCCGCTTTCGTGCTCCAGGAACGCGAGTTCTTCATCAGCGCCAGCATCGGGCTGGCACTGTATCCGCAGGATGGGGTGGAGCCCAATGCACTGCTGAAAAATGCGGATACGGCCATGTACCACGCCAAATCCATAGGCAAGGACACCTTCCAGTTCTATCAGGCAGAGATGAATGCCAGAGCGCTGGAGCGCGTCAGTCTGGAAAGTGATCTGCGACACGCGCTGCAGGATGACCTGCTGGAACTGCATTATCAGCCACAGTTCGACTGCGCCAGTGGCCGGCTCAGCGGTGCCGAGGCATTGCTGCGCTGGAACCACCCGCAGCGCGGGCCGCTTTCCCCCGCGGTATTTGTGCCCATAGCCGAAGAGATTGGCCTGATCGGCGCCCTGGGCGACTGGGTCATGGATCGCGCCTGCCGGCAGATGGCGCTCTGGCAGGAGGCGGGCTGTCCGCTGCCGAGGCTGTCGATCAACCTGTCAGCGCGGCAGTTTACCGAGGGGCACCTGGCGGAACAGGTAGGGAGCGTTCTGCAGCGATACGGTCTGGCTCCCGGGCTGATCGAGCTGGAGCTGACCGAAAGCGTGCTGTTGCAGGACGTCGAGGAAACCATGCAGACGCTGCGAGCACTCAAGGAGCTGGGCGTGGCGATTGCCGTCGATGACTTTGGCACCGGGTATTCCTCTTTGAATTATCTGAAGGATTTTCCGATCGATACCCTGAAGATCGATCGCTCCTTCATCCAGGCCATGCATGATGACAGTCGCGATACCTTGCTGGCCCAGGCGATCGTGGCCATGGGCCGCAGTCTGCAGCTACGGGTGATTGCCGAGGGCGTGGAAACGGCCGAGCAACTGGCCTTGCTGGTGGGCTTCCAGTGCGACGAAGCCCAGGGCTACCTGCTGGCCCGCCCGATGCCGGCGGAGGATATGCGCCTGCAGTTTCTCCAGGGGAGCCCATAGGCCAGGGCCGCGGAGTCCTTGAAACGATTTTGTTGGTCGCTTGAGCGCTTTTCATGTGCCAGCGCCGGCTGCTTGCGTTAAAATGCCGGCCTTATTTGATCGTCCTTGCAGGGGGCTGTGCCATGTTTAGCCGTTCCACCGATATCGCTACCTTCGATCCCGAGCTCTGGGCTGCCATGCAGCAGGAAGTCGTGCGTCAGGAAGACCACATCGAACTGATCGCTTCCGAGAACTACACCAGTCCGGCGGTGATGCAGGCGCAGGGCTCGGTTCTGACCAACAAGTACGCCGAAGGCTACCCGGGCAAGCGCTATTACGGCGGCTGCGAATACGTCGACATTGCCGAGCAGCTGGCGATTGATCGGGCCAAGGCCCTGTTTGGTGCCGACTATGCGAACGTCCAGCCGCATGCGGGCTCGCAGGCCAACAGTGCCGTTTTTCAGGCCCTGCTCACGCCGGGCGATACCATCCTGGGCATGAGCCTGGCGCACGGCGGGCACCTGACCCATGGCGCCACCGTCAACTTCTCGGGCAAGCACTACAACGCCGTGCAGTACGGGATCAACACCGATACCGGTCTGATCGATTACGACGAAGTCGAGGCTCTGGCCATCGAGCACAAGCCGAAGATGATCATCGCCGGTTTCTCGGCCTATTCCCAGGTGCTGGATTTCCCCCGGTTCCGCGAAATCGCCGACAAGGTGGGCGCTTATCTGTTCGTCGACATGGCTCACATTGCCGGTCTGGTCGCCGCAGGCGTCTATCCCAGTCCGATACCCTTTGCCGATGTGGTCACCACCACCACCCACAAGACCCTGCGCGGCCCGCGTGGCGGTCTGATTCTGGCCCGTGCCAACGAAGCGCTGGAAAAGAAGCTCAATTCCGCCGTGTTCCCGGGCGGTCAGGGCGGCCCGCTGATGCATGTCATCGCGGCGAAGGCGATCTGCTTCAAGGAGGCCATGAGCCCCGATTTCAAGACCTACCAGCAGCAGGTGGTGAAGAACGCCAAGGCCATGGCCGAGGTCTTCATCGGTCGTGGATTCGATGTGGTGTCCGGCGGCACCGAGAACCACCTGTTCCTGTTGTCGCTGATCAAGCAGGACATTACCGGGAAAGATGCCGATGCTGCGCTGGGTCGCGCGCACATTACCGTGAACAAGAATGCGGTGCCCAACGATCCGCGCTCGCCTTTTGTTACCTCCGGTCTGCGTATCGGCACGCCGGCTGTCACCACCCGCGGCTTCAACGAAGGCGATTGTCGTGAGCTGGCAGGCTGGATCTGTGATGTGCTGGAAAACATCACCGACGATGCTGTGATCGAGCGTGTCAGTGGGCAGGTCAAGGCTATCTGCAGCCGGCTGCCGGTGTACCGCGACTGATCGCAACGCGGTAAAAGACAGGCCCCCAAGGCGCAGGCTTTGGGGGCTTTTTTGTGGATGACGTTCGGACGTCGAGAAGGTTAAGGGGCTATTTCCAAGTATGACAGAATAATGGCGTTCTTTAATTGACACTTTTTGGTACCATTTGTCCGTGGGCAGGTCGTATTCTTGAGGTGGAGACGGGAAATGCAGTACGTGATCCGCTGGGTTCTCTGTGCGGCGATGGCGTTGGGTGTAAGTCTGGTCCATGCCTCTGATAGCGGGAAGCCGGTGGTCCGGGTCGCCATGATGATGTTTCCGGGGTTCAGCGAGGTCGACGATCAGGGCCGGATCGTTGGCAAGACCGTTCGCCTTACTCGGCGTCTCCTCGAGCACGCCGGATATCAGGCTGATATACGCATCATGCCCCCTGCACGGATCTGGCGTGGGCTGGAAGGGGGGCAGGTGCATCTCTGGCCGGGCGTGCTCAACAAGCCGGGCCTGGATGCCCATACGCTTTTGACCGAACGGGATCTGGGGCGGGTGGGGATCAATCTCTACTATCGGCCAGGTGAGCCGGCTCCGGTGATACCTTCGGGTCTGAGCGGCAAGCGTCTGATCCTGATCACCAATTATACCTATGTGGATTCCCTGGTCAGACAGGTGCTCGATCCTGCCAGGGGAGTGATCCGTGTCAGTAGCAGCTCCCATGCGGGCGCATTGCAGATGCTGCTCAAGGGGCGTGGGGATTATCTTCTGGACTATCGTGTTCAGGTAGAGGCTGCAGCCCGTGAGCTGGGCCTGGATACCTTGCCATCGATACCCTTGGCTGAGCAGCCCATGCGTTTTCTCATATCGAACAAGTCAGGATTTGCATCCAGTCTCAGGGCCGACCTGGATCGCGCCTACGACCAGCTCGTTGCAGCGGGGGAGGACCTTGAAGTAACCCACCAGTGAGGGCGGCCGTGCCGCCGTCGGTGGACGGCGGCACGGGTGGTCACTTGAGTTTCAGCGTACTCAGAGTGCGATCACGGACCTGTCTGAGCAGTTGCGCATCGCTGATCAGCGATTGTCCGTAGGACGGCACAAGCTCTTTCATCTTGGCTTGCCATTGCTCGCTGGCAAGCTGGTCCTTGAAGCATCGCTCAAGCACGTTGATCATTGCCTGCACTGCCGTCGATGCGCCGGGGGATGCGCCGAGCAGGGCGGCAAGGGAGCCATCCTTCGCGGCTACGATCTCGGTGCCGAACTCCAGCTTGCCGTGACCTTTGGCGTCCTTCTTGATGATCTGCACGCGCATGCCGGCGTTCTGCAGCTTCCAATCCTCTTCCTTGGCTTGCGGGAAGAAGTTGCGCAGCGACTCGACGCGATCCTTGTGCGACTGGAAGGATTCCGAGATCAGATAGCGGGTCAGATCCATATTGTCGCGGCCCACCGCCATCATCGGGGCAACGTTATAAGGCTTGACGGATGATAGCAGGTCGAACACCGAGCCCTTTTTAAGAAAC
>JAESUC010000164.1 GCA_016763285.1 Pseudomonas sp.
ATGAAATTCGGGCGTACATGTCGCTAGACTTGTTGTATGCCCGTTTTCAATTCCTCTCCAGGCAAGATGTTCCGGCCCCCGCTGCCGGCTGACCATCTGCCCCGGCCCGAACTCGTACGTCTGATCCAGGACGCGGCCCATTGCCGTCTGGTCCTTCTGTGCGCGCCCGCCGGTTTTGGCAAGAGTACGCTGGCGGTCGAGGTGGCCGAGCAGTTGCCGGCGCCGTGGACATCCATCTGGGTAGCCCTGGAACGACGTGATGCCAGCCCCGTACAACTCCTGCGCACGCTGATCCAGGCCGTGCGTACGCGGTTCCCCGAGGCGGGCTCCAGCGAACTGGCCCTGCTGGCCCAGGTGCACGAAGAGCAGCCCCTGGCCATGGAGCCGCTGGTTGCTGCCCTGATGTCCGACCTGGAGCAGCGGTATCCGCTGCAACAACCGGTTCTGTTGATTCTCGACGACTATCATCTGGTCCGCAGTCCGGCGAATGACCGGCTCTGTGCGCTGCTGTTCCAGAATCTGCCCGCGTGCTTCCAGGTATTGATCACCACCCGGGCGCGCCCGCAGTGTCCGTTTGCGCGCATGCGCGTCGCAGACCAGTTGCTGGAACTGGATGAACAGCAGTTACGCCTCGAGCCGCTGCGGGCGCGGGCGTTCCTGGAGCAGGCCGGGGTCGATGGCACGGATGCGCAGTGGATGCGCCAGCGGATCGAACGCAATGAAGGCTGGTTTGCCGGTTTGCGGATGCTGGCGCTGACTGCCCGCAAGGGCGTGACGACCCCCGTGAGCGAGGAGCAACTGATAGAGGAATACCTGTTGGAGGAGGTCATCGGCGCCCAGCCGCCCCATGTGCAGGAATTTGTCTCCGATATGGTCTGGCTGGACCACTTTTCGGCGGATCTCTGCGACCAGGTGCGGGGCACCGGGGACAGTCAGGCGGTTATCGACTGGTTGGTGCAGCATCAGGTGTTTCTGGTGCCGCTGGATCGCCAGGGCACCTGGTACCGCTTCCATCATCTATTTTGCGATGTCCTGCGTCAGCGCGGGGCGGCTCTGGATCTGCCGCGCAGACAGCGCCTGCACCTGCGTGCCTGTGACTGGTTTCGCGAGCATGGACGTATTGCCGATGCGGTGGAGCAGGCCCTGGCGGCCGAGCGGCCTGACGAGGCCGCCGCCCTGGCGCAGCATCTGCCGCTTGATCAGCTGCTTGCCGAGCAGCACGTCAGCACTCTACTGCGCTGGAAGGCGGTGTTGCCTCGGGTGCTGCAGGGCAGTTCGGCGCGTCTTGTGCTGGTGCACGGCTGGACACTGGCCCTGGCCTGCCAGCTCGAGGATGCGCGGGCCATGCTCGCGCGTCTGCAATTCTTTCTGCCGCAACCCGATGCTGCCCGCCAGCGCATGCTGATCGGACAGGCCCTGGCGCTGCAGAGCCATATTGCCCGGGCCGGCGGTGACCTCGCGCAGGCCCAGGTGTGTGCCCATCAGAGCCTGCAGTGCCTGCCCGGCGACGAGGTTGGCAGCCGCCTGATGGCCATGCTGGCCCTGGCTGACATTGCCCTGTGCCGACGCGACATGGAGGAAGCCAGGCGCTGGGCCAGAACCGCCCTGGATC
Organism: Pseudomonas sp.; assembly: GCA_016763285.1. Lineage (GTDB taxonomy): Bacteria > Pseudomonadota > Gammaproteobacteria > Pseudomonadales > Pseudomonadaceae > Halopseudomonas. The sequence continues at coordinate 1,613 of JAESUC010000164.1, forward strand.
TGGCCCAGCGTGGCGATAATCCGCTGTTCGAGGCACAGGTGGTGCTCATGCGGGCGCGCCTGCTGCAAGCCCGGGGCGAGGTCGGTCGTGCCTGTCGATTGCTGGAGCAGCAACTGGAGGGGCTCGAGGCGATGGACTACCCGCAGGGTCTGGCGATCCGCGCCCGTCTGACCATCCTGCATGGCTATCTCAAGGGCCAGTTGGGGGAGCTGGAATTTGCCGGCCGGCGGGTACGTGAGGGTATAGATGAAGCGCGGCGCTGCCGTGATATCCATGTACTGCCGGGTTACTGTCTGTTGGCCGGCATCGAGGCCAGGCGGCGGGATGGCTTTGCCCGGGCCTTCGAACTGCTTGCCGAGGCGGAGCGCCTGATGCACCAGTGGGATATTCCGCCGGTCTACTACCTGGGCTGGGGTACCGCGCTGAAAAGCGATCTGTGGATCAGTGCCGGCCGCCAGGAGCTGGCCGAGCAGTGGCTGCCGCGGCTGCGCCAGACCTATTGTCTGGGTGAGCCGGCAGCACCGCCGAGTTTCTTCCACGCCCTGCCACTGGTGATCGAGCGAGTGTATGCGCGACTGCTCTGGGGTAGGGGCGAGAAGGAGGAAGCCGAAGCGCTGTTGTGGGGGCTGCTGAAGAACCTGAAGGCACAGGGCGAGCGCTTGCAGGCGCTGTCGGTGATGACGCAATTGGCCCAGATGCTTGGCCGTAGCCAGCGCCAGGCACAGGCACAGAAACTGCTGCTGGAGGCCATGTCCTGGGCCGCGGACGACGTCATCATCGGGCCTTTTGTGCCCCTGCTTTCGCAGATGCCGACGCTGGTCCAGCGGACCCTGATGCGCGCGCCGGCTACGGCATTGCGAGCCCGGCTCCAGGAACGGCTGCCCGCAGCCAGCCAGATATCTGCCGCCACCCTGATCGAGCCGCTGAGCAGCCGTGAGCAGGCGGTCCTTGAATGTATCGCCAAGGGCCATTCCAATCAGCAGATCAGTGAAACGCTGTTTATCTCCCTGCATACCGTCAAGAGTCATGCTCGGCGCATCAACCACAAGCTCGGCGTGGCCCGCCGCACCCAGGCGGTAGCCCAGGGAAAGCTGCTGGGCCTGCTTGGCTAGGTTGCGGGCAGACCGCGATTGCGTTGTACCGTGCTTGAGAGTAGGTTCACTCCCATCCCTGCCACCGCCGCCGGCCGTGTGGTTGATACCTGCGTCACGTTTCCATCGGTTGATGTCGGTGCACCCGCGCCCGTGTTGCGAACGCCCGGTCTCCCCGCCAGGCTGTGCTAACCTGTTCACACGTGTTACGAAAAAAGGAATGAATACATGAAAAAGCAAATGATGATCGCCGCCAGCCTGAGTACATTGATGCTGGTCGGTTGTACCAGCAATCCGTACACCGGCGAGCAGCAGACCGGCAAGTCTGCGCTCTACGGCCTGGGTGGCGCAGCTGCGGGTGCGGCGATCGGCGCCGCCACTTCGGGCAGCGATGATCGGGCCAAGGGCGCGCTGATTGGCGCCGCCGTCGGCGGTGCAGCAGGTGGCGGTTACGGTTACTACGTGGATAAGCAGGAGCAGCGCCTGCGCCAGGAGCTTCAGGGCACCGGTGTGCGCGTCGTGCGTAACGGCGAGAACCTGCAGCTGGTCATGCCAGGCAATATCACCTTTGCCAGTGGCTCCTCCGATATCTCCAGCAGCTTCTATCCGACGCTGAATTCGCTGGTCAAGGTGTTCAAGGAGTTCGACAAGAACGGCGTCGAGATCATTGGCCACACCGACAGCACGGGCAGCAACGATCTGAATATGCGGTTGTCCCGTGAGCGGGCGCAGAGCGTAGCGTCGTACCTGGCCAGCAATGGCGTTTCCAGCGCACGCATCAGTGCCATGGGTGTGGGTCCGAGCCAGCCGATCGCCAGCAATGATACCGCCGAAGGCCGTGCCCAGAACCGTCGCGTGGAAATCAACCTGCGGCCAAGCCAGCAGTAAACCACATGACGGTATGAGTCGACCGGCGCTACAGAGGTGTCGGTCAGCTCTTGCCAGACGAAAAACGCAGCCCCGGGGCTGCGTTTTTTTTACTCATGATTCCGTTGTCTGTGTCATGCGCCGGGCGGATATTCCCGGTGCAGCTGGTCGAGCTGCTGGTCCTTCGCCTCCCACAGGGCGTTGACCCAGGCCTGGAAAGCTTCCCGGAACGCACTGTCATTCTGGTAGTCACGGCCCAGAAATTCCACCGGAATGGGCTTGAGCTCACAGCGCATGACCACCTTCCTCACCCGCCCACTCAACAGATCCCAGAAGCTCGGGTTGCCGTCGGGGTAGTGCAGGGTGATGTCCACCAGCGAGCGCAGCTGCGATCCCATGGCGTCGAGTACGAAGGCGATACCGCCTGACTTGGGTCGCAGCAGATGCTGGTAGGGCGAATTCTGTTCGGCATGCTTGGCCGGTGTGAGACGGGTACCTTCAAGGAAGTTGAAAATGGCCACCGGCGTGGTCTTGAACTTCTCGCAGGCCCGACGGGTGGCCGCCACGTCCTGACCGGCCTTTTCCGGATGACGCGCCAGGTAGGCCTTGCTGTAACGCTTCATGAACGGGAAATCCAGCGCCCACCAGCAGATGCCAATTACGGGCACCCAGATCAGTTCCTGTTTGAGAAAGAACTTGAGCATGGGCATCTGGCGATTGAGATTGTGCTGCAGCACCAGAATGTCGACCCAGCTCTGGTGATTGCTGGTGACCAGATACCAGCCGTCGTAGTCGAGCTGGGCTACGCCTTTGACATCCCATTCGGTATTGCCGCTGAGCTGCATCCAG
>JAESUC010000165.1 GCA_016763285.1 Pseudomonas sp.
CACGGGCCCTTCGGACCGGGTATGCCGCTGTTGATCGTCAGGCGTGAGGGAAACCAGTTCGTGGTGATCAAGGCTGCTGCCTGACGACTGGATAACGAATAACAAACAAGGAATTGTGCAATGGGAAATGCAAGCAACCTCGCTTTTATATTGATTGTTGCAGGGGTCAGTTTTGTCGCGCTTCTGGTGCTCGGGATCATCCTGGCACGGCTGTACACGCGTGCGAACAAGGAGCGCGCCTTCGTCCGGACCGGTTTCGGCGGCGAGAAGATCATCAAGGACGGCGGGGCCATGGTGTTCCCCGTACTGCATGAAATTATCTACGTGAACATGAACACGCTGCGGTTGGAAGTCAGGCGCGCCAACGATCAGGCGCTGATCACCAAGGACCGTTTGCGCGTGGATGTCACCGCCGAGTTTTATGTGCGGGTCAAGCCGGATAACGAATCCATCGCGACGGCGGCGCAAACCCTGGGTGCCCGCACCCAGCGCCCCGAGGAGCTCAAGGAGCTGATCGAAGGCAAGTTCGTCGACGTGCTACGGTCCGTTGCTGCAGGCATGACCATGGAGCAGTTGCACGAGGAGCGGGTGTCTTTTGTGCAGGAGGTGCAGACCAGCTGCGCGGAAGACCTGTTCAAGAACGGTCTTGAACTCGAGTCGGTCTCCTTGACTGGTCTGGATCAGACCGCCAAGGAATACTTCAACGCCGAGAACGCCTTCGATGCCGAAGGTCTGACCAAGCTGACCGAGCAGCTCGAATCGCGCCGCAAGATCCGTAACGACATCGAGCAGGAGACCATGGTCGAGATTCAGATGAAATCGACGGATGCGGCCAAGCGTAAACTCGGTATTCAGCAGGACGAAGAATTTGCCCGACTGGAACAGACCCAGCAGATCGAGAATCGTCGTGCCAGCCAGCAGTCCGATATCGCGCGTGTGGCCGCAGAGCGTCGCCGCGAAGCGGAAGAGGCAGATATCACGGCCAATCGCGCCGTCGAGCTCGCGCGCATTGCGATGGAAGAAGAAACGCAGAATCGCGATATTGAAAAGAGCAAGCGCCTGGAGCTTTCCAAGCAGGATCAGAAAATCGCCGTCGCGGAAAAATCCAAGGACGAATCACGAGCCGCTGCCGAGGCGGACGAGGCACGCGCCCAGGCTGTGGCCAAGGAGGAAGGCGTTATCACTGTACGTGAAACTGCCCGAGCCGAGCGGGAGAAGCGTATTGTGGTCATCAAGGCCCAGGAAGGCGCCGAACGCGAGGCCATCGGCGTTACAGTGGAAGCCGAAGCCCGCAAGTCTGCAGCGGTGGACGAAGCCGAGGCTATCCGCGTGACGGCCGATGCCGAGGCGGGCGCAATCAAGGTCAAAGCCGAAGCGGAGGCAGAGGGCGCTCGCCAGTTGAACGAAGCAAAGAACTTGCTCAGTCCGGAACAGGTTTCTTTTGCCGAGAAGATGGAAATGATCGCCCAGTTGCCCAGGATCATGGAGCAGGCGATGAAGCCGGCGGAAAAGATCGACAGTATCAAGATCTTCGACATCAGTGGCGCCCCCGGTTTCAACGGTGGCGGCGCAGGGGAAGGCAGCCAGCAGGGGAGCAGCTCAAACCTGTCGGACCAATTGGTCAATGCCATGCTCAAGCATCGGGCAAACGTGCCGCTGCTTGACTCCATTCTCAAGGAAGTGGGACTTGAGCACATGGATCCGCGCTCGATTATTGACGGGAGGGTGTTTGACAAGCCCAAAGGCGAAAAGGAGGGTGAGCCCCATGCAGCGATCGATGCTGCAAAGGCAAGCGACCTCCAGCAACCTGTTGGCACCTGAGGCGTTGTTAGAGCAGCGTCAGCTCACGCAAGCCAACAAGCCTCGCGCTTGTAGATAATCAAATTTCCTGTGGAGTAGCATCATGAAAAATGCAGTCGTTATCCTGTTCGTTACGTGCTTTTTTCTTTCTTTCGGAGCGCAGGCTGGGGGTAGTTTCCGGCTGGATAGCGGGCGGCTGATTTCCACCGGGCAGAGCAAGTCAGAGGTTCTGGTACTCGCCGGGGAGCCGCTTTATCAGGAAGTTGAATCCATCGCTGTAGACCAGGGAGGCGCCGACGACCCAGTCAAACGGGAGGTCCTGACCTACAAGCTGAACGGTTCGATAGGGGGCGAGTATCTTGTGGTTGTGACCCTTGAAAACAATACGGTGGTCTCGATAACGTCGAAACAAACCAGTCGGATGTGATCGGTCCCCGGCCCCCGCTGGTTTTCTTAACACAGGATGCAGGTCGATGAGAAAAACTCCTCAGCGCGGGGCCGGGGCAGTAGCCCTCCCAAGACAAGGGTACTCAGTGCGCGGTTGCTTAGCCGCTTTACTGTGTACTCTGCTTTTTTCAGGATGTGCAATCACAGAGCCGCAGGTTGAACCCACCGGGGAGACGCGCGCGACGTACCAGTGTGATGATGGCAATTCAGTTGAGATGCGCTTTTTCCCTCTTCAGGGCGTCGGTGTGCTGGTGCGCAATGGCCAGCCGATGGAGTTGCAGCAAGTACCGGCCGCCTCGGGCTTTCGCTACAGCAACGGACCGCATACAGTCAGAGGCAAGGGTTCCGAACTGATTATTGAAATAGGCCGCATGGCGCCTATCCGCTGCGAGGGACTTTGAATACGATGGGTGCACAACCCTATTTCCATGATCTCGGGTAAACAATGACTTCCGCCTTGTCGCGCTTTTTCAGATTGCCGTTGGTCCTGCTCGCCATTGTGCTTGTCGCGGCCTGCGATGCCCCTCAGCTTTTGCCACCTGACGCTCGATTGCCTGACGGCAGCACCTACTCGGGTGATTTCAAGGAGGGGCTGTTTCACGGCCAGGGGCAGCAGCGATTCGCCAGTGGTCTGGTTTACCGTGGTGAGTTCCGTGAGGGTTACTGGCATGGAGTGGGTGAGCTTGAATCCCCTGCCGGCTGGCGTTATGAGGGCGAGTTCGCCGAGGGCCTGATGGCGGGTCAGGGCGTCTGGGAAGATGAAGAGAGCCGCTACGAGGGACGCATCGAGAACGGCGATTTCCATGGCCAGGGCCGGTTTGAAGTCGATGGCAGCGTTTATGAGGCCGAGTTTGCGGATGGCAAGCCGGTACAAGGTCGGCACATCACCGAGTACGGTACCTACGAAGGGTCTTTCCTGGACTGGTACTACCACGGTGAGGGCACCTATACCTACCCGGAAGGCAATGACGACTCCGAGAGTCTGTCCGGCACCTGGGAGTACGGTGAGCTTCTGGGTGCCGGGCAGACCGACGCCCCTGAGCGACCAAAACCGCTTACCGAGACGATCCTGGTTGAGGACCATCAGCGCCTCAACGATCAGATCGCCAGCCTGGAGCCCCAGCAACCGGGCGTGACCGACGCCTACTTTCTCGCGGTGGGCGGGGATGGCACCGAGTCGGTTTTTCTGCGCGATATTCAGGTTGCCCGGAGGGGACTAGAGGCTCAGTTCGATGTTGAGCACCGTTCCATCATGTTGCTCAACCACCGGGATTACGACACCTATCCGCTGGCGACGCGCCCCTCGATCAGCAAGGCCCTGGCGGCCCTGGATGCCAGGATGGATCCCGAAGAGGACCTGCTGGTCATTCATCTGGTCACCCATGGTGGAAAGGAGGGTCAGCTGTTGCTGCAACAGCCCGGCCTCGATCTGCCGAACCTGTCCCCCGAGGACTTCGCCACGATGCTGAAGCCGCTCAAGGCGCAGCGCAAGGTGCTGGTGGTTTCCGCATGCTATTCCGGGCACTGGGTTGATCAGCTCAAGGACAGCAACACCCTGATTCTGACCTCTGCACGCAAGGACCGCACCTCCTTCGGCTGCGGCGATGATTCGGAAATGACCTGGTTCACCAAGGCGCTGTATCAGAGCGTCGGCCTGAATCTGGCTGACCCCGCGGCGATGTCCGAGCAGGTCAATCAGCAGATACGCATCTGGGAGAAAGAGATCGGGATGGAGGAAGAGCGTTGGTCCTATCCCCAGATTCATCTTGGCGAGGAGATGCACCAGTGGCTGCGCCGCTCCCTGCCAGCCAAGGGTGACGAGGCCTGAGGGTCGAAGCGATACCAGGTGCAAGCTGCCGGGCGTGACGCAATCGCGCGCAGCGCGATAGTCGGGTGCGCACACAGGGTTCAAATCTGCTGCAATTTCCAGAGACGCGTGTGGTCCACCGGGAGACTGAAACCCCTCGGCCAGGACGACTGCATGCTGCTGCGAAGCCCACACCATCGCCCATTGATGTCCGGAGAACGGATAAAGCGGCTGAGTCCGCTATTCGTGGCCGCTGCGGCCCTGTGCTGGGGCCTGTCTGGTGGCATCGGCGCGGTATTGCTGGCCGAGCAATGGAGCGGTTTGCTGCTCGCTTTCACACGCGGGGCGGTCGGGCTCGTATTCGTTCTGGTCTGGTGGGCGCTTCGGCCTGACCGACTGGGTCTGGCATGTCCGCGCCTGTGGGGCTGGTCGGCGCTTGCCGGGCTGGGCGTGGCCGGTAATTTCTCTTTTTATTTCATCAGCATAGGGGAGGGCAGCGTTGCAGTTGCGGCCACGCTCATGTATTGCGCGCCGGTATACGTGTATCTGGTCTCCTTTGCCCTGAAGCTGGAGCAACCCTCTGCGGCCAAGTGGGCAGCCATCGTGCTGGTGATGCTGGGTATTGTGCTGTTGACCGGCATATACGACATGGGCTCCAGCAACGTCACGATTCTGGGAGTGGTCACCGGCCTGCTCGCGGGGCTCTCCTATGCGCTCTTCATCTTTGCCTTCAAATACGCCGCGCCCCACGGCGGTCCGCAGACGATCCTGAGCATCGCCTTTGCCGTGCTGTGCCTGCTGCTGGCGTGGCCTGCCGAGGTGGTCCAGATGCTGGCTGTGGTGCATTCTGCAGACTGGCCCCTGTTCCTGCTACTGGGTGTGCTCGGCGCCGGGGTTTCGTTCATTCTGTACCTGCAGGGCCTGCATTACACGGCACCCGCGGTGGCTTCGGTGGTGGCCATGCTTGAACCGGTGACCGCGTCGATATTCGGAGTGGCAGTACTGGAACAGAGCCTGGCGGGCCTGCAATGGGTGGGCATGGGGTTGATCCTTTTGACCGTCACTGCCCTGGGCAGGTCTTCGAGCCATTGAGCTCGCCTGTTAACCGGTTCTCCTTTTGCCATGTTGCACGGTGCTGCGTGTTGCTGGGAAGCGGGGGCGGCAGCACAATGCCGGTACAGGGTAAGAAAATAAGGAATAAAAAAGAGGGATTTTTATGTTCTTGCAGGTCCTGGGTGTGCTTTTTCTCTTGCTGATTTGTGCGGCTGGCTTCTTTTTCTGGCGGCTTTACCGACTGGCCAGAAAGCGTTCCGGTAGCGACCTGGCAACAGCCATCGCTGTTCTGCCCGCGATGGAAATGGAGCTTGAGCCGTCCAGCGCCCGTGATTGGAAAGAGATCCAGCAACTCGAATATGCAGAGTCGGAGCTGAAGAGCGTGGGCGCGGCCCATGTTGGTTATTATTGCGTATACCACGGCCACGCCACTATAAGGGTATCGATGTGGAACTATAAGCATCAGGCGGTCGTGGTGATCTATGAGGGGAGCTCTAATGGGGACAGCGATCATGTTCGCTTCGTTTACGAGGTCTCTTGCCGGTTGCCCGACGGGACCCTTTGTGTCACCTCGAACCAGCATGCGCTTTACGACAGCAGGCCGGCCAGGCACCGGCTGGTATTCAGGGAGGCCGGATCGATACTGGAGCTGCTCAAGGCAGCCAGGTCCGAGCTTGCGCGGGGCGAAAAGATAAGCAGAATTGAAGATTCGAAGGAATACTTCATGGAGTGCTATGAGGACACCACTGAGTGGGCCTGGAAGCCTGATCAACTGAGAAGTGACAAGACCCTCCAGGTGCTGGCTTCTGTGGGTGTCCAGGTGACCGAGGAACTCATGGAGGATCTGGTCGAGATGGGGCAGTCCCATTGTGTCGAAGTCAATATCAATCGGGCCAGAAGAAAGCTGGTGAAGAACTCCCGGATGAACGCGGAGCAGTGGGAAAAAGTCAGGGACCGGCTCGTGTTCGTGAATGAATGCATGAAGGTAGAACATTTGACTGAGGCGGTATACGAACTCGCAGGAGAGCTATCCGAGGTTCAGGAGCGGGTCATCGAAGGGTTCGAGCAAAATACCGAAAAGCTGCAGGATCCAGTCGGGGCCTTCCAGATGCTGATGCAGACCTTGCATATCGATGCAAAACGCGTCGCGAAGATGGATAGCCCGGTGCGGACTGAAGTATATTTGCCGCTATAGACGCATAGATATCCAGTGGCGCCAGGATAGGCATCGTATCGTGCTTGGAGGGAACCATGACACAGAGATTGATATTGCTGTTTGACGGCACATGGAACGATCCGCAAGACCAGACCAACGTGTATCGGCTTACCCGGCATATCCATGATTATGACGGCGCCAAGCGGCAACGTTTTTTCTATGACCCCGGCGTGGGCACCGCGAAGTGGGAGCGTCTTGGTGGCGGGATGTTCGGTTATGGCTTGAGCCGCAATCTGCTGGAAGGCTACGAGTGGCTGGCCAGGCGCTACAGCGAAGGCGATGAAATCTGGATCTTTGGCTTCAGTCGGGGAGCCTACACGGCCCGCAGTCTGGTGGGTCTGATACGCAAGTGCGGGTTGCTGCACATCGTTACGCCCTGTCTGCTCAAGCAGGCCGAGAGCATCTACCGCGACGACAGCCAGGCGCCGGACTCCGAGACCTGTTCAACTTTCCGCCAGCGCTTCAGCCGCACACCGAGGATCCATTTCATAGGGGTGTGGGATACCGTCGGAGCGTTGGGCGTGCCCGGGACTCTTATCTCAGAACGGGGAAAATTCGCCTGGCACGATACCGCGCTGTCGAGCATCGTTGACCGGGCCTATCATGCTGTCGCCCTGGATGAGCATCGGGCGGCCTACGATGTGCCCCTGTGGACCAGTGATGACGGCAAGCCCAAACCCAGCAATATCGAGGTGGAGCAGCGCTGGTTTATCGGAGCCCATGCCAACGTGGGCGGTGGATACGGCGTAGATGATTACCTGGCGGATATTCCCCTGCAATGGATGATCGGCAAGGCAGAACAGGCCGGGCTGAAGCTGGAGCCGTTCAGCGCCGCCGAGGATGCCTGGAAGGTCGAGCCGAAGGACTCCTTTCAGGCGTTTCTCAAGGGGACCTATGCCTGGTTCAAGAAATGGCGCAGTGACGAGGGCGATGGCCGCTTCATCCGCCAATACAATCGGGACAGGACCGGACGTCCGGCTGTCAATGTCTCGGTCGATCAGAGCGTATGGCGACGGTGGCAGGCCGCTGACCTCAATTACCGGCCATTGAC
>JAESUC010000166.1 GCA_016763285.1 Pseudomonas sp.
GGATGCTCGATCACCTCGACGCCCTGCTCTCGCAACAGATCCTTTTTCCACTGGGCCGCCTCGCCGGACATGTGAACCTGGGCCTGGAAGCCCAGCGCTCGTGCCATCAGGCCTATGCTGATGGCCAGGTTGCCGGTGCTGCCGACCACCAGGCTATGCTCGGCGAAAACCGCACGCCAGGCCGGTGAGGCCAGCTCGCTGTAGTCCTCGCCGTCCCAGCCGTGAGCCAGCGCGGTCTTTTCGGCGAACTCGAGCACCTCGTGGATGCCGCCGCGGGCCTTGACCGAACCTGCCAGCGGTAATCGATTGTCCGCCTTGAACAGCCACCTGGACTGCCCGCCCAGCACATCGCGCAGGGCCGAGGCATCCAGCAGGGGTGATTCGATGATGCCGTCGCTGCCGGCCAGCTCAGGGATCACTCGAGCTAGAAGCGGCGCCGCACGCTGGAGCCTCTGCTCGGCCAGGCCAACATGCTCGGGATCAATCGGATCCTCTACCACACGTTCGCCCGGATTGACCCAGAGCATGGGTAGCAGAGACTGCAGTTCAGTTACCAGGTCGGTCGCCAGCATAGGTTGCCTTGTGTTGGAGTGTTCCGCATGATGGTTGTCACCACCCTCATCACGAAGGACACCACCCATGCCGCTAATAGGCTGGATTTTCATAGGTTTAGCCGTGATAACCGTTCTCGGCGCGTTGTATAAAGTGTACATAACTGCTTACAAGATGCCCATCAGTGAGGAAAAGATGCGCCTGATCAAGGCGCGCCAGGCCGAATTGGAAAAACAGGAAAGGCAGGAAATAGACCGCGATTGAGGCTAAAATATCCCGCACACTTTTCAGCCCGTTACAGGTAGTCCCACGCATGGTCAATTCGCTGCAAGCCCAACTGCTCAAGTCCGGACTGGTCGACGAGAAAAAGCTCAAACAGGCCCAGCGGGCCAAGAAGAAATCGGCCCGAACCGAGCCGGAGAAGGTGAATGACACAGCCGCTGCGGTAGAGAAGGCGCGCGCGGAGAAGGCCGAACGTGACCGGCAGCTGAATCAGCAGCGCAAGGAGGAAGCCGCCCGCAAGGAAGGCGAAGCCCAGGCTCGGCAACTGATCGAGCAGAACAAACTCGACCGCACCGGGGGTGAGACGCCCTACCAGTTCGCCAACAAGAACAAGATCAAGAAGATTTATGTGACCGAGGAGCAGTTCGGCAAACTCAGCCGTGGGCAGCTGGGTGTGGTGCGCCTGTCCGGCACCTTTGAACTGATACCGGTGGAGGTGGCCGGCAAGGTCAGCGAGCGGGCTCCCCAGTGGCCGGTGCATATCGCCAAAGTCGAGGATCAGGCGCCCGCCGAGGACGATCCCTACGCCGCCTTTCAGGTGCCCGATGACCTGATGTGGTGACCCATCAGGTCACGGGCGGGAGGTTCACTCCTCGTGTTCCTCCTCGACCTCCTCGGGCTTGTCGACTTCACTTGCATCCACCATTGATTCGTCATCGCGCATGCGCTTCTGCTTGGACCGTTCGTCATCCTCGGCGGACACAGGACAGTCGAGCTTGAGCATGAAGGTTCGCGATACGTCTATCAGTCCGATGTGCTCGATGGTGCGCCGGCCGATCAGAACCGGATAGGTCATGTCACCCCGGTCCCGCAGCGAGAACTGCTCCTCGTAGACCTGGTTGCCGATACACATGCTCATCTTTACCACCGGCCGCCGGTCCTCGCCGCCGGCGCCACGCACCAGGATACGGCGGTAGACGGGGCGCTCGAACTTCATGGTGACCCGCTTGCCGGTATCCGCGTCCCGCACCGGTACCTGGTAGCGCACCCAGGGCTTGCCCTTGTGCTCGAAGTAATCCAGGTTCACCGCATGCATCGACGAGGTCAGGGCCCCGGAATCCACCTTGATCTTGACGGCCGTATGCTCGGGCAGAATCAGACCCTTTTCAATCCAGCCAACCACCACCTTGGTATTGACCTTGGCTACCCGGGGCTGCTGGGAAGAGTCATCCTCGCCACCCGCCAGCACCTGGGCGGACAGGGGAAGGCACAACGCGCACAAGAGGGTAAGGCAGGACTTCTTCAAAACTGACAGCATCGGGAATCCTTTAGGTACATGGGACGGTAAGCAGACGGGATGACCTGAACTTAATCGGGGCGACCATCGACCGCGCGACATTCTAGCTGAACTGCCGGGGATGCCAAGTCGCCAATCAACAATCGCGCTATTGGGACCCTATCGAGGCTAGCAGACCGTGTCGCTCAAGCAACTTTTGCAGTTCGCCCGTATCTTCCAGGCGCGCTACGAGATCGCTCAGATAGGCCAGATCCGGCTCGCTTGAAGCACGCTTGACCAGCAGATACCGATAGTGCTGATCCGGTTCGGCGGCCACCAGCAACTTGTCCCGATAATCGGGATGCTCGCTGAGATAGCGTTGCAGGAAGGCCGCCGGAATCACCGCCAGCTCCACCCGATCACGCAGTACCATCTGCAGACTGCTTTCCTGGGAGAAGGTCAGGATCGCGTTGTGCTCGCGTCGCAGGTACGACTTGTCGGCGTTGTATCCGGCAAAGGCGTAGTGATATCCGCTGTACAGGGCGATCCGCTTGCCGCTGCGGTCGGCAAAATACGCCTGGCCGCGGCCCTGGCGGGCAGCCGCGACAAACACTTCGCCCCCCAGCGTCGGTCCGTCGAGACTCTGAACGGCATGTTCGTCCCAGCCCCAGTGCGGACTCTCGAAGAACATCAGATCGAACCGCTCGTTGTCGAAATCATGGTAGCGGCGCGATGCCGAGGTAGGCTGAAAAATGAAACGGTAGTCCTGCTGCGACCTGTTGAGCAGCGCCAGCAGGTCAAGGGTCAGACCGCTCCACTCACCCTGGGGGTCGCTCTCCACGAATGGAGGAAAGGGATAGCCACCCACATTGACCGGGCGCGGCTGCGCAACGGCAAGACCAGCCAGCAAGGCGCCGGCTGCGAGGAGGCATAGCATCAAGCCTGGGTGAATTGACCGCATCTTGTTCTGTTCTTTTGCTGGCCAGTGGCCGGTAGGGTCATTCTAGCGTGTATTCGTTGTGGTTACCTTGCGCCAGTCAACATTTTCAGCGTTTGATCGGCCAACTGATCAAGCGTCATGGTGCCCTGGGGGCGATACCAGGTAATGGTCCAGGACAGCGCGCCGGTCAACAGGCGGCGCAGGATGAATGGCTCGACACTGACCAGCTTGGCATCATGGGCCTGCTGCAGGGTCTCCAGCCACATGGACTCGTAGATGTCGCGCAGGTCAAGGATCAACGCCTGGCCCTCTGCTGACAGGGAGCGCCATTCATACACCAGCACCGACATGGCCTCCCCGCTGACACCGTTGACCGCCTGCAGTTCGCAGCGAATCAAGGCCCTCAAGCGCTGGCGCGGATCGCTCAGTCCCTGCAGGGCCGAACGCATCAAAGCCAGGTTGTAGTGGATGGTCTCCTCCATCACAGCGCGGAGGATAGCGTCCTTGCTGCGAAAATGATGAAAGATGCTGCCCGACTGTATGCCGACCGCAGCGGCCAGGTCCCGCACCGTGGTGCGCTCGAATCCGCGCGTGCTGAACAGGTGCGCAGCCGCCTGAAGCAGCCTGCCCCGCGGCGTGGCCGGATCCGACACCAGTCCCGCCTCGATCAGCTCGTGAAGATTCGTCTCGGGTGCCACCTCTGTTGCCTGCATACCGCTCCCTCTGAACCATGGAAAAAACAGGGCATTTACGCCAAACGCCAGTGTGCGCATTAGACGCCATCCCGGGGCGCTTTTCAAACCAAGCGCTTGCTTGGTAAGGTGACCAGATCGTACACGGAGAGGCATATGAATAAAACCATCCGTATCGGCTGTGCCAGCGCATTCTGGGGTGATACCAGCAGCGCCGCCGCCCAATTGGTAGACAGCGCTGGCAAGGACGGCGGCCTTGATTACCTGGTCTTCGACTACCTGGCCGAAATCACCATGTCGATCATGGCCGGCGCGCGTATGAAAAAGGCCGACGCCGGTTACGCGCCGGATTTTGTCGGGGTCCTCACACCCCTGTTACCGACCCTGGCAAGCCAGGGCATCAAGGTCATCAGCAACGCCGGGGGCGTCAACCCCGAAGCCTGCGCTATTGCGCTGCGGGCCGCCTGCCAGGCTGCAGGTGTGGATCTGACGATCGCGGTGCTGCATGGGGACGATCTTCGGCCGCAACTCAAGGATCTGGCAGACGAGGGCATCTGCGACATGTTCAGCGGCGCCCCCCTTCCCGCCCTGTGCGTATCGGCCAACGCCTATCTCGGCGCACCGGGCATAGTGGCGGCATTGGACCGCGGAGCCGATATCGTGATTACCGGCCGGATTGTCGACAGTGCGCTGGTCAGCGCGCCGCTGGTACATGCGTTCGGCTGGGCCTGGGACGACTACGACCGGCTGGCCCAGGCGGCCCTGGCCGGCCATCTGATCGAGTGCGGGGCGCAGTGCACCGGCGGCAACTTTACCGATTGGCAGGACGTGCCCGACTACGCACATATCGGCTTCCCCATCGCCGAGATCGACGCCCTCGGCAATATCGTCATCACCAAGCCGACAGGCAGCGGCGGACTGGTCACACCGCTGACCGTGGGCGAGCAGATGCTGTACGAGATCGGCGACCCCTACGCCTACCTGCTGCCGGACGTTGTCTGCGACTTTTCCGCCGTCAGGCTGGTCCAGCAGAGCCCGGACAGGGTGGCCGTCTGCGGCGCCAGGGGACGGGCGCCGGGCAGTCAGTACAAGGTCAGCGCTACCTCGCCCGACGGCTACAAATGCACCGCCAGCTGCCTGATGGCCGGTATCGACGCGGTCGCGAAGGCGCAACGGGTCAGCCAGGCGATCCTGGAAAAAACCCGGGAAATGTTCCATCAGCGTGGCTGGGAAGACTATCGCGAGACCAGCGTAGAACTGCTCGGCAGCGAGGCCACCTACGGGCCGCGTGCATCCC
>JAESUC010000167.1 GCA_016763285.1 Pseudomonas sp.
AAACTGAAGAGGCCCTTGCCATGCGCGTCTACATGCTCCCCGTTACTGTCACAGCGACCCTCATGTCGGCTCATCTGACCCTGGCAACACGCGCACAGCGAGTAGCACGCCGGTCCCTCTCCCCGCTTATAGGCGAGGCAGGAACAAAAAGCCGGGAGCCGGCTGAAGTGCAGCGTTAGGCATTCACATCTGGCCTTCGATCGGTAGCCAGCCGATCATCCAGGCTTTCAGGCGGCGAAGCTCTCCGGCTTGGGGTTCGGATGACCAGTATCGGTCTCCCCGCTGCCATTGCAGTTCGCCACTGTCGGTGAGCTGCACCTCGAAGGCGTAATCGTCCGACGTCCAGCGTTGAAACAACTGCGCTGCGCGTTGCGCCAGTTCTGCCTGATACACCATCACCCCGGCCTCGGTATTGAGTTGAATCGAACGCGGGTCACTGTTGATCGAGCCCACGAACAATTTCGAGCGATCAAATACAAAGCTTTTCGCGTGCAGGCTTGCCTCCGAGGCCCCGATGAAAGTGCTCGAGTCGGTCTGTTCCTCCATCCTGGGCTGCAGTTCCCATAATCGGACCCCACCACGCAGCAAGGGCCTGCGATATTGTGCATAGCTGCTATGCACAGCGAGAACATCGGTGGTAGCAAGCGAGTTGGTCAATACCGAGACGTCCACGCCCCTGGCAGCCATGCCGGTGAGCAATTCAACGCCGTTCTCACCTGGTATAAAGTACGCTGACTTCATCAACAGCTCGGTCCGCACCTCTTTCATGTGATTCGCCAGAATGCGCGCCAGATAAGGCTCTTCGTTATTGGCTGAATTGGCATTCGCCTTGCCTGGCGGATCTGCCAGCCACTGTGCCCTGCCCCAGTGCAGAGGCAAACGACCGGCACTCAGCGCCTCGGTAAAGGTCGAGTCTTCCATCGCTTTGGCATAGGGTTTGCGCTCAACCCGTTGCCGCAACAGCACCAGGTTGTCGCGCGTGAGCTCCAACGCGCCCTGCTGGGCATCGCCCAAGACAACGCTGACGGGGATTGCAGACGGGCTGTTCCAGAAGGCGTCGAAGCTTTTCGAGGCGGCTTGGCTGATGGGGCCGATGCCAAGCAGGTCTATGTCGCGAAAATCGGTCTCGCTGAGCGCAAAGTATTCGTCACCGATATTTCGCCCACCGGTAATCAGCGCCCGGTTGTCGACGATCATCACCTTGTTATGCATACGGTTGTTGATTCGGCCGAATTCGATGACCTTGCTCGCCCAGCTCAACCAGGGAGCACGCATGCGTACCGGATTGAACAGACGCAGTTCTATATTGGTGTGTCTGTCCAGTGTGGCGACCGTTTCGTCGGCGAGCCGGTTGCCCAGATCATCCAGAAGAAAACGCACGCGCACCCCGCGATCTGCCGCCGCGAGTATCCGCTCGGCAATCAGCCCACCGGTCACATCGTTGTTGTAGATGTAGTATTGAAGGTCGAGACTGCTCTGCGCTGCGTCAATCAGTTGCAGTCGCGCAGAGAGGGCATCAACGCCCCGATCAAGCATGTAGAACCCCGACGTGGATGGATTTCCGGCAGGCCGGGCATCCATGTAGGTGCCCAGCAAGCCGCCTGGCGGGGCCTCGATGGCATGGCTGGGTGGCACATCGTACTCGGGCAGCGGTGTCGCGCACCCTGTCAGTACTGACAGGAGCGCGCATATGCAGCCAAACACGACAGGTTTTCTCAACGACATACAGTCTCGCTACAGTGGACCTGAATCCACTTTAGCAGTCGTTTGAGCCCCCATCCTATTCCGTCACCACGAGTTGATATTCCGTACGCATCCCGCCCCGGGTGTGCACCACCACATAACCGCGGCTGGTGGGGGTGAATCCCTGCGTCAGGGCTGCACTGTAGAGAGCACGCCAGGTGCTTTCCACGTCGTCGCGCTGGGCGTCGAAGTCAACACTGAGTACCTGTTGGCTAGCGACGTTTTCGACTACGAACCCGGCGACGGAGGGATTGCCTGTTGTCTCCACAGGGAAGCTCACGACAACAGGCAGCCGCTCGGGTGTCACCGCAGAAAGGTCGGCGAATACCAGGGTCAGCGGGCCCTCGATCCTGGCTTTGCCCCGGCGCGATGCCGCAACACCCACGGTGCGTGCAATAGAGCCGATGTCTTCCCGAAACCGCTTCGGCGAGAGGTCATGTGCCCGGCCGAACAACGTCGTTTCCGGGCGTTGCACCAGAATGATCTCGTAAATTACCCCATCATCTCGCAGCGGCAGGATATCGCCTGCGCGAATATCCACCGGCTTTTGCTGACTTACGGGTAATGGCTGATAGACCTCCTTGCACAGGGGCTGCTTGAAACCCGCGCGTTCGCTATCGCTCAGATTCGGATTGGCATCCAGGGCATTGCAGACCTGCTGGTGATAGCCCTTCCAGAGTTGCCGTGCTGCGCCTGCGTCCATTAGCGTACTGATCATGCGTGCGTCCGCGTTGCGGGCTGCCAGCAGCAGTGCGGTCTGGCGACCACCAGCCGCCTCCTGGCGATCCGGCCCACCGGCGCCCAGACCGGGGGACTGGGTAGTCTGACGGTGCACATCGGCACCACCGGCCAGCAGCAACCGGGCGCTTTCGAGCTCGTTGAGCTGGGCAGCTGCCATCAGGGGAGTCTTGCCCCAGGCGTTGGCGTCGTTGACATCAAATCCGGCATCCAGCAGAACCCGCACGTTGGCCGGTGTTTCCAGTGCGGCCAGCAATGCCGGACTGGAATCGGGGCCGATACCGCGCTGACGGCCGAACGTATCGGTTTCGTAGCGGATGAAATCCCGTACCACGTTCTGCGGTGCGTTGTTCAGCAGCACGCTGTAGAGCGTCGCAAAATTGCGCCCACGCTCCAGTTCGCCAGCGGCTGGGGCAAGAGCAAAGCGCGGCTGGTAACTGGCCCCGGGGGGTAGAGGCAGGCCAGGCGCCTGATCGGGAGCACTGAGGTTCTCCATCGAGCGGGCAAAGGTTTCGTGGAACAGCAGGTCGGCTGCGGCGCGTGCTTCGGTATCCGCCAGGCCCTGGGCGTTGAACATCTGTACCAGTTCGTTGTGTGCCGGCTGCAACATCGGCATGACCCGACGGTACAGCGCCTTGTTGTTCAGGCTGCGCTCGGACCAGTTGAAAAAGGCGTCCATGGCCGCATCGTTGCGTTGGCGCACCGCTGCTTCACGGCCAAAGCGTGAGAGCGCGTCGGCGCCCAGCAACGGCAGGTTGAGCAGCGTCCACTGGCGTTCTTTCCAGGTCTGAAAGTTGTCCCTTCGCTCGTGTTGCGCATAGCCCGGCAACGGATCTCCCGCCAGCTTGTCGAGCTCGCCTTGCAGTTGGGCGTAAGCCGGCATGCCCGCCAGCGTATTGGTGCGTGGCGGGGTCAGATAGGTCTGGAACAGACACAATGGCTGCACTGTCTGCCCCTGCAGCTCATAGAGGCCACTGAAAGCGGATTCGCCGCGGGCCGCCGGAGAGTAGAAGCCCCAGGTTTCGTTGACCATCACCAGGGTGCGGCCGTCGCGGGTAAATACGTCGATTGAACCGTAGTCGCCGGTCTGCGAAGAGGACGCGTGGGACCGTCCGCCGTAGTTGGGCTGCTCTGCGATCCACTGCGGCATCGTGTGTTGGCCAAGGACGGGCTGTCCGTTAACAATCAGCACCCGGGTGCGATTCTCGTAACCTGCGTAGGGGCCGGCGTTGTAAACGTCTACCTGCACCTGGCTACCGTTGACGGTTGCGCTGGTTGTGTCGGCATGGGTGCCGGCCAGCAAGGTGGCCCCCGGAAGACGCGCAGCGGATGGTCGGCCGTGGCGCGCCAGGTCTGCATTCAGATCGGCTGTCATGGCACTACACAAACCTGGATCGCGGCTGTCGGCGAGCTTGTAAGTGACATACGAGGCATAGGCATGTGCCTTGCTCTGTGCCTGCGGCTGCGCTACCGGCCAGGACGCCAGCTCTCGATTACGCTGACGGTAGAGGGCTTCCAGGCAACCGATGGCCTGGCTGTTTGCGCTGATTTCGGTGCCGCTCTGCTGCCCCAGGCCGCAATGGCCCGCCCGGCCCAGCAACCACTGGCGATGGTTGGCCTCAAGCAGCAATGCGCCGGCCATATCCGTGGCCTGCACGCGACTGCGGTGCCGTTCGTGCAATTGCCGGTCAAGGCGCGACAGCTCGTCACTGGCGCAGATCTGCCGATGCACTTCAGGCAGGGCGCCACCGCACTCGAAGCTGGCCTTGGTCGTGGCGCGCTCGGTTGGCAGGCTGGGTGGCGGTGGCTTGTAGTCAACCGGGCCGGCAACCGGTTCGCTGGCACAGCCGCTGAGGAAGGCCACCGAAACCGCTGTCGCCAGTAGCGCAGCGTGGGAACGTGTCAGGTAGAGCATCGAGCAACCTCCTTTCAATCGATGAATATGGCTGTGCCATAGATCGTGTATTGGCTTGCACCCTCGTTAGGCGGCGGCGGATACGGTGCAGACTGCACGATGGCCTGTTCAGCTGCCCGATTCAGAACCGGGTCGACGCAACGATCAATGGTGTAGGAGACGATCTTTCCCTGCGTATCGACTACGATCTCGTAGGGAATACGGCACTGGCGCTTGAAGTCGTCCGGATCGCCCTTGTAGCCCGGTGGTGGCTTGTATGACGAGCCAGCCGGTCGCACCAGCTTCTGGGTGACGCGGCTCTTTACCGTGTCGGCATAACCCGATGGCGCCATGCGTGCGCGGGTTGGTGCATTGGCCGGTGGTGCTGGCGGTGCGCTCCACTCCGTATTGGCCCCGAAGGAATGCACTGGCGGCCCTGCCGGTTTGGGCGGCGCCGGCTTGGCAACCGGTTGCGGACGCGGCTTGACCGGTTCGGGTTCGGGCTCAGGCTCAGGCTCAGGCTCAGGCTCGGGTTCGGGTTCCGGCTCAGGCTCAGGTTCGGGTTCGGGTTCGGGCTCCGGCTCGGGTTCTGGCGGGAGCTCGATCAACTCGATCGCCACCACCTCAGGTTCGGTAACGATCGGTTTTGAAAAGCGCCCGCTGGCCAGCCATGCAACAAGCGCTGCGTGCAGAGCCAGCGAGATTGCAATCACCAGAATCCGAGCGGTCCAGCCCAGCGTTGTCGTCGAGCGACTCATCAGGGTTCCAGCTCTTCCGATGCAACCAGGCTGATACGGGTGTATCCGGCCTTCTGCAGTGTGTTCATGACGCGCATCAGCGTCCCGTAATCAACGGCTTGATCACCGCGTAGAAAGAGCCGGGTATCCTGCTGGCCCGAGGTGACGCCCATTATCAGAGCCTGCAATCCCTCGAGCGCGACTTCCTGTTCCTGCACGAACAGCAAACCGTCTGCCTGGACGCTGACATACACCGGATCAGAAGGCGGCGGACTCGGTGCCGCAGCGTTACTGGGCAGGTCCACCGGCACATCAACGGTTGCCAACGGGGCTGCCACCATGAAAATGATCAGCAGTACCAGCATCACGTCGACAAAGGGCGTGATGTTCATTTCGGCATTCTGCTGGTAGTTGTGCCTTTTTACCGTAGGCCCGGAATTGAACTGAATCGACATGATCAGCGCACCTCATCGAGCTGACGCGAAGTGCTGGCGAGCATCTCGGCCGAGAAGTTATCGAGACTTCCGACAAAGTGGTTAATGTCGCGGGCAAACTTGTTGAAGATCATCACCGCTGGAATGGCCGCGAACAGACCCAGCGCCGTGGCCAATAGTGCTTCGGCAATACCCGGTGCGACAATCGCCAGGCTGGCGGTTTTCATGGTGGCTATGCTGGCAAAGCTGTTCAGAATGCCCCATACGGTGCCGAACAGGCCGATAAAGGGTGCAGTCGCGCCAATGGTGGCGAGCACACCCATCATGCTGCCCAGACGCGCCATGTCCCGCTCCTGGGGGATGCTGGCAGTCAGCGACATGCGTTGCAGCAAGCGGTTGATCTGGTCGGCATCAGCGGTGCGATCCTTGCCGAACCGGCGAAGCTCTGCCTGGGCTACCTGCCACATCCGGCCCATGGCACTGGCGTCCGCCTGGTCCTGCATGGCCGGCTTGTCGTTATCCCGAAAGGCCTTGAGAAAACGCTGATTGGCACGTCTCGCCCGACTGAAGACAACCAGTTTTTCAAACAGGATGGCCCAGGTGGCCAGCGAACAGAGCACCAGGAAAATCATTACCGCCTTGACCACCATGTCGGCCTGGAAAAACATTTCCTTCACACCGAAGCGTTCGGGCGCGGCCATCTCTGCAGCCACAGGCGCAGGTGCAGCGACGCTCGCCGGGGCCGGCGTAGTCTCGGCTTCCTGTTCGGGCTGTGCCGACTGCGCGGGATCTGCAACCGGTGCGGCGTCCACCGCTGCGGCCTCAGCTGCCTGCTCCTGTTCCGCCTGGGCAACCACCAGATTGGCGGTCAGGCCGGTCACGCCCATGAGAACCACAAGTGCAGCCAGGCGCAGGCGGGGCTGCCAGCGGCTTGCTGTGGCGTGGGGGTTGGTGGTCTGCATAGAAAGCTCCATTATCTATTGTTATCGGGAGGGGTATTGGTTGCATGGCTGCCGGAGACGTCCGGCTCGAGGGTTTCCAGGGCAAGGATTGCGTGCAAGGCTGCAACATAGCCGGCAAAGGCTTCGCGCCCCTTGGCACTCAGACAGACCCGTGTTCGCGGCTTCTTGCCTGCAAAATCCTTTTTGATCAGAACGTATTGGGCGCCCTCCAGAGTATTGAGGTGCGCTCCCAGATTGCCGTCGGTGGTATCCACGATCGACTTCAGCGAGACGAACTCGAGCCATTGGCCCGCAGCGAGAGTATTGAGTGCCGCCATGATCTTCAGGCGAATCGGCTGATGGATGATCTCGTTGGGGGTCTGCATCACAGGCGCCTCAGCCAGAAGCCGAAGACGATGAAGCTGCCACCGTAGCCCACGGCCATCCACCACCAGAAAATGGGTTGGAAGAACAGAAAGCCGATCATCAACAGTGCAGCCAGCAGCAGGCCGATAAACAGGTAACGCGGCCGCATCTGCACGCCTCGCATCACGTAGAGCGCAGAGACGAACAGTGGCGCGACCATGGAGCCTTGCTCCGGGGTGAGCGGCCACATGACCACGTGCACGAGAACCATATAAGTGAAGATGGTGCCGATGAGCACCAGGTATCGCCAACCGATGCCGGGTATTTCGCTGGCGGCGCGTCGAGCAAGCAGCCTGCCGATCAGCATCGACCCGGGAACCAGTAGCAACCAGATCAGCAGTATGAAAGCGGGAAAGAGACCAGAGAGGGCAAAACCGATTGCATGGGCAGCGCCCCAAAGCAGGAGCTGGTCAGACTCGGCACGATAATCCTGAAATCCGGCAGCGCGAGCCTTGATGGCATCAATCTCGCGCAATGCCCGGGCGGCTTCTTCGACTGAAGGAGGCATGAACACTCTCTTGTTTTATTCTTTGCAAAGCACTCTATTGAACAGAGTAGACAAAAACAAGAGGTGTACCAAAAAATAAATCAGCTGATTATGTCGTACTCTCCGCCCCGCTCCAGGGCGCGCTTGTACCCCGGCAAGCCATGGATGCGGTCCAGAAAAGCAATCAGGTTGGGCCATTTGGAATCAAGCCCACCACGGGCCGCTGCCGCTTCCAGCGGAAAGCTCAGCTGGATGTCTGCGGCGCTCAGTTGGTTGCCGACGAAATAACCGGTTTTCGCGACTTCTGCTTCCAGATAATCAAGGTGTTGGCGAATCTGCGGCTCGATAAAACTCTGCTGCACGTTCTTCGAGATGCCCTTGGCAAAGGGTTTGGCAAAGAATGGCATTTTCGCGTTCTCGACCTTGTTGAACACCAGTTTGAGCAACAGCGGCATCATCGCCGAGCCTTCCGCATAGTGCAGCCAGTAGGTATAGCGCAGGCGCTCCGGGGTGCCCGGCTCGGGGGCCAGCTTGCCGTTGCCGTAGGTGTCCACCAGGTACTCGATGATCACACCGGATTCCGCCACCACGAGGTCGCCATCGGTTATCACCGGTGATTTTCCCAGCGGGTGCACCTTCTTGAGTTCCGGCGGCGCCAGACTGGTTTCCGGGTCGCGTTCATAGCGTTTAACCTCGTATTCCAGTCCAAGTTCTTCCAGCAACCAGAGGATACGTTGTGAGCGGGAATTGGCCAGGTGGTGGACGGTAATCATCGATCTGTCTTCCTCATATACGGCTTGAAGTAGGGCTGACTATGCCATGAACATTCGGTGTAAGTCTTTGTAGCAGGTTTCTTTTCACCGGTTTGCCCAGGCATGGGAGAATGCGTCGAGATAATCAGGAGGCACCATGACCACGAGCAAGAACGCGGGCAACAAACGCATACCAGGCTGGATCAAGACTATTTTCATCATTCTTTTGCTCGGCGGCATGGCTCTGGTGGTCTGGCAGCAGTTGCCCCGCGGCGGAATCTCCACCGATCTAACCGTCATCGGTACCGACAGACCGACGCTTGTGCTGACCCGGGATACCAACTTTGTGGGCGGTGGTGAGGTGCTCGACTTTCTGCGGGCGGCCCAGGCTGAGTACGGAGAACGGGTCTATTTGCGCATAGCGCACCAGGGCCAGGAAGATGGCCGCGCCTTTGCCCGTGAACACCAATCTCGTGATGGCGACCTGGTGCTGCTGGACTCGGATTCACGGGTTATTGCCGGCCCCCTGCTGCCGCAATCCTATGCCGCTGTCGAGGCGTTGTTGAGACAAGCCGAATAACGGCCAGGGGGCGCTCGGGCGTTTATTCGCGTAGAATTTCGCGCCCCTGTAAACGCGCCCACGGAGTACATCTTCCATGACCGAACGCCTGCCCCCGCGCGTGACTGCGCTATTGCCGCTGTTGCTTTTCCTGCTGATCTTTCTGGGCAGCGGCATCTACTACACGGCCATAGGTACGGACTTCGCGTTCTACCAGATCAAGGCGCCGGTCGCGATACTCCCTGCCATCATCCTCGCGGTGCTGCTGGCTCGAGATACGCTCAACCGCACGCTGGAAGCCTTTGTGGCCGGCGTAGGCGACAGCAACATCATCACCATGGCCCTGGTGTTCCTGCTCGCCGGTGCCTTTGCCACTGTCACCGAAGCCATTGGCGGCGTCTCGGCGACCGTCAACATGGGACTGAGCTTCATCCCCACGTCCATGGTGTTGCCTGGGTTGTTTCTGATTGGTGCGTTCATTTCCACCGCCATGGGGACATCCATGGGCACCATCGGCGCGCTCGCCTCGGTCGCTCTGGGCTTCGCCCAGGCCACGGGTTTGCCCATCCCCCTGGCCATGGGTGCCATCATCGGCGGCGCCATGGCCGGTGACAATCTCTCTATCATCTCCGATACGACCATCGCCGCGACCCGCACCCAGGGCGTATCCATGCGTGACAAGTTCAAGCTCAACCTGGTGATCGCCCTGCCCGCGATGCTGTTGACGGTGATACTGCTCTTCATTCTCGGCGACACGACTATCGAGCCGGTAGTCGCGGACTACCAATTGTTGCTGGTTTTGCCCTACATCGCCGTGCTGGTGCTGGCCCTGAGCGGCCTGAACGTGCTCGCAGTGCTGATGGCCGGCATCGTTCTCTCGGGTCTGACCGGTTTGTTCATCGCCGATGAGTACAGCCTCGCGAGCTGGGGCGGAGATATCTACCGCGGCTTTGAGGGCATGCTGGAAATCATGGTGCTGTCGATGTTCATCGGTGGCCTGTCAGCGATCATGAAACGTGAAGGCGGGCTGGACTGGGTGCGTGAGCGTATTCAACGCATTGCCGGAGCGGTTGGCAAGACAAGCAAGCGCGCGGGTGAAGCAGCCATCGCCGCCTTGGTCAGCGTGACCAATCTGTTTGTTGCCAACAATACCGTGGCCATCATCATCAGTGGCAGCGTTGCCAGAGAACTGGCCGAAGACTACGCAGTCGATCGGCGGCGCAGCGCAAGCCTGCTGGACATCTTCTCCTGCGTCATTCAGGGGCTGATTCCCTACGGTGCCCAGATTCTCCTGGCCGGCTCGCTGGCATCCATATCGCCACTGGCTCTGGTCGGCCAGGTCTACTATTGCTGGCTTCTGGCAGCCGTGGCCATAGCCGCCATTATCTTCGGCTTTCCCAGACCCAAGCCCGCAACAAACTAGACCAAAAGGTCTCCGCTCCCCTGGGAAGGCCTTCGTCATTCTCGCGAAGGCGCGAATCCACCTCGACCAGAGGCGACCAGCGTCACAACGCTGGTCGAGATGGAACTCGACATTCC
>JAESUC010000168.1 GCA_016763285.1 Pseudomonas sp.
AACGCCGATCCCCAGGTCCGCTATGACGCCGTGCGCCGCATGATCTATGACGGCATTGACGAAGAGACCGTAGCGCTGTTGCAAGAGCGCGAGGCTGTGGAAGAATCCAGCCTGGTACTCGAAGCCATAACGACTGCCCGCGCCTTGTACCAGCTGGGCAGTGAGGACCCCGTCGTGCGGCTTGAGGCCATCGAGCAACTGAGCGGCTCGCTGGAGCGCCAGGCGCGCAATGAACTGGCCGATGTGGCCGCCAATGATCCAGATCCGCAGCTCCGCGCCGAAGCCGAGCAGGCGCTGCAGTCGATCGAAGGTCGCATCAGCTTCTACCGCTTTGTCGAGAACCTTTTCTTTGGTCTGAGCCTCGGCTCTGTCCTGCTGCTGGCCGCCATCGGTCTGGCCATCACCTTCGGCGTGATGGGCGTGATCAACATGGCCCACGGTGAGCTGATCATGCTGGGAGCCTATACCACCTGGGGCGTGCAGGTACTGTTCCCGAGTCTGATCGAGTGGAGCCTGCTGATCGCCATTCCCGCCGCCTTTGTCATCACCGGCCTGGTCGGCATCCTGATCGAGCGCGGCGTGATCCGCTTTCTGTATGGCCGCCCGCTGGAAACCCTGCTCGCCACCTTCGGCCTGAGCCTGGTGCTGCAGCAGGCGGTGCGCACGCTGTTCAGCCCGCTCAACCGCTCGGTCAGTTCGCCGGACTGGATCAGCGGCACCCTGGTGATCAACCCGGTGCTGTCGATTACCTACACGCGCCTGTACATCCTGATCTTCGGCCTGATGGTGTTCTTTGCCCTGCTATTGGTGATGAAGCGCACCACGCTCGGCCTCAAGGTGCGCGCGGTCTCGCAGAACCGCGCCATGGCCCGCGCCGTGGGCGTGCGTTCTAGCTGGGTGGATGCCCTCACCTTTGGCCTGGGCTCGGGTGTGGCCGGCATCGCCGGGGTGGCGCTCTCGCAGATCACCAACGTGGGGCCGAACCTTGGCCAGGCCTACATCATCGACTCGTTCATGGTGGTGGTGTTCGGTGGGGTCGGCAACCTGTGGGGCACGCTGGTCAGCGCGATGAGCCTGGGTCTGATCAACAACTTCCTGGAGCCCTACGCCGGCGCGATGCTCGCCAAGGTGATGGTGCTGATCATGCTGATCCTGTTCATCCAGAAACGGCCCAAGGGACTCTTCCCGCAGAAAGGACGCGCGGCGGCAGACTGATGCGTGCTGAACCCGCATTGCTGCTCAAGCCTATGATTATCGAGAGGGAAGTATGCTGATCCAACGTCTAATACTCAGCGATCGGGGCGGTATGGTGGTGCTCGGCCTGGTCGCCCTGATGGCGATCGTGGTGCCGGTGCTCAACCTGGCCGTGCCCACGGACTCGCCGTTCTATGTATCCAACTTTACCGTCGGCCTGCTCGGCAAGTTTCTCTGCTTTGCCTTGCTGGCCTTGTCCGTCGACCTGATCTGGGGCTATGCCGGCATCCTGTCCCTGGGCCACGGCGCGTTCTTCACCCTGGGCGGCTATGGCATGGGCATGTACCTGATGCGCCAGATCGGTGACCGTGGTGTGTACGGCCACCCGGAGCTGATGGACTTCATGGTGGTGCTCAACTGGGAAACCCTGCCCTGGTACTGGCAGGGGTTCGACATGTTCTGGTTTGCAATGCTGATGGTGCTGCTGGTACCGGGCCTGCTGGCCCTGGTGTTCGGCTGGCTGGCCTTCCGCTCGCGGGTAACCGGTGTGTACTTTGCGATCATCACCCAGGCCCTGACCTACGCCCTGATGCTGGCCTTCTTCCGTAACGAGATGGGCTTTGGCGGCAACAACGGCCTGAATGATTTCAAGGACATTCTCGGCTTCGATCTGAGCGCCAACTCTACCCGCGCGGGCCTGATGATCGCCTCCGCCATTGCGCTGATTCTCGGCTACCTGGCGTGCCGCTACATCGTCACATCACGCATGGGCCGGGTGATCGTCGCCATCCGCGACGCGGAGAGCCGCACCCGTTTCTCCGGCTATCAGGTCGAGTCCTACAAACTCTGGCTGTTCGTCTTCTCGGCGATGCTGGCTGCCGTGGCCGGTGCGCTCTATGTGCCGCAGGTGGGCATCATCAACCCGGGTGAATTCTCGCCGCTCAACTCCATCGAGATGGTCGTCTGGGTCGCTACCGGGGGCCGCGGAACGCTGTTTGGCGCTCTGGTTGGCGCCTTCTCGGTGAACTACGCCAAGACCTTCTTCACCACCTTCTCACCGGAAACCTGGCTGTTCATACTCGGTGGCCTGTTCGTGCTGGTCACGCTGTTCATGCCCAAGGGGCTGGTCGGTCTGGCCGGTCGTCTGCTGCGCAAGGGAGACAAGAAATGAAGACCACAGAGCAACTGCGCGAGACCTGGCGCCGGGATCAGGTGTTCGATTTTGTCCAGCCAGCGCCAGCCTTCGATAGCGTGGTCGACACCACCCATGGCCCGATCCTGTATGTGGAGAACATCAGCGTCAGCTTTGATGGCTTCAAGGCGCTGAACAATCTGGACCTGTATATCGATGACGGCGAGCTGCGCTGCATCATCGGTCCCAACGGCGCCGGCAAGACCACGATGATGGACGTGATCACCGGCAAGACCAAGCCCGATACCGGCAGCATCTGGTTCGGCCAGCGGATCGATCTGCTCAAGCGTTCGGAACATGAGATTGCCCGCGGTGGTATTGGCCGTAAATTTCAGAAGCCCACCGTGTTCGAGGCCTTGTCGGTATTCGAGAACCTGGAGCTGGCCACCGCCTCGAGGAAGAACGTGTGGTACACGCTCAACCATGATCTGACCGGTGAGCAGCGCGATCGTATCGACGAGGTACTGCGCCAGATCGGTCTGACCGAGCATTATCACCAGGAGGCTGGGGCGCTATCCCATGGCCAGAAGCAGTGGCTTGAGATCGGCATGCTGCTGGTGCAGAACCCGCGGGTGCTGCTGGTCGACGAACCGGTGGCCGGCATGACCGGGGAGGAAGTGGAAAAGACCGCCGAGCTGCTCACCTCCCTGGCCGGTCGGCATTCGGTGATCGTGGTGGAGCACGACATGGCCTTTGTCCGTTCCATCGCGCGCAAGGTCACGGTGCTGCATCAGGGTTCCGTACTGGCCGAGGGCAGCATGGATCAGGTGCAGAACAATCCGCGCGTCATCGAAGTCTATCTGGGAGAGTAAGCCGTGCTGCGCATTCAGAAAATCAATCAGCTGTACAACCAGAGCCATATCCTCTGGGATCTGGACCTGGACGTACGCGAAGGCACCTGCGGCTGCCTGCTCGGGCGCAACGGCGTGGGCAAGACCACGCTGCTCAAGTGCATCACCGGGCTGCTGCCGGTGCGCGACGGGCAGATTCTGCTCAATGGCCAGGACATCACCCGCATGTCGACCGAGAACCGCGCCCGCGCGGGCATCGGCTATGTACCCCAGGGCCGGGAGATCTTCCCGCTGCTGACCGTGGAGGAGAATCTGAAGATCTCATTGGGCGCACGCGGCGACCGCGCGCGGCAGATCCCGGAACAGATCTACCAGCTGTTCCCGGTCCTCAAGGAAATGAAATCACGCCGCGGTGGCGACCTGTCCGGTGGCCAGCAGCAGCAGCTGGCCATCGGCCGCGCCCTGGTCCTCGATCCCAAGCTGCTGATCCTGGACGAGCCCACAGAGGGCATCCAGCCGAATATCGTGCGCGATATAGGCGAGGTGATCCGCAAGCTCAACCGGGAGATGGGTCTGACGGTGTTGCTGGTGGAGCAGAAGCTGCCCTTCGCCCGGCGCACCGCCGATGACTTCTTCATCATGGAGCGTGGCCGGGTGGTGGCCGACGGGCCGATTGCCGATCTGAGTGATGAATTGGTACAGCAGTATCTGACTGTCTAGCAGACCGTGCGCGGGTAAGCACGGTTGCAAAGCTGAACCCGACAATGGATCCCCGCCTTCACGAGGATGACGCCTCAAGTTGGTCGTCATTCCCGCGAAGGCGGGAATCCAATTTGCCCCATCCTCGTCATTCCCGCGAAGGCGGGAATCCATTGTGACTTCGGGTTTAAACACCAAAACCTTAATGCAGAGCCCTTAGCGGCTGAGCATGAAGGTGTCGTATTCCAGGTCGTCGAGGGTCTTGTTCAGCCGCATCATGCCCAGCAGCACGCAGCAGGCCAGCGACACCGTGAAGCCATAGCCGTAGAAACTCGGCCCAAGGTACTGGCTGAGCAGCGTCAGGGCGATGTTGAGCAGCACGAAGAGTGCGCTCAGCTCCAGCACGATAGCGCGCTTGTCCAGATAGAAGAACACGTTGAGCAGGGCCATCAACAGCATCTGGAAGCTCACCCCGATCAGATCGATGTAGAACAGCGGCAGATAGAAATGCGAGATCCCCAGCCATTCCAGCAGCTTGGGCGCGAACAGGAACAACAGCACCACCGTGATGCCCTGGACCTTGCAGATTTCCTGGAGGCCTTGGCGAATGGCGATGGTCATTTCACTCTTGAGCTGGGCGATGTGCTGCAGGGTCTGCCCCTCGCGCACCGCATCGAACAGCCGTTCGTACCATTCGGCGAAGTCGGTTTCGATACGGACCAGGAACACTGCCATGCCCGGGATGATGGACAGGTAGGCAAGGAAGATCGGCAGGTCATAGAGCATCGAGGCGCGCAGGGGCCCGATGATCTGCTCGGAAGTCATCGGGTTGAACCAGAAGATGAACTTGTCGGCCCAGATGCCCATGTTGTAGCAGACACCGGTGATCAGCAGACTGAGGAAAACCTGCTTGCGGTCCAGGAAATCAAAGGCAATCAGCTTGTCGGCGCGGTACTCGCGCAGGATGTCGAACAGGAACACGAAGAGCAGCGTGGCATGCCCCAGCAGCAATGCGAACAACAGGCCATTGAGGCCCCACGGGCGCAATGCGAAGGAACTCACCACCATCAGCGAATAACCGCCGAGCATGGTCAGCAGGATACGATTGTACTGCTTCATGCCGGACAGGAAGATGATCACCAGCCAGAGGTTGCACAGGGTGACGAAGTTGGTCAGCACCAGCAATCTGTAGAGGAACGGCTCATCGAACAGCCACCACAGCAGTACGAACGCCAACAGCCCGGCGAAGATGGTGGCGATCAGCATGATGCCCAGCAGATTGGGCAGAAT
>JAESUC010000002.1 GCA_016763285.1 Pseudomonas sp.
CTGCAATTACTCGACGGGAGGCCCGACTGATGCTTTACCTGCACCTGTTGCTGGCCTGCGTCGTGGCGGCGCTATGGGCTTCCCTGGAGCCGGTCTACTGGATGTTGGCTTTCGCCGCCCTCTATCCTCTGTTCCGGCTGGTCGGGCTGGTGAACCGGGCCAGCCGGCTCTATGCCCTGCGCGTGGAGGCAGGGTTGATGTTCGTGCCCTGGTTCACCTGGCAGGTGTTCAGCGCCTCGGTGGATGTCGCGAAAATCGTGCTGAGTCCGCGTTGCCGCGTCGAGCCGGCGGTCGTGAGCGTATCGATCCAGACCCGTGACAAACGGCTGATCACGCTGATTGGCTGCCTGTTGACGCTGACGCCAGGTACGCTGGCGCTGGATTTCAGCGCGCGCAGCGGGCAAATGTTCGTGCACGTGCTCGATGCCCGGTCCGAGGAGGCGATCAGCGCCGCGGTGGCTGAGATCGAGCGACGTCTGATGCGTTGGGTAGATCCATTGGGAGGTCGATTGTGACGGTGCTATTGGCGGGAGCGCAGTGGGTACTGCCACTGGCTGGCGCGATGCTGCTGGTCAGTGCGGTACTGATCATGTGGCGGCTGCTTGCCGGGCCGAGCCGGCCGGATCGGGCAGTGGCGGTCGATGCCTTGACCATGCTTGGCGTCGCCGGTGTGGCGGTGCTGGCGATCATGCGCGAGCAGGCGGTGTTGCTGGACGTGGCGATCGTCCTGGCGATCGTCAGTTTTCTCGGCAGCGTAGCCTTTGCGCTGTTGTTCAGGGGGACCAACGACAGCGACCTGCCGCGCGAGGATACCGGCGAGACCGGGGAGGAGGGTAAATGAGCCATTTCCTTGCCTATACTGGCTCCTTTCTGCTCCTGCTGGGAGCCTTTTCCAGCCTGCTGGGTGCGCTCGGCGTATGGCGTCTGCCAGATGCCTATACACGCATGCACTCGGCCAGCAAGGCCGGAGCCCTGGGCGCCATTCTCGTGCTGCTCGGCGTGCTGGCCGCCACGGGCGGGGCGGCCTGGTTCGAGATCTTGCTGGCCATCGCCGTGTTGCTGATGACCGCGCCGCTGGCGGCCCATGCGATTTCACGCGCCGGTTACCGGGCGGGTGTCAGGCCCAGGGTAGGACCGCTGGGTGACGCCCGGGCCCGGCCTGACCGGCAGGCTGGCGGCACGGACCGCGAGGAGTAGCGATCGGGGTCTTCATTGATTGGCTGAATTCATGACAGTGCAGCGCAGTGTGTGGATAATGGATGGCTTTCTCGGGTCCGATATAGTGACCGATGCGTAATTAAGAAGCCTAAAGGCCATTGATGGAGTAAGTCCCGCATGACCCTGGCGCTGATTGTATTGCTGCCCCTCCTGGGATGTCTGCTACCCCTGCTGACCGTGCGTTATGGTCGCTCGCTCTGTGCGTTGGCAACGATGCTGCCGCCGGCCATCGGTCTGTTTCTGCTCTGGCGCCTGTCCGACGGCGTGTTTGCCGGCGAGGTGCTGGTCCAGAGCTGGCCGTGGCTTGAGCGTATAGGGCTGAATCTGAGCTTCCGACTCGACGGCCTGGGCTTTCTGTTTGCGCTGCTGATCCAGGGTATCGGTCTGCTGGTCATACTCTACGCGCGCTACTATCTGTCAAAAAATGATCCGATGGGGCGTTTCTTCGCCTATCTACTGCTGTTCATGGCGGCCATGCTCGGTGTGGTGCTGTCGGAAAACCTGTTGCTGATGATGTTCTTCTGGGAGATGACCAGCCTGTCATCCTTCCTGCTCATCGGGTACTGGTCGCACTCCACCGACGCGCGCAAGGGTGCCAGGATGGCCCTGGCAGTTACCGGCGGGGGCGGCCTGGCCCTGCTCGCGGGCGTGCTGATGCTGGGTCATATTGTCGGCAGTTACGAGCTGTCGGCGGTGCTGGCCGCCGGCGACCTGATCCGTGCGCACAGCCTGTATCCGGTGGTCCTGGTCCTGGTTCTGCTGGGCGTGTTTACCAAGTCGGCCCAGTTCCCGTTCCACTTCTGGCTGCCCCACGCGATGGCGGCACCTACCCCCGTCTCTGCCTACCTGCACTCGGCGACCATGGTCAAGGCCGGAGTATTTCTGCTGGCGCGCATGTATCCCGCACTGTCGGATACCGATCTGTGGTTCTTCCTGGTCAGCATTACCGGCATGATCACGCTGCTGCTCGGCGCGTTCACCGCGTTGTTCAAGCACGACCTCAAGGGGTTGTTGGCCTATTCGACCATCAGCCATCTGGGCCTGATCACGCTGCTATTCGGTCTCGATACCAAGCTGGCTGCAGTGGCGGGCGTGTTTCACATCATCAACCACGCGACCTTCAAGGCGTCGCTGTTCATGGCCGCAGGGATTATCGATCACGAGACCGGTACCCGGGACATGCGACGCATCAATGGCCTGTGGAAATTCATGCCGCACACCGCAACGCTGGCCATGGTGGCCGCTTCCGCCATGGCCGGTGTGCCGCTGCTCAACGGCTTTCTGAGCAAGGAAATGTTCTTTACCGAGACCCTGCAGCAGACCCAGTTTGGCAACTTCAGCGGGGTTATCCCGCTGGTAGCCACCCTGGCCGGGGTGTTTTCGGTCGCCTACTCGCTACGCTTCATTCACGATGTGTTCTTCAATGGCGAACCCTTCAATCTGCCTAAGTACCCGCCCCACGAGCCGCCGCGCTACATGAAGGTGCCGGTCGAGGTGCTGGTGGCGTTGTGTCTGCTGGTCGGTCTTGCTCCGGCATTTACCGTGGCCGGCCTGCTGGCGGTCGCCGCCAGCGCCACCGTGGGCGGCGACTTGCCCTATTACAGCCTGGCGATCTGGCATGGACTGAATCTGCCGCTGATCATGAGCGTGGTGGCGCTGGTCGGTGGCGTGGCTGTCTATGCCGGCCGCAGCGGCCTGTTCCGCTGGTACGAGGGGTTGCCGGACATTGATGCCAAACTGCTGTTCGAACGTGCAATACAGGCGCTGGTGCGTGGCGCGGGGCAATTTACCCTGCTGCTGGAGAACGCCTCGCTCCAGCGATATCTGGCCTGGATGCTGATTGCCGCGCTGGTTACCAGCGGCTTCTGGTTGTTGCAGCTGCCGCAATTGCGCGGTGAGATCGCGCTGACGCCCATCGACGGTGTCACCTTCGCCGGCGCGCTGATGCTCATGGTTGCTGCGCTGGCCACGGTGTTCTGGCACCGCCAGCGTCTGGTCGCCCTGGTCATGCTCAGTGTGGTGGGTCTGTTCGTTGCGCTGGCCTTCGCCCGTTTTTCCGCCCCCGATCTGGCACTGACCCAGCTCTCGGTCGAAGTCGTCACCATCGTCTTGTTGATGCTCGCGCTGTTCTTTCTGCCCCGGCGCACCCCCGTGGAATCCTCAAGCCTCAGGCAGGTCCGTGACCTGGTCGTGGCGCTGTGCTCCGGCCTGCTGGTCTCGGGTCTGGCGATTGCTGTGCTGACCCGACCTTACGAGAGCATCGCCGGGTTTTTTCTGGCCAACAGCAAAACCGGGGGCGGCGGCACCAACGTGGTGAACGTCATTCTGGTGGACTTCCGCGGCTACGACACCCTGGGCGAGGTGACCGTCCTGGCGATTGCCGGCGTCGCGATCTA
>JAESUC010000169.1 GCA_016763285.1 Pseudomonas sp.
AAGATCACCCGGTGGCTGGAGTCGTAATCGAAGCCGAAAAACTCGTGGAAGGTCTGCATGCCCTCACTCGCACGCCGGCTGAATTCCAGACCGAACAGGGTCGGCTTGGGAATGCTGCCGATACCGTTCGGGCCGTTGGTCAGCCAGGTCATGTTGTTGAGCAGGATGCGGATGATCTCGCCAAAACCCAGGGTCACGATTGCCAGGTAGTCACCGCGCAACCGCAACACGGGAAAGCCCAGCAGGAATCCGAACAGCGCTGCCATGAGCCCGGCGACAACCAGTCCGGTCCAGAATCCCATGCCGAAATACATGGCCAGAAGTGCGTAGGTGTAGGCTCCCACTGCGTAAAAGCCGACATAGCCCAGGTCCAGCAGGCCGGCCAGGCCCACCACGATGTTCAGGCCCAGGCCGAGCATGATGTAGATCAGAACCAGGGTGGCCAGATCCACGCCACCACGGTCGGACATGAACGGAAAGATAACCGCTGCAGCAATCACGAAGCACCAGAACAGCCGTTGTATTGCCGGCTTGTCGCGCAGCTCGGCCAGTTTCGGAGAGGTCTTGGGTACGCTGGGAATCGAACCCCAGAGCCGGTTGAGCTGATCGCGAAAGAGGTTGAAGAAAAACAGGAAGGCCGCGGCGGCGGCTATTTTCCAGAGCACGTCCTCGCCGGCGCCGGTCACGGTCAGGCCGGCACCACTCTGTTCCAGCCGAACACCCATGAGGAGCGCTGTCAGGACCACGACGACCACAGCGGATATGGTCGCCGCCTTGAAGTTGAGAGACTTCATACCTTTTCCACCTCCGGGCGGCCAAGAATGCCGCTGGGGCGGAAGAGCAGGATCAGGATCAACAGGCTGAAGGCCACCACGTCCTTGTACTCGCTACTGAAGTAACCGGCGGTAATCGCCTCGGTGATGCCCAATAGCAAGCCGCCCAGCACTGCGCCGGGAATGCTGCCGATGCCACCGAGCACAGCGGCGGTGAACGCCTTGAGGCCGGCCATGAAACCGATATAGGGGTTGATGACCCCGTAGTACATGCCCAGCAGTACGCCAGCCACCGCGGCCAGGGCGGCGCCGATGATAAAGGTCAGCGCAATGATACCGTTGGTGTTGATGCCCAGCAGGTTGGTCATCTTCAGGTCTTCGGCACAGGCACGACAGGCGCGGCCCATGCGCGAGCGGGTAATGAAGAAGGTCAGGCCGGTCATGGTAATCAGGGTGACGGCGAAGATGATCATCTGCATGTAGGACAGGGTGGCGGCAAAGCCGTCCTCCGGCCCGATGGTGATGCCGCCGGTGATCATGCTGGGCATGGCGATATCCCGCGAGCCTTGCGCCAGGCGCACCAGATTCTGCAGGAAGATCGACATGCCGATAGCCGAGATCAGCGGAATAAGCCGGTTGCCCCCGCGCAGGGGGCGGTAGGCCACGCGTTCGATACTGTACCCGTAGGCACTGGTGACGATCATGCTGATGACAAAGGCACCTATGATCATCAGCGGAAGATATTCGAGCCCGAACAGGGCAAGCGCTGCAATGGTGATGAAGGCGATATAGCTACCGATCATGTACACCTCGCCATGGGCGAAGTTGATCATGCCGATGATGCCGTACACCATCGTATAGCCGATCGCGATCAGCGCGTAAGTACTGCCGACCGTGAGGCCGTTGAGTATCTGTTGCAGGAAATAATAGAGTGACTCGGGCATGGTCACGACACCTGGAATGGCAGGATGATCAATGCAGGTCAGGACAGACTGGCATCAAAAAAAACGGGCCCCGGGGAGATTTTACAGCCCCGGGGCCCGAACCTGGATGTTACTCGGTCAGAGCGGTTTTGGTTGCGTCAGCGTGCCATTTGTAGACAACAAAGTTGAAGTCTTTCAGGTCACCTTTATCGTCAAAGCTCAGGGTGCCGGTGGGCGTGTCGAACTCATTGCTGCGCAGGGCCTTGGCCACTTCGAACGGGTCATTTTCACCAGCCAGCTTGATCCCGTCAGCGATGATCTGAACGGCTGCATAGGCGGGGAATACGAAGGGACCGGAGGGGTCTTCGTCATTGGCCTTGAATGCGGCGACGAGCTCGGCGTTGCGGGGATCTTCATCGAACGCCTTGGGCAGAGTGACCAGCAGACCTTCGGAGGCCTCGCCAGCGATGGCGGAAATGTCCGGGTTGCCCACGCCTTCGGGGCCCATGAAGGTCACGTCAAGGCCCTGTTCGGCGGACTGGCGCAGAATCAGGCCCAGCTCGGGGTGGTAGCCACCGTAGTAGACGAAATCGACACCTTCCTGACGCAGCTTGCCGATCAGGGCGGAGAAGTCCTTGTCGCCAGCGGTAACGCCCTCGAATACCGGCACGGCAATGCCGCCCTCGGTCAGCACGTCACGCACGGCGGTAGCAATACCCTCACCGTACTGCTGCTTGTCGTGAATAACCGCGACTTTCTTGGGCTTGACCTGCTCGACGATGTAGCGGCCGGCGGTGGGGCCCTGCAGGCTGTCCAGGCCGATGGTGCGGAATACCAGCTCATAGCCACGCTCGGTAATCTCCGGGCTGGTGGAAGCGGCAGTGACCATCATAATGCCTTCGTCTTCGTAGATGTCGGAGGCGGGCTGGGTGGAGCTGGAGCACAGGTGACCGACGACGTACTGAATTTCTTCATTGACGATGCGGTTGGCTACGGCAACGGCCTGTTTCGGATCGCAGGCATCGTCGAAGACCACGCCTTCAAGCTGGCTGCCGTTGACGCCGCCTGCCTTGTTGATCTGCTCGATCGCCATTTTCGCGCCGATGAACTGCATGTCACCGTACTGGGCTACCGGGCCTGTCACCGGGCCGGCGAGAGCGATCTTGATGGTATCGGCTGCAAGGGCAAAGTTGCTGGCGCCCGCAACGGCGGCGGCTGCAATAAACAGGGAGATTGCTTTCTTCTTCTGTGCCATTTTCATTTTGTTTTCTCGCTTGATGTTCGATAGATCGAAGAGTGAGCCGTGTCGGCCTGGCCTGCGGCCTGCCCCTCCGAAACTGTACCGGCGCAGTTTAGCAATGTGCGTGTGCGCAGGGAATCAGCTCTTTTCAATTTAAGGGTCAATTCCGGGGCGATGTCCTCTTGTTGCAACATTATGTCTGAAAGTCGACACGACCTTGTCACAATAGGCTTTTTTCACGGACTTGCCGACCTCTTGTTGCATGTCGGCAAGAGACGGTTACCATGCGCTGGTTCGAAATCAATAGGGATGGATTGGCATGACCGCTTGCGATGAAACCTACGCTGCTATTCTCGGTGCCACTTCGCGGATTGAATGGAAGGCGCTGGAACGGCACTTTGCCGCCGGCAGCCTGCTGTCGGTCAGCCATGATCTGGATCTGGTCACGGTGGCCCAGGCCTTTGCCCGCGACGACAGCGCACAGGTGCGCGCCTGGATGGACAACAAACAGCTGGGGCCTGTCTCGGACGAGGAGGCCGCAGACTGGAGCAGCCGCGAGCCCGAAACGCTCTGGGCCGTGGTGGTACGGCCCTGGGTGCTGGTCCAGGATCGGGCAGCCACCCACTAGCGCGAATTCAGCCCAGGTGGCGCCTGAGCCAGGCGCTCAGTCCGTCGACCACCAGGACCAGCAGCAGCATCGCTAGAATGACGGTCATTGCCCGCGACTGCTGGAACAGGCTCAGGGTGACGTAGAGCATTTGACCGAGCCCGCCTGCGCCGACAAACCCCAGCACTGCCGCCATGCGAATATTGTTTTCCCAGCGATACAGGCTGTAGGCAAGCCATTGCGGCAGCACGTTGGGCAGGGTGCCGTAGAAGAACGCCGCGGTGGCGCCGGCGCCACTGTCCTGTAGCGCGCGCGCTGGCTGCCGCGGGCTGTTTTCCAGCGCTTCCGCAAAGAGTCGGCCCAATACGCCCGTGGTATGCAGCGCGATGGCCAGCGTGCCGGCAAAGGGGCCGAGGCCCGCCGCCAGTACCATCAATACGGCCCATACCAGCTCCGGGACCGAGCGCAGGGCATTGAGCAGCAGGCGCGCCAGACTTTTTGTCACTGCCCCCAGCTTGCCGGCCGCAAGCAGGCTGAGGCCCGCGCCCGCACCTGCCGCCAACAGCGTGCCGACTGCCGAGATGGCCAGGGTTTCCAGCAGCCCCCAGCCTATTTTCTGTAACCAGGCAGAAGAGGTGTCAGGCGGGAAGAATGAGCGGGCATAGCTGGCCATCTGCGCCGGCCCGTCGCCCCGGATCAGGGCGCCCAGATCCATGCCGAGATAAAGGAAAGAGGCAAGGATCGCGCCCAGAATGGCTGCCACCAGCAGCAGTGCCTGCCATCGACCGCTCATGCCAGCCTCCGCCGCAGCAGAGAGCTGAGCTGGTCAGCCAGCAGCACCAGCAGTAGAAAGCTCGCCAGAATGGTTGCCACCTCGCCGCCAGCGAACATGCGAATCGACAGGTCGATCATCTGCCCGAGCCCTCCGGCGCCGACGAAGCCCATGATCACCGAGGCGCGGATCGCACACTCCCAGCGATACAGGGTGTAGGACGTCAGCTCCTGGGCCGCCCCCGGCAGTATGCCGAAAAAAAAGGCTGACAGCCTGGAGCTGCCGCTCTGCATCAGCGCCCGGGCCGGAGCCTGGTCAATGGACTCGAAGATCTCGGCGTACACCTTGCCGAGCATCCCGCTGTAGGTAATGGCAATCGCGAGCACGCCAGCGGTGGGGCCGAGCCCCACCGCGCGGACGAACAGCAGCGCCCAGACGATTTCCGGGATACTGCGTAGCAGAATCAGTAGCAGCCTGACCGGGTACCGGGCCAGGGAGGACCGCCGGGCCGGTTTGCCGGTCAGCAGGGCCGAAATCGACAGGGAGCGGCTGGCCAGCAGGCTCATGGGAACCGCCAGCAGCAGAGCCAGCGCGAGTCCCGCGGTGGCCATTGCCAGGGTTTCCAGAGTGGCGGTGGCCAGTAGGGCGAGAAAACGCGGAGACAGGTCCGGGGGCCAGAAGCCGGCGAGAAACCGGCCCATCACCGAGGCATTCTGTGGATCGAAGAGGGTGGCCGGGTTGAACTCGGTCAAGACCAGACCGGGCCAGAGAATGATCAGCGCGGCGAGGGTGATCAGCAGCCGTGGCAGCGCTGCCGGGTCACGCCATCGAGCAGGCGCCGGGGGAGCTAGAGACATCGCGGAGCGATTCCTGTCCGATCGCCGGTGGCGTGCGCTGTGCTGCCCGCTATCGGCATGCCCGGTCCCGCAGGGACCGCGCCAAGTTCCTGATTGGCATACAGGGACGCAAGCATGGCCTCGCTGACTTGCCCTGCGGCGCAATCAAAATGCAGGCGCCCTGCGCGCAGGCCGATCACCCGGGGAAAGTGCTTCAATGCCAGATCCACTGCATGCAGGCTGGCGACCAGTGTTACCCGCCGCTCCGCCGCCAAGCGGTTGAGCAGCGCTACCGTATGATCGGCCAGCAGCGGGTCCATGGCGGCCACGGGTTCGTCAGCCAGTACCAGTTCGGCCCGCTGGTACAGCACGCGGGCAATACCCACGCGCTGAAGCTGACCCCCGGAAAGCTGATCACATCGGCTGAACAGCTTGTCGGTAAGATCCAGCGGCGCCAGCACCTGCTCGACGCCCTCGATATCCGTGGGATAACAGAGCGACAAGAGCGCCCGGGCCAGTGACCATTGGCCCAGGCGGCCGGCCTGCACCGCGGTCACTACCCGCTGGCGCGGCGGTATCGGTGGGCTCTGGTGGATAAGACCGATACGGCTGCGCAGTCTTTGCAACGCCCGCGGGCGTAGCTGGGCCGGCGCCTGATCAAACAGTACCAGTTGCCCACTGGAAGGCATCAGGCCGGTGGCGAGCAGACGCAACAGGGTGGTCTTGCCCGCACCGGAGGAGCCGATGATGGCGACGCGCTCACCGGCTTCAATGCGCAGGTCGATGTCCTGCAATGCTGGCGCACCGCCGGCGTGGGTCAGCCCCACGCCTTCGAGTACGACACCCACGACTACTGCAGCAGGCCGGCAGCGCGCGCTGCCTGCTCGATGCCTTCATAGTTTTCGGGGCTGGTTTCGATAAAGCGGCTGGCGCGCTGCAGATCGAGAATGGCCTTGTGCTCGGGGTTCTCGGGATCGAGCTTGAGAAACGCCTGGCGGATTTTTTCTACCAGCTCCGGCTCAAGGTCACCGCGGACAGTCCAGTTGTAATCGAAATAGGTCGGCGTACGTTGATAGACCCGGACCTTGTCGGTATCGACCTTGCCTTCGGCAACCAGCTTGTCCCAGACAGAGGCGTTCAGTACGCCTGCATCCACGCGGCCGGACTCGACCCAGGCCGCTGTGGCGTCGTGGGCACCGGAAAAGGCAATGCGGCTGAAGAAGGCGTCAGCATCGATACCTTCCTGCTGCATGAAATAACGCGGCATCAGATGGCCGGAGGTCGAAGAGACCGAGCCGAAGGCAAAACTCTTGCCTTCAAGGTCTGCGTGTTCCTTCACGTCCGGGTCGGCGGTGATGAAGGTGCTGGTGAACACCGCGTCCTGTTCACGCTGGACGACCGGGATGGCATCGCCACTGCGCAGGTGCGCCTGCACAAAGGTAAAGCCGCCGAGCCAGGCCAGGTCCAGGCGCCCGGAACCGAGTGCTTCGACCACACCGGCGTAATCGGAAACCGGCTGGAAAGTCACCGGCATGCCCAGCTCCTGTTCCAGGTACTCGCCCAGGGGCTCGAATTTGCGCAGCAATTCGGTGGGCGCTTCGTCGGGAATCGCAGAGACGCGCAGGGTGGTGGTTTCGGCGGCGACGGGCGCTGCGGCAAAAAGAGTGGCAACAGACAGACACAGACCAGCCATGACGGCCAGCGGACGTTTCGAGATCGACATGTATTTCTCCGGTTCAATAGCGGAAGACTCCCACCCGGATGTCGAGTCCGGCCGGGGCGTGGCGCGATTGTAGCATGGGCACGCGCAGGCGGCTGCCTTTGGCGCCTGTAGGCGCCAGGGCTTATCATTGCCGGTATCGTCCAGCGAGGATCTTCCGTCATGCCATGGTTACTGTCCGCCAATCTGTCCATGCTTTTTACCCACTTGCCCATGCTCGAGCGGGTCAGGGCGGCTGGGCAGGCAGGATTTGACGGCGTCGAGATCCAGTTTCCCTACGCAGTGCCACCGCAGGTTCTCCGTGCGGCCCTCGACGATGCCCGGATGCCCCTGGCGCTATGTAACGTGCCCGCCGGGGATCTGCTTGAGGGTGGTGCGGGGCTTGCCGGGGTGCCGGGACGTGAAGTGCATTTTGACCGGGCCCTGCGGGACGCGCTGGCCTACGCCAGGATTGCCCGACCACAGCGCGTCAATGTGCTACCGGGCCGTCTGCTCGAGGGGACCTCTCGTGAGGCGGCCCTGGATACTCTCGCAGATAATCTGGCAGCTGCCGCCAGTGCCTTTGCCGAGTTGGGGGTAGGGGTCGTCTGTGAGGCGATCAACCGGATCGATATGCCAGGGTTCCTGCTGGCCACGGCGTCTGAATTGTCAGCCATGCTTGAGCGTGTCGATCATCCGAATCTGTCGGCACAGCTGGACTTCTACCACATGCAGCAGATGGGCGAGCCATTGCCCTGGGCAATAGCGCACCTGGGTGAGCGTATCGGTCACGTCCAGTTTGCCGATTCGCCGGGTCGCGGTGCCCCGGGTACCGGCAGCATCGATTTTGCTGCGGCCTTCGCGGCGCTTGAAGCGAGCAACTACCGGGGCTGGATTGGCGCGGAGTACCGCCAGCCGGAGGGGGCGGATGATCTGCTGTGGCTGGACCGGTGGCGCGGAGCAGGCTATGTCAGACGCCTGGCCCGCAACGGATGACCC
>JAESUC010000170.1 GCA_016763285.1 Pseudomonas sp.
ACGCGCATGTCGAAGTCTTCACCGCCGAGGAAGGTGTCCCCGTTGGTGGCCAGCACTTCGAACTGATGCTCGCCGTCGACTTCGGCGATCTCGATCACGGACACGTCGAAGGTACCGCCACCCAGGTCGTATACGACGATGGTGGAGTCGCCACGGGACTTGTCCATGCCGTAGGCCAGTGCAGCGGCAGTCGGCTCGTTGATGATCCGCTTGACGTCCAGACCGGCAATACGACCGGCATCCTTGGTAGCCTGACGCTGGCTGTCGTTGAAGTAGGCCGGCACGGTGATGACCGCTTCGGTAACCTTCTCGCCGAGGTAGTCTTCGGCGGTCTTCTTCATCTTCTTCAGCACTTCGGCGGAAATCTGCGGAGGCGCGATCTTTTCGCCCTTCACTTCCACCCAGGCGTCACCGTTGTCGGCCTTGATAATCTTGTAGGGAACCAGCTTGATGTCCTTCTGGACAACGCCTTCCTCGAAACGACGGCCGATCAGACGCTTGACCGCGTTCAGTGTGTTCTGCGGGTTGGTCACCGACTGGCGCTTGGCCGACTGGCCGACCAGGGTCTCGCCGTCATTGGTGTATGCCACGATAGAGGGAGTGGTACGTGCGCCCTCTGCGTTCTCGATGACCTTGGCGACACCATTTTCCATCACTGCTACGCAGGAGTTGGTGGTGCCGAGGTCGATACCGATAATCTTGCCCATATATAAGTCTCCGATTCAGCTTGCCGCGGTTCACCGGCGGCAGGGGTTGGTCTGTCTATGCACCCTTGATGGGGGCGCTGGAATCAATTTCAAGCCTGTTCGTCAATCGACGGTGAGTCCGGACGATCAGTGGGGGTCTTGCTCACCACGACCATCGCCGGGCGCAACAGGCGTCCGCTCAGGGTGTAGCCTTTCTGGAATACCCGGATGACCGTATTGGGCTCGACGTTGTCGCGCTCCTCCATGGCCATGGCCTGGTGCAGGTCAGGGTTGAAGGGCTCGCCGTGGGGGTCGACCGCAACGATCTGGAAACGCGCCAGGGTTTCACTGAACATCTTCAATGTCAGCTCCATGCCCTCGCGCATCGGCTTGATTGCCTGATCATCGGGATCGGCCAGCTCGACACCGCGTTCCAGGCTTTCGAGCACCGGCAGCAGGTCGTTGGCGAAGCGCTCGAGCGCGAACTTGTGCGCCTTCTCGACTTCCTGCTCGGCACGGCGACGGGCATTCTGCACGTCTGCAGCCGCTCTGAGAGCCTGATCCTTGGCCGCAGCCAGCTCCTCTTCGAGGACGCCGACCCGCGCAGCCAGATCCTCGGGTGCCTCTGGGGAGAGCGCTTCTTCGGTCTCTTCGGGGCCTGTCGGATCCTGCCTGTGTTCGTCTGCCATCTGTGTCTCCTGTTCTCACTTCGGGGCGCTCGAACGCCCGTTGACTGGTATCAGCACCTTATATGGGGTCTTTCAAGGCAGCTTCAAGGGC
Organism: Pseudomonas sp.; assembly: GCA_016763285.1. Lineage (GTDB taxonomy): Bacteria > Pseudomonadota > Gammaproteobacteria > Pseudomonadales > Pseudomonadaceae > Halopseudomonas. The sequence goes on from JAESUC010000170.1 coordinate 1,467, forward strand.
GCGCAACAGCAACTTGGCACGACACTTGTCGAAGTCACGCAAACTACTGTATAAATAACCAGACCAAATCGGCGGGGAGTGCAAGCATGCTGGTACATCTGGCGGTGAACAATTACGCCATCGTTGATCACCTCGAACTGGAGATCGGCGGTGGTATGACGGCCATAACCGGCGAGACCGGCGCCGGCAAGTCGATCATGCTGGACGCTCTGGCGCTGACCCTGGGCGACCGGGCCGACAGCGGCGCCGTGCGCCCTGGCACCGACAAGGCCGACATTCTCGCCACCTTCGATATCAGCCAGATCCCCGAAGCCAGCGCCTGGCTGGCAGAGCGCGACCTGGCCAGCGACGACCAGCAGGTGATACTGCGCCGGGTGATCACCGCCGAAGGCCGGTCCCGTGGCTACATCAACGGCAGCCCCTGCCCCCAGCAGGACCTGAAGGCCCTCGGCGGCATGCTGATCGACATTCATAGCCAGCATGAGCACCAGTCGCTCCTGAAACCCGATACGCATCGACGCCTGCTGGATGATTACGCCGGCAGCCGAGAACTGGCGCGCCAGGTGCAATTGGCCGCCCAGCGATGCAAGCAGACCGAGCAGGCGCTGCAACAGGCCAGCCAGCAAGGCGACGAACAAAGCTCACGCCTGCAACTGCTGACCTATCAGCTCGAAGAGCTGGATAACCTCAGCCTGCAGGAAGGCGAAATCGAAGAGCTGGAGAACGACCAGCGCCAACTGGCCAATGCCGAGCAGATCATGCAGTCGTGCCAGCAGGTCATCAACCTGTGCAGCGAGAATGACAGCGGCAGCGTGCTGCAGGCCCTGACTGCCAGCCAGCAGCGCCTGGCCGCGTTCAAGAACAACCACCACAGCCTGGATGAAGCCAACGGCATGCTCGCCAGCGCGCAGATCCAGATAGAGGAAGCGGTAGGCGAGCTGACCCGCTACCTGGATCATTTCGAGGCCGATCCCGAGCGCCAGCAGCAGGTCGAAGAGCGCCTGGGCGTGATCCACGACCTGGCGCGCAAACACCGGGTCAATCCCGATGAACTCCCCGCCCTGCAACAACGCCTGATCGACGAACTGGAAAGCATGCAGCAACAGGACATGGACGCCGAACGGCTGGCCGAAGAGCTTGAAGCCTTCCGCGAGCACTACCGGCAACTGGCGCAGGAACTCAGTGCCGCCCGTGCCACCGCCGCGGTGCGCCTGGGCGAAGAAGTCACCAAACAGATCCAGCAACTGGGCATGCCCGGCGGTCAGGTCAAGGTCCAGCTGCAGCCCCATGAGCATGACGCGATCATGCCCCATGGGCAGGAAGCCGTGGAACTGTTGGTCAGCGCCAACCCCGGCCAGCCGGTCAAGCCGCTGGCCAAGGTCGCCTCGGGTGGCGAGCTCTCGCGCATCAGCCTGGGCATTCAGGTCACCACTGTGCAGACCTCCCGTGTACCCACACTGGTGTTCGACGAAGTAGACGTCGGCATTGGCGGGCCGACTGCGGAGATCGTCGGCAGCATGTTGCGCAAGCTTGGCAGCAACGGGCAGGTTCTGACCGTGACGCACTTGCCCCAGGTAGCGGCGCACGGGCATCAGCATTTGTTCGTGCGCAAGGAGCAGACGGACGAATCAACCAGCACACGGATTGATCAGCTCAGCCAGGACGGCCGCATCCAGGAAATCGCGCGCATGCTCGGCGGCGTGGATATGACCGACGAGTCCCTGGCCCACGCGCGCAAGCTGATGTCGGTCGCGCAGTAGCGGCAACCACCCGCCAATAAAAAAGCCAGGCTCGGTGCCTGGCTTTTTTGTCGGTTCAGTTGAACCTGACTTCGAGTATTACTTGGTTTTTTTCACATACAAAACCAGGTTGTGATCGACCAGTTCGAAACCGTGCTCTTTCACGATTTCTTTCTGACGACGCTCGATCTCGGCATCGAAAAACTCCACCACTTCACCGGTGTCGACGCAGACCATATGGTCGTGATGCTCGGTGTCGGCCAGCTCGAATACCGCATGGCCGCCGTCGAAGTTGTGGCGCTCAACCAGCCCGGCAGTCTCGAACTGGGTCAGGACTCGGTAAACTGTTGCCAGCCCGACATCTTCGCCAGCCTCCATCAACGCCTTGTATACGTCTTCAGCGCTCAGGTGGCGTTCCGGTGAGTTGTCCAGCATCTGCAGGATCTTGACGCGCGGCAGGGTTACTTTCAGGCCGGCTTTACGGAGTTCTTGATTTTCAACCATGTCAGTTTCTCGTTCAGCGCTTCGCAGGGCGGGATCA
>JAESUC010000171.1 GCA_016763285.1 Pseudomonas sp.
GGCCGGTATCAGTAACGCAAGCCCAGGGTGCGGAACAGCGCTCCGATCAGCCAGATGGGGCCGATCAACAGAAACTGCAGATCCTTGAAGAAGGAGGGCTTCTTCCCCTCCACATGGTGACCGATAAACTGGCCGATCCAGGCCAGCACGAAGATCGCAACGCTGGGCCAGAAGACGGCATTCATGTTCCACAGAATCAACAGCATCAGCAGACTTGCCACCAGCATGACGGCGGCTATGCGCCAGGACAGCATGGTATAGAACGCCATTGCCGCGGCCACTGCGATAAGCGCCACCCAGGGGTGAATCGCCCAGAGAATACCCAGCACACTGAACGTGATCAAAGGCACGCAGATCCAGTGCAACACCTTGTTTATCGGATTCTGGTGGCTCTCTCCATACTGCTCGAACCACTGGTCTATCGCTCGCATGAACTGCTCCATATTATTGTGTTTGGTTGGCCCACGTGCCGGGCCGATGGAATCACGGATACGTCCAGAGATGATTTGCCGGCGCAAAAGCCGGCGCTCGCCCCTGCCGGCGACCGAAGCTTGATGATAAGCTTAGACCATGAAAACACTACCCCCTTTCCGCCCTGTCGTCCTCTGTCTTTCCGGCCATGATCCCAGCGGCGGTGCTGGTCTGCAGGCCGACATCGAAGCCCTGCTGGCCCAGGGCTGCCATGCGGCGCCCACCGTTACGGCCCTTACCGTACAGAACACCGTGGATGTCACGGATTTTCGTGTGCTCGATCGCGAATGGGTGCTGGCCCAGGCCAATGCCGTACTCAGTGACATGCCGGTATCGGCCGTCAAGCTCGGCATGCTGGGCAATATCAGCATGGTCGAAACCGTGATCGAGCTGATGCAGGATCATCCCGAGCTGCCATTGGTCTGTGATCCGGTGCTGCGCGCCGGTGGTGGCGGCTCCCTGGGCAAGGATGATGTCGCCTTTGCCCTGCGTGAGCAACTGCTGCCAATCGCACTGATCGCCACACCCAATCTGCCCGAAGCACGCATTCTTGCTGAGCTGCCCGAGGGCACGGCGGACGAGTGCGCCGCCCGATTGCTGCCCTACTGCCGCCATCTGCTGATCACCGGCGGCCATGGCGACGAGAGTGAGATCCACAATCGACTCTATTCCCGCGATGGCAGTCAGCACAGCTTCACCTGTCAGCGCTTGCCCGGCCACTACCATGGCTCGGGCTGCACACTGGCCAGTGCTCTGGCCGGCCGCCTGGCACTGGGCGAGGAACTGGTCAGCGCCGTGCGCTCGGCCCTGGACTACACCTGGCGCACATTGCGTGATGCCGAGCAGCCCGGTATCGGTCAGTACGTTCCGCGCCGGCTACCGCTGGATTTCTGTTCATGAGCGGACAACTCCGCGGCCTCTATGCAATTACCGACGATCACCTGCTTGCCGAGGGCAGACTGCTGCCCTGGGTCGACGCTGCACTCGCTGGCGGGGCGCGCATCGTGCAGTATCGCGACAAGTCCGCTGACCCGGCCCGCCGCCTGGACGAAGCAACGCGACTCAAGAGTCTGTGCCATTACTACGGGGCAACACTGATCATCAATGATGACCTGCCCCTGGCTGCAGAGCTCGGAGTAGGGGTGCATCTGGGTCGCGATGACGGTTGCCTGCGCGAAGCGCGCCAGCACCTGGGGGCCGGCGCGATTATCGGCGCGACCTGTCACGCCGAACTGGCATTCGCTGAACAGGCCGAAGCAGCCGGGGCGAGCTACATTGCCTTTGGTCGTTTTTTCCAGTCGGTCACCAAACCCGGCGCGCCGCAGGCAACACCGGTACTTCTGGAGCAGGCGCGCCGGCGTTTCAGCCTGCCTATCGTGGCTATCGGTGGCGTCACCCTGCACAACGCACCGCAGCTGATTGGCGCCGGAGCCAACATGCTCGCCGTGGTCAACGGCCTCTTCGCGGCGCCGAGTGCCAGCGAAGTCGAGCGCCGCGCCCGCGGCTTTACCGAACTCTTCCAGACAAACTGAAGGATTTTCCATGTCCCGTTCCGAAACCCTCTTTGCCCATGCCCAGAAACACATTCCCGGCGGAGTGAACTCGCCGGTGCGTGCGTTCAAGAGCGTCGGCGGCACACCCCTCTTTTTCAAGCATGCCGAGGGCGCCTATGTGGTCGACGAGGACGATCGACGCTACGTTGACTATGTCGGCTCCTGGGGCCCGATGATTCTGGGCCACAGCCATCCGGCGGTACTCGACGCCGTGCGCGAACAGCTGCAGCACGGCCTGTCCTTCGGGGCGCCCACCGCCATGGAAACCGAGATGGCCGACCTGGTGTGCAGCCTCGTACCCTCCATGGAGATGGTGCGCATGACCAGTTCCGGCACCGAAGCGACCATGAGCGCCATTCGCCTGGCCCGCGGCTACACCGGCCGGGACAATATCATCAAGTTCGAGGGGTGCTACCACGGTCACTCGGACAGCCTGCTGGTCAAGGCCGGTTCCGGCGCCCTGACCCAGGGCGTGCCCAGTTCGGCTGGCGTACCGGCTGATTTTGCCAAACACACCCTGACCCTGCCGTTCAACGACATCGCCGCGGTCGAGACCATGCTCGGTGAAGTCGGCAGCAGCGTTGCCTGCATCATCGTCGAGCCGGTAGCCGGCAACATGAACTGTGTACCGCCGGTACCGGGCTTTCTCGAAGGCCTGCGCCGCCTGTGCGATGAACACGGCGTGGTGCTGATCTTTGACGAAGTCATGACCGGTTTTCGCGTGGCCCTCGGTGGCGCCCAGGCCTACTATGGCGTGACACCGGACCTGACCACCTTCGGCAAGATCATTGGCGGCGGCATGCCGGTCGGCTGCTTTGGTGGCAAGCGGGCCATCATGGAGGTGATCGCCCCCATGGGGCCGGTCTACCAGGCCGGTACCCTGTCGGGAAATCCGCTGGCCATGGCGGCCGGCCTGACCACGCTCAAACTACTGAAGCGTCCGGGCTTCCATGACGAACTCAGTGGCTACACCAGCCGCATGCTCGCCGGCCTGCAGGAACGTGCCGACGCCGCCTCCGTCCCCTTCGTCACGACCCAGGCCGGCGGCATGTTCGGCCTGTATTTCTCCGGTGCGGACGATATCCAGACCTTCGACGATGTAATGGCGGGGGATGTGGAACGCTTCAAGCGATTCTTCCACCTGATGCTGGCGGGCGGGGTCTACCTGGCGCCCAGCGCGTTCGAAGCGGGCTTTACCTCGATCGCCCACGGCGAGACCGAGCTGCAGCTGACCCTGGATGCGGCTGAAAAGGCGTTCGCCGCCCTATGACCGCGTTCGTCTACGCCGTGCTGGCAGGCTCCGCGATATGGCTGTGTTTCTGGCTGTGGCAACGCCGAGCAGATCGACGGGAAGGCGCGCGCGGAGCAATAACTGCCAGCCTGGTGGCATTGGCACTGGTGGCCAGCACTGCATTTCCTCTGGCCCTGGTCCATTGGGACCTGGTGAGCAAACCCGTCGAGCATGCCCAGCGGATCATGGGGTTGGCTGCACAACACATGAGCCTGCCATTGCTCGGGCTTGCGAGCCTGTATCTGGCCAGTGGCTGGCACTGGAAGCCGATCATATGGAGCCGAATCATCCTCGGCATCCTGGCCTTCTACGAGCTCTCGCGGTACCTGGACTGGCAGAGCGGCTATCTCTGGCTGGTCACTCTCGCGGGTGCTGCCGCACTGGGCGTCAGCGGGCTGCTCAATATCGGCCGTGACCGCCGTGTGGGTATTCTCTGCCTCGCGGCCATCGTCTGTACCCTGGCCCCTGCCCTGCTCGCCGGGCTGACGGGATCCTTGCCACTACTGAGTCTGCTGGACGCCTCTGCACGGGCCAGCTGGCTGATACCCGGGTTTATCGCTGCCGGCCTGGCAGTTGGCGTACTCGCCCAACAGGCGCACAATGGCGAAGACCACCCGACCGGACCGGAGACGCCCCCACAATCATGATGATCACCCTGCCAGCACGTCCGTTAACGGTCTGTCTTCTTGCCCTGCTCGCCAGCCCGGCGTTGCTGGCCCAGGAACAGAGCGGCAACCCGCTGTTGATCAGCACGGACGAACGCTGTGCACTCAATCGGGTCGATGACGAAAGTCTCGATCTGGCCCTGGCGGCGTGCCGTGAAGTGGCGGAAGCGGGAGACCTGCAAGCGCAGTATGAAATGGGCGAGTTTTTCTACCAGGGCGAGCGGGTGGAGCGCGATATCGACATGGCGCTTGAATGGTTCGAGCAGGCCTCGATCCAGGGCCATCCCCGCGCCCAGTACCAGCTCGGGCTGATGCACTTTCAGGGCGAAGGCGTGACGCGCAACCTGCCGCAGGCCTACATCATACTAAAAATGGCTGCCGTCAATGGAGAGGAGGCGGCCATGGATGCCAGTGACCGCATTGCGCTGCAGATGAATGAAGAGGAGCTGGCGGTCGCCACCCAGGTACTGGGTACCCTGTTTCGCAGCTATCTGACGCAACTGCGGGAAGAACAACTGCAAAACCTGCAGAATCAGCCAGCACCTCCAATGGGTCCGAGCGTCCCAGGCTCGGATTCACCCGAACCCTGAAGCTTGATCAGTTGGGCGGCGGCATCGGAAAGTTCATCACGTTACCACCGCCCTTGGCCTCGCTGATCTTCGCCTGGCCTATGCGCTCCACCTCGTCAATGCGTACGATGGACTGCAAGGGTATGAAGCTGCGCTCGACGCCCTCGAACTGGGTCTTGAGCTTCTCCTCCGCCGGATCGACCAGCAGCTGCGAGCGCTCACCGAACAACAGCTCTTCAATCTCGAGAAAGCCCCAGAGATCGCTCTGGAAGATGTTGCGCGCATACAGCTCGAAGACCTGCCCCTGATTGAGGAAGATCACTCGATATATCGGTTGTTTGTCTTTGCTCATAACGGAACTGTAA
>JAESUC010000172.1 GCA_016763285.1 Pseudomonas sp.
CCACCGGCGGCGAACAGCTGGTGCGCGGCACCCTGGGCCGCATGCTGCTTTCCAACGATGACATCCTGAAGTCGGTCAAGGTCATCTCCGGTGGTGAGCAGGGCCGCATGCTGTTCGGCAAGCTGATCCTGCAGAAAGCCAACGTGATGATCATGGACGAACCGACCAACCACCTGGACATGGAGTCGATCGAGGCCCTGAACCTGGCGCTGGAAAACTACCCCGGCACGCTGATCTTCGTCAGCCACGACCGCGAGTTCGTCTCCAGCCTGGCCACGCGCATCATCGAGCTGAACGAAAACGGCGTGACCGACTTCAACGGCACCTATGACGACTACCTGCGCGAGCTGGGTGTGGCCGTATAAGGGTCAGCCAGCCAGCAGGTGGCCCAGATAACGGCCATCGAGCAACAGTCTGTCTGCCCAGAACAGCTGATGGGCAGCGACAATCAGCCAGAAAACCAGCTGATAGGACAGTTTGCGAGTCTTGTGTCTGAACCGCTGCTGGGCAATCAGCGCCCCGGGCCAGCCGCCGAGCAGTTCGGTCAGGTGCAGCATGTTCTCCGGGGTGCGCTGGGACCCTTCCCGTGCGCTTTGCTTGTCCGCACGGTACAGCAGATAGCTCAGCACGCTGACCCCGGCATATGCGGCCAACGGCCACCACCAGCCCAGGGCACGATACAGCTCGAGTGACCCCAGCAGGGGCAGGACGCACACCAGGCTCCAGATGCACAGCTTGAGCCAGAGGTTCTGGATCCGGGGCTTGCGCGGCCGCTCGACAGCCCGTGATCTGGCTGGCGCAGGCCGCGACGGCCGCTCCGTGGTGCGCGGCCCCGCTGGCCGGGGTTTCTGTCGGATCGAGGCATGGTCGATACTCAATGCGTCACCACGCATGTGTGTTGCCCGCGGGCGCCCCTTGTCGTCCGTGCCGCTGAGGTACATGACGGTAGCACCCTGGACCGGTCGCGCGTCGCCACGCATCACCGAGATATGCACAAACAGCCTTTCGCCTCCGCCCTCCGGCTGAATAAACCCGAAACCCTTGCTGTCATCCCAGCTCTGTAGCGTGCCACGTTGTTCCTTCAAACTGCTTCTCCATGTCGTTGTCCCGCGCCCAGTGCCCGGTGTGTGGTACGGCGGTGAGCCGCCAAGCGTCGCCTGCCAATCCGCTGCCGGCGGCGCACGTCCTCGGGGACGGGTGCCCGTGGAACTTTTTGCTCGGCGCCGCGCTCTGAATTAGGCCATTGAACAACACAGGCCGCAATCATGGGGACACCCTTACTTACCAAGGAACAGATACTCGCCCAGCCGGACGAAGAGTATATGAACGAGGCGCAGCTGGCATTCTTCCGTCAGTTGTTGACCGATGAGCGCGAAGAGCTGCGCGAGCGGATCGATCGCGACTTCCAAGGTCTGCGCGACTACGAAATGCCCACCGATCCGGCGGATGTGGGCAGCGCGGAAGAGCAGCGCCAGTCGCAGCTCAATATGCTCGAACGCGAGAAACGCCTGCTCGACAAGATCGATCACGCGCTTGATCGTATCGCCCGCGGCGAATACGGCTGGTGCGAGGAGAGTGGCGATCCAATCGGCCTGAGACGACTGATGCTGCGTCCTACCGCGACGCTGAGCATTGAAGCCAAGGAACGTCAGGAGCAGCTCGAACGCCATGTACGCGAAGCATGAGAGTAGCTGTGCCCATCGGCACAGCCTGTTTGAGGATCTACCAATGCATTCCGAACAGCAGGAGACCGCTGATCGTCTGATCGCTGCGCTCAAGCGCACCCTGGATATCGCTCGGCCTGAAGTCCCCGGGCTGGTCACACTGGTGCCCCTGGCAGAGGGCTACCTGGACCCGGCCGGTATCCACGTGGTCTGGATATTCGATGACCGGGCCAACCTGGCGAACGCGCTGGAGAGTGGGGGCGCCAGACTACTCTATCAGCTGACGGCCACCGCGCTGCGCGAGGCCCGCATGCAGGTCGACAGCATCGAAGTGAACGTGCACTTCGACAGCGAGGAGGATTGCGAACTGGATAACCAGGGTAACTGGCAGTCGCGGCTCTCCATCCGCCATTATCCGGCCCGTGAAATCGAAGCGAGCGAATTCACGGGGTCGCTGCAGCTGTCCTGAGCGCCACTCCCAGCTGACTGACCCACAAGGGCCGAAACCCGAAACCGGATCGAGCCGAGAAAGCTTTGTGCAGTGGGCTTCAAGCAGGATTCATATGTTTGTCATTGGGCCGTCACAGGACCCGGGCAGGTTAAGCAGACACCCAGCCCGTGGAGACCTGAAAATGGCCTTTGATGCAGATTTTGAAGACGGCACCACCTCAGCCCGCAAGCAGCGTCGCCAGAAGGAAGATCGCAAGCGCATGGCCTATCGCCGGGCCATCGAGGAGTACCGCGAAAGTCAGGCGCTACACGCCGAGGTCTGTGACTTTCCGGATATCAGCACCCCGCGGCGACCGGGTATCTGGTTGCACTAGCCTGTCCAGTTCATGCGCTGAACCGTTCGGCCAGCTGGCGGATCTGCGCACGCTCCGCGCGCAGGAATTCGAGAAAGGCCAGTGCGACCGGGCTCAGGCGCTTGCCCCGGGCATGCACGGCGCACCAGCTGCGATACAGCGGCAGTTCGGCGAATCCCAGCTGGACCAGTTGCCCATTGCGCAGGAACGGTGACGCCGCGTGCGCCGACACCATGGCCACGCCCAGCCCGGCGACGGCACCCTGGATCAGGCTTTCGCTTGAGCCCAGTTGCATGGGCCGCTGCAAGTGCACGCGCCGCTCCTGCAAGAAGTCGTCACTGGCCTTGCGCGTGCCCGAGCCGGGCTCGCGTTGCAATACCGTCACGTTTTCCAGTTCGACCAGGGCTGGCGTGGCGTGCCTTGCCAGCGGATGGTCCGCATTCGCTACCGCGATAATCGGATTGTTCAGAAACGGAAAAAACTCCAGCGCCCGATCTTCAGGCACCAGCCCCATCAGCACCACATCATCCAGGTTGTCGCGCAAGCGCTGGATCACCTGACCACGGGTGGCGATCTCGAGCCGAAAGGAAACCTCCGGATAGCGTTCGCGGAACGCCGCCAGCAGATGGGGCGTCAGATACTGGATACTGCTGACCACCGCCAGGCGCAACTCGCCCTGCAAACTGCCCTGCAAGGTCGACTGGCTCATGTCGAGACTTTCCAGCCGGGCGAAAATGTCTTCGCTGGCTGCCAGCAGGCTGGTGGCCGCTTCCGTCAGATAGAGCTTGCGGCCAACATATTCGAACAGCGGCTGCTCCACCTGCTCCTCCAACTGGCGGATCTGCTGACTGACCGCAGACTGGGTCAAGGCCATTTCCTCGGCTGCCCGACTGAAAGACTGACAACTGCAAACGGCGCGGAAGACCTGCAACTGGCGCAGCGTCATCCGCAAGAGTGTTTTGCGCATCCTGAACTACCCTTGAGATACCCATGAATCATGCATGTATAAGTAATTACTAATGGATAATGCAACTATTATTCATTTCTCTTGTGGTCGGCTCTGGCGTAATTTGCCTGCATCCGGTCACCACCAGGAGGAAGCAGGACGTGATCAAGAAAATTCTCATAGCCAACCGTGGCGAAATTGCCGTTCGCATCGTGCGCGCCTGCGCCGAGATGGGCATACGCTCGGTGGCTATCTATTCCGAGGCGGATCGCTACGCCTTGCACGTCAAGCGCGCTGACGAAGCCTACAACCTGGGTAGCGACCCCCTGGCCGGCTATCTGAACGCCCGCCAACTGGTCAACCTGGCAGTGGAAACCGGTTGCGATGCGCTGCACCCCGGGTACGGCTTTCTGTCCGAGAACGCCGAGCTGGCGGAAATCTGCAGCGAGCGTGGGATCAAGTTCATCGGCCCGGCGGCGTCTGTCATCCGCGGCATGGGTGACAAGACCGAAGCGCGGCGCAGCATGATCAAGGCCGGCGTGCCGGTCACACCCGGTACCGAGGGCAACCTGGCCGATCTGCAGGAAGCCCTGAAGGAAGCCGATCGCGTCGGCTACCCGGTCATGCTCAAGGCTACCTCCGGCGGTGGCGGTCGCGGCATCCGTCGCTGCAACAGCCAGGCAGAACTGGAGCAGGCCTGGCCCCGGGTAATTTCCGAGGCGACCAAGGCATTCGGCTCTGCCGATGTATTCCTGGAAAAGTGCATCGTCAATCCCAAGCATATCGAGGCGCAGATTCTTGCCGACAGCCACGGCAATACCGTGCATCTGTTCGAGCGCGACTGCTCGATCCAGCGCCGTAACCAGAAGCTGATCGAGATTGCCCCCAGCCCGCAGCTGACCCCCGAGCAGCGCGCCTATATCGGTGATCTGGCGGTCAAGGCCGCGCAGGCGGTGGGTTACGAGAACGCCGGTACCGTGGAGTTCCTGCTCGCCGACGGCGAGGTGTACTTCATGGAAATGAACACTCGCGTGCAGGTCGAGCACACCATTACCGAGCAGATCACCGGTATCGACATCGTGCGCGAGCAGATCCGCATTGCTTCGGGCCTGCCCCTGTCGGTCAAGCAGGAGGACATCCAGCATCGCGGCTTTGCCATCCAGTTCCGCATCAATGCCGAGGATCCGAAGAACGACTTTCTACCCTCCTTCGGCAAGATCACCCGCTACTACGCCCCGGGTGGCCCGGGCGTACGCGTGGATACCGCGATCTACACCGGTTACAGCATTCCGCCCTATTACGACTCCATGTGCCTGAAGCTGATCGTCTGGGCACTGACCTGGGAGGAAGCGCTGGACCGTGGCCTGCGTGCGCTGGATGACATGCGTCTGCAGGGGGTCAAGACCACCGCCGCCTATTATTCGGAAATTCTCGCCAACCCCGAATTCCGCAGCGGCGTGTTCGATACCAGCTTTGTTGAAAGCCATCCGGAGCTGACCCGCTATTCGGTCAAGCGCAAGCCCGAAGAACTGGCCCTGGCGATCGCCACCGCAATTGCCGCGCACGCAGGACTATAACAGCAGCCAGAAGCTGGAAGCGGAAAGCTGGAAGCAGTCCGCGCTCTCATCAACTTCCAGCTTCAAGCTTTGAGCTTCTAGCTCTTCAGGAGACAAAACATGAGCACCAACCGTAAGATCACCGTTACCGACACCATCCTGCGCGATGCGCACCAGTCGATACTGGCCACCCGCATGCGCACCGAGGACATGCTGCCGATTTGCGACAAGCTCGATCAGGTGGGTTACTGGTCCCTTGAGGTCTGGGGCGGTGCGACTTTTGATGCCTGCGTGCGCTTTCTGCGCGAAGACCCCTGGGAACGTTTGCGCCAGCTGCGCGAAGCCCTGCCCAATACCCGTCTGCAGATGCTCCTGCGCGGCCAGAACCTGCTCGGCTACCGCCATTACAGCGATGACGTGGTGAAGGCGTTTGTCGCCAAAACCGCAGAGAACGGCATCGATGTCTACCGTATCTTCGATGCGATGAACGATGTGCGCAACCTCGAGACCTCGATCAAGGCGGTCAAGGATGCCGGCAAGCATGCCCAGGGCACCCTGGCCTACACCACCAGCCCGGTGCATAACGTCAAGGGCTATGTGGCCCAGGCCCACGCCATGGCTGCGATGGGTATCGACTCGATTGCGATCAAGGACATGGCCGGCCTGCTCACGCCCTTTGCCACCGCCGAACTGGTCAGTGCGTTGAAGGCAGAGCTGGATCTGCCGGTGTTCATCCACTCCCACGATACCGCGGGCATGGCCGCGATGTGCCAGATCAAGGCGATCGAAGCCGGCGCCGATCATATCGACACGGCGATCTCGAGCATGGCCTGGGGTACCAGCCATCCGGGTACCGAATCCATGGTCGCTGCGCTGCGTGGCACGCCCTACGACACCGGCCTGGATCTGGCGCTGATCCAGGAGATCGGCCTGTATTTCCATGCGGTGCGCAAGAAGTACCACCAGTTCGAGAGCGAGTTCACCGGTGTGGATACCCGGGTGCAGGTCAACCAGGTGCCCGGCGGCATGATGTCCAACCTGGCCAACCAGCTCAAGGAACAGAACGCGCTGAACCGCATTCAGGAAGTATTCGAGGAAATCCCGCGGGTACGCGCCGATCTGGGCTACCCGCCGCTGGTCACGCCCACCTCGCAGATCGTTGGCACCCAGGCGGTGTTCAACGTGCTCGCCGGAGAGCGCTACAAGACCATCACCAACGAAGTGAAGCTGTACCTGCAGGGCCGTTACGGCCAGGCGCCGGGTGAAGTGGACGCGGACCTGCAGCGCCGCGCTATCGGCAACGAGCAGGTGATCGACGTGCGTCCGGCGGATCTGCTCAAGCCGGAGATGGACAAGCTGCGCAGGGAAGTCGGCAGCCTGGCCCAGAGCGAAGAAGACGTGCTGACCTACGCGATGTTCCCGGACATGGGCCGCAAGTTCCTGGAAGAACGCGCCGCCGGCACGCTCAAGCCGGAAGAACTGCTGCCCGCACCTGGCGTGTCCGGTGCGCCCGGCAAACCGATGGTGGAAGATGGCGCCCCGACCGAGTTCATCATCGATGTGCACGGCGAAACCTACCGGGTGGATATCACCGGCGTCAGCGTCAAGGGCGACGGCAAACGGCACTTCTACCTGAGCCTGGACGGCATGCCCGAAGAGGCGGTGTTCGAGCCGTTGAACAGCTTTGCCGGCAGCGGCGGCGGCAGCCAGCGCAAGCAGGCCAGTCAGCCGGGACATGTGACCACCAGCATGCCGGGCAACGTCGTTGACGTACTGGTCGCGGTGGGTGATACCGTCAAGGCAGGCCAGGCCGTACTCGTGAGCGAGGCGATGAAGATGGAGAGCGAGATCCAGGCGGCCATTGGCGGCACCGTCAAGGCCGTCAACGTGGCCAAGGGTGACCGCGTCAACCCGGGCGAGATCCTGGTCGAGATAGAATAAGGGCAGCGGCAAGCCACAAGCTGCAAGCCGCAAGATTGATCGGAAACGTTGACGGGCACTGAGGCCCCACACCACTCCGGATCGCTTGCAGCTTGAAGCTTGAAGCTTGAAGCTGCTCTCCTGCAAGGTGAGCACGCATGGGTTTTGATCCGGTAGTACTGTTTTTCGTGTTCGGCCTCATCGCCGGGCTGGTGAAAAGCGAGCTCAAGCTTCCGCCTGGGCTGTATGACACTCTCTCCATCATCCTGCTTCTGGCCATCGGTCTGCATGGCGGGGTCGAGCTTGCCGAGCAGGCGAGCCCGGCCCTGCTCGGGCAGACCCTGGCGGTATTTGCCCTGGGCATCGCCCTGCCCCTGGCGGCGTTTCCCCTGCTGCGTCTGTTGCGCTTCCCACGCGTCGACGCCGCGAGCATCGCCGCCCACTACGGTTCGGTGAGCGCGGCTACCTTTGCCGTGGTCATCGCCTACCTGCTCGCCCGGGATATCCTGTTCGAGAGCTACATGCCCCTGTTCGTCGCGGTCCTCGAAGTCCCGGCGATCATTGTCGGCATTCTGCTGGCCAAGGGCGTCAGCCGCGATACGGACTGGAAAGCCCTCAGCCATGAAGTCTTCCTCGGCAAGAGCATCATGCTGCTGCTGGGCGGCCTGATCATCGGCATGCTGGCCGGCAAGGAGGCCATCAAGCCGCTGGAACCGCTCTACACCAGCATGTTCAAGCCGGTGTTGGCGTTTTTTCTGCTGGAAATGGGACTCATCGCCTCGCGGCACATGGGTAGTCTGCGTACCTCCGGGCCTCGGCTGGTGGTGTTCGCGCTGCTGTTTCCGTTGTTCGGTGCGCTGGTCGGCGCGCTGCTGGGCAGTGCCCTGGGGTTGTCGGTGGGTGGCGTCACCGTCCTCGCTACACTGGCCGCCAGCGGTTCCTACATTGCGGTACCTGCGGCCATGCGTCTGGCCCTGCCTGAAGCCAATCCGGCGTTATCGCTGACGGCGTCCTTGGGCATCACCTTCCCATTCAATATACTGGTGGGAATTCCCCTATATCTGTCACTGGCCCAATGGCTGGCCGCCTGAGGAGCTCCCATGAGCATGTCAACCCGTACTCTGCTCACCCTGATCTGTGAGGCGGCCCTGGAAGCCAGGGTAATCAAGGATCTCGAGAAGCTCGGCGCCCCCGGCTGGACCCTGTCCGATGCCCGTGGCAGCGGCACTCGTGGCAAGCGCAGCGCCGGCTGGGACAACGATGGCAACATACGCCTGGAGATCATCTGTGGCCGTGAACGGGCAGAACAGATCGTGAACCATCTGCAGGCACGCTATTACGATAACTATGCCATGATCTGTTTCCTGTCCGAGGTAGAGGTTCTGCGCCCGCAGAAGTTCTGATATCCGACGATTCGGGTTATACTACGCGGCTTCATACAATCAGCAGGCCGCACCCGTCCGCCGGGAACCGTTCTGCTCCGCCAAGCCACGCCAGTTCTCTGCCGTGGCTTGTTGGTTTTTGCCGTCACTGCACGGCACTACAGAAAGCGAGGCACCGATAGATGACCGCATTGGTTGGCGTGATCATGGGCTCACAGTCAGACTGGTCCACCTTGAGCCATACGGCCGATATGCTCGAGCAGCTGGGCATCCCCCATGAGGTGAAGGTGGTATCGGCCCACCGCACGCCGGACCTGCTGTTCGAGTATGCCGAGCAGGCTGCTGATCGGGGCATCGAGGTGATCATCGCCGGGGCCGGTGGCGCCGCGCACCTGCCTGGCATGTGCGCCGCCAAGACCCATCTGCCGGTGCTCGGCGTACCGGTTCAGTCCTCGATGCTGTCGGGTGTCGACTCGTTGCTGTCCATCGTGCAGATGCCCGCTGGCGTGCCCGTGGCGACCCTGGCCATCGGCAAGGCCGGAGCGATCAACGCGGCGTTGCTGTCGGCGAGCATACTCGGCGCCAAGCATCCGCAGTACCACCAGGCGCTGCAGGCCTTCCGGGCCCAGCAGACCGAAAAGGTGCTGGGCAACCCCGACCCCCGTCAGAACTGAGGACACTACCATGAAGATCGGCGTAATCGGCGGAGGCCAACTGGGGCGCATGCTGGCATTGGCGGGTACTCCGCTGGGGCAGCAGTTTGCCTTTCTCGATCCGGCACCGGATGCCTGTGCCCAGGCGCTGGGTGAACATATCCAGGCCGATTACAGCGACCGTGACCACCTGCGTCAGCTGGCCGACGAATGTGATCTGGTGACCTTCGAATTCGAAAGCGTGCCCGCCGAGACCGTGGCGTTCCTGTCCCAGTTCGTGCCGGTCTACCCCAACGCCGAGTCCCTGCGTGTGGCCCGCGACCGCTGGTTTGAGAAATCCATGTTCCGCGATCTGGGCATACCCACCCCCGAGTTCGCCGATATCCAGTCCCAGCAGGACCTGGACGCTGCCGTCGCGCAGATCGGTCTGCCCGCCGTGATGAAAACCCGGACGCTGGGCTACGACGGCAAGGGACAGAAGGTGCTGCGCGAGGCCGAAGACGTGAGCGGCGCTTTTGCCGAGCTGGGCAGCGTACCCTGCATTCTGGAGGGTTTCGTGCCCTTTCAGGGCGAGGTGTCACTGATAGCGGTACGCGGCCGCGACGGCCAGACGGCTTTTTACCCGCTGGTACATAATGTTCACGACAAGGGAATTCTGCGCCTGTCGGTGGCCAGCGCTGCACATCCGCTGCAAGGCCTGGCCGAGGAGTATGCCGGCCGGGTTTTGCAGCAGCTTGATTACGTCGGTGTCCTGGCGTTCGAGTTCTTCGAAGTGGACGGCGGCCTGAAGGCCAACGAAATTGCTCCCCGCGTACACAACTCCGGCCACTGGACGATCGAGGGTGCCAGGTGCAGCCAGTTCGAGAACCACCTGCGCGCGATCAGCGGGCTGCCCCTGGGGTCCACGGCGAAGGTAGGCGAGAGTGCGATGCTGAACTTCATCGGTGAGGTACCACCAATCGAGCAGGTGACCGCGATAGACGATTGTCATCTGCATCACTACGGCAAGGCGTTCAAGGCCGGCCGCAAGGTTGGCCACGCCACCCTGCGCTGTGTCGACAACCAGGCGCTGGATGCGCGCATTGCCGAATTGCAGGCGCTGATCGGCGTCTGAGCGGAGCGAACATGCGCTATCCCTGGCTCTACCTGCTGCTGGCCCTGTCACTGGGAGTCGAGGCTGCCCCGCGTACGGTCGACTGGCTCGATCTGCTGCCGGAGGAGGATTATCAGGCCATGCTGGACATGCCTGAAATCGGCCATGAGGGCACCGAGGAAGCGCCCGGCGACTTTACCTCCGGGCTACGCCAGCGCGACGAGAGTCTGCCTGCGGTCATGTACTCGACCCGTGTGGTGTCCGAGCTCGACGGCCAGTCGCTGCGCATAGCCGGCTATCCGGTGCCGCTGGAAAGCAATTCGGCCGGCCTGTTCACCCGCTTCTTCCTGGTGCCCTATGCGGGCGCCTGTATCCACGTCCCACCACCCCCACCCAACCAGATCATACTGGTGGACTACCCCAGCGGTATCGCCATTGATGATCTCTACGAACCCTTCTGGATGCAGGGCACCTTGCTGGTCGACCAGACCAGTAACGAGCTGGCCGATGCCAGTTACCGCTTCGATGCCGACCGGGTCTGGGTCTACGACGGCGAATAACCCTTGGCTATCGCCCACACGGGTGGCTCACGGTCACAGTCAATCCGTTATGCTAGGGTTTTGACCCGGGTGCGCCGGATGTTCTGATGGAGTTGTTCAGATGGAATCGCTGATTGGTTTTCTAGGGCTAGCTGTACTGGTTGTTGTCTATCTGCGCCGCTGGCTGCTGAGACGGGAAATCCCGCAACAACAGGCAACCACCTTCAAGGGAGAGCTGTATAGCGTCGGCCAGGCGACCATTGCCAGGCGCACTAGCGCCCAGGCCCCCAAAGTCAGCGTCGTGGTGATGCCCGGGTTCATGGAAAACTTCCTGTATTTCACCGAGCACTACGCCGATCCGGCCATTGAGCTGATCCTGATCACCAGCGCCGACTACCACGTACCCGTGCTCGATTACCGCCCCACCGTACCGGCGTGGAGCGAGACACCGGCGGCCGCACCCGGATCGATAGCCTACGATGCGGAGGTCCTCAATCTGGCACTGCGCAATCTCGTGACGACCGGCAATGTGCGCGTGCACGGCCACTCCCGTGGCGGCGCTGTGACGCTGGAAGCGGCCCGGCAGCAGCCGGCCCTGTTTGAAAACACCGAGGTGATACTCGAGGCGCCGGTTCTGCCCCAGGGCAAACCCTATTCTCCGCTGCCACCGACCGCCCGCTGGTTTCTGCCGTTCTTTCTGCCCATGTGGCAGCAACAGCCCATCTCCGCTCGCAATCGCGCCCTGTGGGGCCCCCTCGACAACACGCGCAAACGGGAGCTCATCATGGGTTTGCCGTTCAACCCGCGCCACTGTTCGACGATGGATGCCAACCTGCGCGACATGGCCCAATGGATGGACAACACCCGCTGCGAGATCTACCAGCACGTCAAACGCGGCGCGATCCTGGTGCCCGGCAAGGATCGGATTCTGCGCAGCGATGCGATGCGCGCCAGCGCGCAGCAGGCGGAGAACCTGCAGGTCATCGAGATAGAGGGCGGCAGTCATTTCGTGATAGCCGACCATCCCGACTCCATCCCGCCCCTGACACTGGGCTGACCCGTGGGCTACACCTTCGAGCCGGTCGCTATTGTGCGTTCATGCTTCCAGGAGAAGTTCGCCATTCCCCGGCAACCCAGCCTGGCCCCGGCCGCCGGCGGTGTGCTGGAACTGCTGCCCCCCTACGATCAGCCAGAGAGCACCGCGGGGCTCGAGCAGGTCAGCCACCTGTGGCTGCTGTTCGTGTTCCACGCGGCGCCTTCCGGGCCTGCCCATCTGCGGGTCAGGCCGCCGCGCCTGGGTGGCAACCAGAAAATCGGTGTCTTCGCCAGCCGGTCAACCCACCGCCCCAACCCGATCGGCCAGTCCGTGGTACGCCTGGACGCCATGGAACCGGGCAGATTGCACATCTCCGGGATCGATCTGCTCGACGGTACGCCGGTGCTGGACATCAAGCCCTATGTGCCCTACGCCGACCAGGTGGTGGATGCGCACAATGCCCTGGCCAGCACGGCACCCGAGCTGATACCGGTCGCCTGGAAGCCGGCAGCCTGGCAGGCAGCCCGCAGCCACGCCCAGCGCCTGCAGCAGCCGGTTATCGAGCTGATCGAGCAGTGCCTGGCCCAGGATCCCAAACCCGCCTACCAGCAACCCTCAGCCGAGCGTGAATACGGCGTGCGTTTCTGGGATCTGAACGTGCGCTGGCATTATCCGCAGCCGGGCTGCATCCAGGTCCTGACCGTCGAGCAGCAGAGCCCGGGCCCGTTCCCGGGCAGCTAAACCGGACCTATCCCGCAGGCGACCCCGAAGCCATCAGCCGCTATACTCGCCAGACGATCATCTGCGGGCAGTCATATTCGTGTTCTATTACTCCCCCATGCTGCTGGGCCTGTGTCTGCTGGTAGCCGTGGCGATTGCCGCGACTGCCCTCTGGCGCATGTCCCGCCCCTATTCCGGCCCGGGCTTCTGGATGGCCGGCAGCTGGTCCCTGATCGCCGGCATCCTGATGTTCATCGGCTTCATCATCACCGGCAATCCGGCTCTGAACGTGCTCGGCAACGCCGGACAACTGGCCGGCGAGGCCCTGTTCCTGCTGGGCATCTTCCGCTTCATGGATCGCCAGATACCCTGGTGGATTGTGCCCTTGAGCGTCTCGGTGATGGTCGCGTTCAACGTCCACTACTGGCTGTTCGACGGCAATTCCGACTTTCTCATGGGCGTTTATTCAACCATCGCCGGCCTGCTACCGGTCCAGGCGATCTGGCTGCTGTTACGTGAAAAATCCGATCCGGCCACCCGCCCGGCTCGTCTGCTGGTCGGCTTCAGTCTGCTGGTCTATTCGGCCGTGACCCTGGTACGGGGCTATCTGGGCTACTACAACTGGTGGCACGACGCGCCCTACGTCAATCCATACGAATCGTTCAGCTATCTGCTGCCCTACAATTTCGCCATACCCGCGCTGGTCATGGGCTTCATCGGGGTGACGCTGATGACCATGCAGCGCATCCTGGCCAACAGTCAGCAGCATGCCCAGCGCGCTCGCCTGAGTGCGATCCGCTTCGAACGCCTGTTGGGCGCGTCAACCTCTGCGGTGATGATCGTCAAGGCCGGGCTCATCCAGGACGCCAACATGCGGCTGGAACAGCTCAGCGGGCTCTCCCGAGAGCGGCTGATCAATAGTCCGGTCCAGACCCTGTTTCCCGCAGGCAGTCACGAGCTGATCAACCAGCACCTTGCCATCTCCCACACCAGCTTGCTGGATCTGGATGCCCTGGGTGCGCGCGGCGAACCCTTTCCGGCGGAGGTCAGCATTGCGCGTCTGAGTGATGACAGTGACGATGTGGTGATGGAGATCCGCGACGTCTCTCACCGCAAGGCGCTGGAAGAACAGCTGGTTCTGCTGGCCACCCAGGATTCACTGACCAGCGCCCTCAACCGCCGGGCCTTCAACAACGAGGCACAGCTTGCCCTGACCCGGGCGACGCGATACCGCCGCCCGCTGAGCCTGGCCATACTCGACCTGGATCATTTCAAGCAGATCAATGACACCCACGGGCATCTGGCCGGCGACCTGGCCCTGCAGCAGTTCTCCGATGTATGCCGCATTACCCTGCGTGAGGGTGACATATTCGCGCGTTTTGGCGGTGAAGAATTCGTTCTGCTGCTCAGCGAAACCGACGCCGCCGCGGCGGCTGTGCTGCTTGAACGCCTGCGTGAGCAGGTCAGCGCTCTGGTTCTGCGCCATGGCACCAGCAGTTTCAGCCTGCACGTCAGCGCAGGGTTGGCCGAGTGGCAACCTGGCGATGATCTGGACAGTCTGTTCAAACGCGCCGACCAGGCGCTATACAGCGCCAAGTCGAACGGACGCAATCGCGTCGTGGTCTGGTCGGAGGGCCTGGAAAGCCCCACCCCGAGTACACAGAGCCTCTCCTGAGCGGCTGCAACGGGATCTGTGCTAGGCTTCCCGCTCCCCCACTCAAGGATAATGGCGCGATGTTCGACCTCCGTCATGCCGGACTGTTGATACTGGCAGTGGCCGCCGGCTTCTGGCTCTGGCGCACCCTCGGTCTTCGCGACCGGGCCCTCGCGCTGGTCAGACAGCACTGTCGCCAGGCCGATGTACAGTTGCTGGACGAAAGCATCTATCTGAACGGTCTGCGCGTGAAGCGCAGCGGGTGGTTGCGCCTGACTCTGGCGCGGCGTTATGGGTTCGAATTCACCGTCACCGGCGAGCGCCGTTATCCGGGTTACGTGGAGCTGCATGGCGCGCGGTTGCACCATATAGAGCTGGCACCGCACCCCTTCCCCGGCGGCGACGGGGAAAATCCGCGCGACATCCCTGGCCAGCGCCTGCATTGAATGCGGGTCCTGGTTCCACGTGGAACTGCGCAAGCGCAACCGTTATGCTGCGTTCATGAACCCGACACCGTCCCTGCAACAGATCCCCACCCACCTGATCGCCGGCCCTCTGGGTGCCGGGAAAACCAGCGTGCTCAGACATTTGATGCAGCAAAGACCGGCCAATGAAGTCTGGGCGGTGTTGGTCAATGAATTCGGTCAGTTAGGTATCGACGCGGCCCTGTTGAGAGGCGCTGAATCCGGTGTCCAGATCGCTGAAATACCCGGCGGATGCCTGTGCTGCGTCAATGGCTTGCCCTTTCAGGTCGGCCTTGGACGCCTGTTGCGTCGGGCCAGACCGCAGCGGCTGTTCATTGAAGCCTCCGGCCTGGGTCACCCGGCAGTCCTGATGCAACAACTGGCAACAGCGCCCTGGCTTGGCGTTCTGGCGCTGCAGCCGCTGATAATGGTGCTCGACGCTCCCCGTCTGCTCGCCGGCACCCCGTTGGCGCCCAGCCAGGCCGCGGCCATCCCCGAAGCGGGGCTGATCGTGCTGAACAAGTCCGAGAACAGCGACCCCGACGCTGCCCGGGCGGCGATGGCCGCGCTGGGGGCGCCGGCCTGGGTGTGCAGCGTGCATGGCGCCGTGTCCCTGGACGCTCTACCCCGTTTGCCCGCCGGGCCGCAGCAAGCAATGGAAACACCGATTGCCGACGGCCCGGCCGCGCCCCCTGCCCTGTGGCGCAGCCCGGACGACTGGCACTGCTTCCAGCAGGATCAGGACGGCCACACCAGCATCGGCTGGCGTATCCATCCGGGCCAGATCTTTGCGGCAGAGGCGATAGAACAATGGCTGTCGGGCTTTGCCTGGGTGCGCGCCAAGGGCGTACTGCATACCGCCACCGGCTGGCAGGCCTTTAACGCCCTGGCGGGTGAAAGGGTACAGTGGAGTGCCAGCGAATGGCGGCGGGACAACCGCGCCGAACTCATCATTGCAAGCCCGGAGAACCCTCGGATGACCAGACAGGGACTGGAGAAAAACCTGCGCGCTACCGTCATCAACCTACCCATCAAAGACCCAGGGACGTCGCTGTGAAACACTTTTTGCTTATCCCCCTGCTAGCCCTGGTCAGCGCCGACGCGCTGGCCCGTGCCTGCGTGATCACCTCCAACGACCAGGAGCTGCCGATCAGAATGTGCCAGCAGAACATCAGCATTCCCGATACCCTGTTTTCGGGCAGCTTCTGCCAGCCGCAGATTCCTGATCGCACCTTCGATATCGAGTTCGTCGACAGCTGTCCCAGCGGGGCCTACGGCATATGCGCAGGGGCCAAAGCGGAGGGAGTGGCCTATGAGCAGTCGATTCACTACTACAGTGATCCGGCGGACGCGCCGGTGCTCAAGGGCTATTGCGAGAAAATCAGCAAGGGACGCTGGCAGACGCCCTGAGAGCGATGCCAGACTATTCGCGCGGGGCGGGTTTCTGCAAAAGTGTGCCCAGTGGCACCGGCTGCCCTACGGCCAGACCCTGTTCCGCGGCAGTGCCCGCCGGTAGCTCGAGAACAAAGCGCAGTGGCCGGCTGGCGTGGTAGACCTCGCACGGCATGGCCTGGCAGGGCGGTACCCGAGGAAAGATCTGGGCGATGGTGCCATTGGCATCGATATAGACCAGGTCAAGGCTGATCTGCATGTTGCGCATCCAGATCGCCGGCGTGGTGCCATCCGGGAAGTCGAACAGCATACCGGTCCCTGCCGGAAGGCTCGGGCGGCCCATCAGGCCCAGGCGGCGGCTTTGCGGATCGGCCACGTATTCCAGCTCGAAGTGGGCCCCACCCAGTTCGATCTTGATCCTGTCCAGGGCCAGCACTGCACCCGATGCCGTCAGACCCGCCAGCAGCATGCAGCCCAGCGACAACCCGCGCAGCCACGACCCCATCAGAGATTATCCTTGAGCAGATTCTGGTAGACCATGTTGGTCAGATACAGGCGGTCCTGCTCGTTCAAATCCACAAACTCCACGCCGGTCGCCACCTGGCCCTTGTGTGTCTCGTCCTTGCTGACCGCGCGCACCTTGGCCTTGATGTTGAGATAGACGTCCAGTCCGGAAGGATTGATCCTGAATGCCAGGGTAACCTCATCTTCCTTGTCCGCGACCGCCTGCGGTGAAAGCATCCGCGCACCGCCCCAGCTCAGGTCGACGATACGCGCCGCGCCCTTGCCCCGCGGCGCCATCACGGAGGTCACCAGGTCCACGGGTACCCGGGCAGAACCGCGGATACGCATGGACTGCACGGATTCGGGATAGGCCAGATGCAGATACGGAAAGGGAGCAAGGTTGGACTTGAGCACGCGGGTCTTGTAGGCCACAGCGTCCTTGCCGACAAAACCGCGGACCAGGAACTGCTGCCCTTCCTTGATGAACACCAGCTTGCCCTGCACCATGGGCGACGTCACCATGATACTGACTGGCGCGTGAAAGCCGAGCATCTTCACCTGGTAACGCTCGGTGTGCGTGGCATGCATGGTCTGTAACTGCACCATGTCACCCGGCGCCAGTTGGATCTGGGCCAGCGTGGAGATCTGCATCTCATGGGCCGCGGCGGGGTCGGCTTCGGCACGCTTTTCCTGTTCGGCATTGCGCTCCGGCGCCGCGCGGTAGACGCCCAGCTTGAACAGCTGATCAAGCAGTGGTTGGCTGTCGACGATACGCGATTGCTCCATCAGTATATTGCCTTCGGCATCCATCAGATCCCACGGCAAGGGACTGCCGATCCGAATCTCGTTTTCCTCAAGAGGTAATAAGGTCACCCCGGTTCTCCATCACCTGCACGCAGTAGGCAGCCAATGTAGCACAGTGCTGGCTGCCGGTTATGTGTCATAGAGGTCAAATCAGGAATAGATATCGGCCCGCGTCCAGGGCAGGTCATGACCACCCTGACTATCGGGTTTGACCGCCAGGATCTGATGGATATTGATCCAGTTCTTGCGGAAGCCATAGGCACACCCGGCCAGGTAGATGCGCCAGATGCGCAGGGCCTTGTCGGATACCAGCTTGCCCGCCTCCCCCAGTGAAGCCTCCAGGTTGTTGCTCCAGTGCTCGAGCGTCAGCGCATAGTGGCGACGCAGGCTCTCGACATCGACCACTTCAAGCCCCTGCTCGGACATTTCGGCGATGGCGGTGGCCAGGTGCGGGAGCTCACCGTGGGGGAATACGTAGCGACCGATAAACGTGCCTGCGCCCCGCCCAACCGGCCGCCCGTCCGTGTGCCTGGCGGTAATGCCATGATTCATCACCAGCCCGCCCGGCCTGACCTGTTGCTGCAGGATGCGGAAATAGGCGGCCAGGTTGGCATGGCCTACATGTTCGAACATGCCGACACTGACCACCTTGTCGAAGTTCTCCTGGCCTGGCAGATCCCGGTAGTCCTGTAGCTGCAGGTCGATGGCCCCCTCGAGCCCGGCCTCGGCGTTCATGTCCCGCGCGAGGTCCAGCTGCGCCTTGCTCAGGGTGATGCCGTAGACCGACACACCGTAGTGACGCGCCGCATGGCGGGCAAGCCCGCCCCAACCGCAGCCGACATCCAGCAGACGCTCTCCGGGCTTGAGGCGCAACTTGCGGCACAGGTGATCGAACTTGTTCAACTGGGCCTGGGCCAGGCTGTCGGAGGGGCTATGGAAATACCCGCACGAATAGGCCATCTCCGGATCGAGCCAGAGCTGGTAGAAGTCGTTGGACAGATCGTAATGGTAGGAAATCGCTTCGGCATCCAGTGCCTTGTCATGGGCTGTGCGTTCGAGGGTGATGCCGGGGTCGTCCTTGAAGGTACCCAGGCTGAGCTTGTCGGCGATTTCCATCACCGTCATGATTGGTCCCTGGATATCCAGCCGCCTGTCGACGTAGGCCTCGCCGAGTATGTCCAGGCTGGGATGCGAGAGCTCGGCAAGTAGTCGCGGATCGAGTATTTCCAGAGTGACCGCCGGATTGGGGCTCAGATCCAGGCTGGGGCCGTTACTGATCGCGAGCCGCAATGGCAATTGCAGTTTACTCAGGCTATCGGAAAGTTGTGTCAGCATGGGGTCCTCTCCACCGTGTGTCCCGTTCCCAGGATAAATATAGGACACAGTGGGTGGAGATGTGTTCATTTTTTAACCAGAAAGCGACGAAGCCCAGGTCCAGACCCAGGCCCAGACTGGCTAGTCGGTCTTTTTCTGCGGTCGCTGCCAGTTTTCGATCGAACGCTGACGGCTGCGCCCCACGGCCAGTGCACCGGCCGGCACGTCCTGGGTAATGGTCGAACCGGCGCCCGTGGTGGCGCCGGCACCCACGCTGACGGGCGCCACCAGCGCCGTGTTGGAGCCAATAAAGACGTTGTCGCCGATGCGCGTGACAAACTTGTTCACGCCATCGTAATTGCAGGTGATGGTGCCCGCGCCGATATTCACCTGCCCACCGACCACGGCATCACCCACGTAGGACAGGTGGTTGATCTTCGAACCGGCACCGATCTCCGCCTTCTTGGTCTCGACGAAGTTGCCTACCTTGGCTCCGCGGCCGAGCAGCGTGCCGGGCCGCAGCCGTGCATAGGGACCGACATCACAGCCCTCGCCGACCTCGGCACCGTCCAGATGGCTGAAAGCCTTGATCACACTGCCCTTGCGAATCACGCTATTGCGGATCACGCAGTGGGCGCCGATTTCCACGTCATCCTCGATGGTCACCTGGCCTTCCAGCACTACGTTGATATCGAGGAAGATGTCCCGTCCGACAACAACGGTTCCGCGCACGTCCAGGCGAGCCGGATCGGCCAGGGTGACCCCTTCGGCCATCAGGCGCAGGGCTTCACGGGCTTGGATGGCGCGCTCCAGAACAGCAAGCTGCTGACGATTGTTGGCACCCATCACCTCGACTTCATCATCCGGTTGCGCGACCTCGATCCCGGTCCTGCCTTTCACAGCCAGGGCCACGACATCGGTCAGATAGTACTCGCCCTGGGCATTGTCGTTGGACAGGCTGTTGAGCCAGGTGCCGGCGTGCGCTCCCGGCAAGGCCATGATGCCGGTGTTGGCCTCGGTGATCAGCAGGTGTTCGGCGCTGGCATCCTTCTGCTCAACAATGGCTTGTACCTCGCCGGCAGGGTTACGCACGATACGACCATAACCGGTGGGATCGTCCATGGTGACGGTGAGCAAACCCAGGGTGTCTGACCCTGCCTGCGTGCTCAAGCGCTGCAGGGTGCTGCTCCTGAGCAGCGGCACATCGCCGTAGAGCACCAGGATCTGCTCGGCACCACCGGTATGGGGCAAGGCCTGGGCGACGGCATGGCCGGTACCCAGTTGCTCGCTCTGAACAACCCAGTTCAGATCGTCCGCCGCCAGGGTCTCGCGTACTTTTTCTGCACCGTGACCAATGACCACGTGAATATGCCGCGGTGAAAGCGACCGGGCGCAGTCGATCACATGACCAAGCATGGATTTGCCGGCCACCGGATGCAGAACCTTGGGAAGCGCCGAGCGCATGCGTGTGCCCTGGCCGGCAGCGAGAATGACGATGTCCAATATCATAGGGGAACCATTACGGGATAGAAGTAGGGTGATGATAGCAAAGCTGCAAGCTGGAAGCTGGAAGCTGGAAGCTGGAAGCTGGAAGCTGGAAGCTGGAAGCTGGAAGCTGGAAGCGTTAACAGTCTGGGGTTGCGTTTGTCCCGGTCAAACTATTTCTGGCAGACCACGCACAAAGGTCCGGTTCACTCGGACTACTTCCAGCTTCTCGCTTCTCGCTTCTCGCTTCTCGCTTCCAGCGTGCGCCCAATAAAAAAGGCAGCCGAAGCTGCCTTTCTTATTACCGACTGACTCAGCGATTGTTGATCGCCGGCCCGCCGTATTTCTTACGCAGTTCCTGGACGGTACGCAGCTGGGCTGCGGCCTCGGCCAGACGAGCGGATGCGGAGCCGTAATCGAACTCGGCGCCCTTTTCGCTCAATGCCTTTTCTGCGGCTTTCTTCGCTTCTTCGGCTGCAGCTTCGTCAATGTCGCCGGCGCGGACGGCCGTGTCGGCAAGCACCTTGACCATGCTCGGCTGGATCTCGATGAA
>JAESUC010000173.1 GCA_016763285.1 Pseudomonas sp.
CCTCACTCCGCACCAGATCAAGACCATCATCACCCGCGCCGGAGCCGGCTCAAAGGTGGTCTGCCTGGGCAATCTGGCGCAGATCGACACCCCCTATCTCAACGCGACCAGTTCAGGACTGACCTATCTGACCGAGTGCTTCAAGGACTTCCCCCACGGCGTACATATCCATCTGCAAGGCGTACCCCGTTCCATCCTCGCGGAGTATGCGGAGACGCACCTCTGAACGACAGCGACAAGCCGGAAGCTGGAAGTAAAAGCACTGAGCTGCTTCCAGCTTCTAGCTTCCAGCTTTTAGCTTGCAGCTTGCCGCTTGTAGCTTGTAGCTTGCGGCTATCACCCCCATACAGAGCGCACGGCCGCGCATTCCGGCATAATGGCTCCAGCCCTATACGGAGGTTCTTATGCTGTTGGTTATTTCGCCCGCCAAAACGCTTGATTACGAAACGCCCCCGGCCACCAGTGCCCATAGCACACCGCGGTTCCTCGAGCACAGCCGGGAACTGATCGACATACTGCAGGAAAAATCGCCCCAGGACATTGCCGAGCTGATGTCGCTTTCCGACAAGCTTGCCAGCCTGAACGTCGCGCGCTACGGCAGCTGGAGCGACCGTGTTACCCAGGCAAACGCCAAGCAGGCCATCCTGGCCTTCAAGGGTGACGTGTATACGGGCCTGGCGGCCGAGGATTTCACGGAGGCGGATTTCGAGTTTGCCCAACAGCATCTGCGCATGCTCTCGGGGCTCTACGGTCTGTTGCGGCCGCTGGATCTGATGCAGCCGTATCGGCTGGAAATGGGCACCCGGTTGGCCAACGCCCGCGGCAAGGATCTGTATAGCTTCTGGGGAGAGAACATCAGCGAATGGCTGAATCAGGACCTTGAGCAGCAGGGCGACGACGTCCTGGTCAACCTGGCCTCGCAGGAATACTTTGGTGCGGTCAAACCCAAGGCGTTGAAGGCCCGCGTGATCGATACCGTATTCAAGGATCAGAAAAACGGTCAGTACAAGATCATCAGCTTCTACGCCAAGAAAGCGCGGGGCCTGATGGCGCGCTATGTGATCAAGGAACGTCTGACGGATCCGGAACAGCTCAAGCAATTCGATCTTGATGGCTACCGGTTCGACCCGGCCAGCAGCAGCGAGAACACACTGGTGTTCCTGCGCGAAGAGCGCAGCTGATCCACTTTGGCTTCCTGGCGGATCAACCCGCAAGAAGCAGCCGGCCCCTGGTCGGCGTCGCCGCCCAGGGGACCGGTGGCAGTCCGCTATCTCAGTGATCGAAACCGGGATTGACCCGCTGCAGCTTGCGCAGCAGGGCCGGCCAGGCGATGTTGCCACCTGCACCCCGGGTCACCTGACGCATGCTTTCCCGGGCGCCGTCGAGAATGGCCTGCGGAATCGGGATCAGTTCGCCGCCACCGGCCTGGGCTGCGATCTGGATTTCGCAGCAACGCTGCAGGGTGTACATACCCAGGAACGCTTCGGCGACGGACTTGCCGCAGGTCATCAGACCGTGATTGCGCAATACCATGGCGTTGGTCTTGCCCAGATCGGCCTGCAGCCGAGCCTTCTCGTCCTCGTTCAGCGCCACACCTTCGTAATCGTGATAGGAGAGGTTGCTCAGCACGAAGATCGACTGCTGCGAAATCGGCAGGATTCCGTCCTTCTGTGCCGAGACACCGACACCGGCTGCGGTATGGGTGTGCAGCACACAGGCCGCGTCGTGGCGCACCTCGTGTACGGCGCTGTGGATAGTGAAGCCGGCCGGATTGATGTCGTAGGGCGTGTCCATCAGCTTGTTGCCCTGCAGGTCGATCTTCACCAGATTCGAGGCGGTCATTTCCTCGAACATCAGCCCGTAGGGGTTGATCAGAAAATGTTCGGTACCCGGAATCTTGGCCGACACGTGGGTGAATACCACATCGTCCCAGCCGTACATCGCAATCAGACGATAGCAGGCGGCCAGGTCGACCCGGGTCTGCCACTCCTCGGCGCTGACCTGATCCTTTACGTCCACGACCGGCAGGGGTTGTATCGCATTCATCGCATCAATCCTCATTCTGTTTGGGTAAGGGTCACGCACAGGCGGACCCACTTGCGGCATACTGGGGCAATTCAATGACGAGGAGTGTAAAGCGTGGCAGAGAAAAGGACTGTCAACCACTTTACAGTGTCCCCAGCACCGGAAACCGCCGTGTTCCGCGGCTTGCTGCTGCGCAACCGCTGGCTTCGCGACCTGCCGGCCGATTGCCTGGATGACATGGCAGCGCTGGCGCGCCGGCGGCAACTGGATGACGGCCAGCTTCTGCACGCCAAGGACGACCCGGCCGACGGGTTGTATGGCGTGGTCAGCGGTTCCATCAAGGTTAGCAGCACCGGGCTGGATGGGCGCGAAGCCGTACTCACGGTGCTGAGCCCGGGGAGCTGGTTTGGCGAGATCTCACTCTTCGACGGTTTGCCCCGGACCCACGACGCACACGCCTCGGGGCCCACGGAGTTGGTGATGATTCCGCGCAGGGGCTTTCAGGAGCTGCTCGAGCGCCGACCTGAACTGTATCCCCACTTCATGCGCCTATTGTGTCGAAGAATCCGGCTGTCTTTTGCCATGCTCGAAGACAGCGCCCTGCTGCCGCTGTCATCCCGACTGGCCAAGCGCCTGCTGATGCACGCCCACAATTACGAGCAGACCGATCAGGGCAGCAACCAGGCGACGATCCAGCTGTCCCAGGAATCCCTGGGGCTGATGCTCAACAGCTCGCGCCAGAGTATCAACAAGCTGCTCAAGCGCCTGGAGCAGGCAGGCTGGATACGGGTGCACTACGGCCAGATCGTGATTCTTGATGAGGCGGGCCTGGCCAGCCTGGCCCGCGGCGAAGTGACAGACTGCTAATCGCGGGCCCCCAGGGCAGTGACAAACTCTGCTATCCAGGGTTCGGCGTCCAGCTCCGGCGAAACACTCTCGCTGGCATCCAGCCGCAGCATTGGCAACGCCTCGACCGCCTGCAGCTCCAGCAGCAGTTCGCGCAATTGCTCTCCCCCCTGACAGAAGGTGTCGCCGTAGGCCGAGTCGCCCAGCGCAATGACGGCAAAGGGCTTGCCGGTGAAAAGCGGAAAGCGATCCTGCAGACCGACAAAAAACGGCATGAAGCTGTCCGGCAGCTCGCCCATGCCGGTGGTTGATACACACGCGAGAATGGCATCAGGCGCCGCCTCAAGCAGGGCGTCGACGCTCGCCGGCTTGACTCTGGACACGTTCAGGCCCGCTTCCCGGCAGCGACCGGCGGCCTCGTCGGCGACCAGATCGGCCGTCCCGTATACCGAACCACTCAGAATAGCCAGATGCATGCTTACCTCCCCATTGACCGTACAAAGGCATCCATTATGCCGCAGTCTTTACCCGCGGGTGCGGTGGACAGCGACGGATGTTGCTATAGAATGTGAACATACAAACGGAGAATGCTGTTGCAATGATCAATGCCAAACTACTGCAGCTTGTGGTCGATGCCTCCAATGACGGAATCGTCGTTGCCGAACAGGAAGGTGATGACAACATTCTGATTTACGTCAACAAGGCCTTCGAGCGTCTTACCGGCTACGACACGGATGAAATCCTGTACCAGGACTGCCGTTTTCTGCAGAAGGAAGATCGTGATCAGGACGGTCTGCGCGCAATTCGCGAGGCGGTCAAGAAGGGTGAGCCCTGCCGTCACATACTCCGCAATTACCGCAAGGATGGAAGCCTGTTCTGGAATGAGCTGTCCATTACCCCGGTATACAACGAGGCGGATCAGCTGACGTATTTCATCGGTATCCAGAAGGATGTGACCAGTCAGGTCCTGGCCGAGCAGCGTGTTGTCGAGCTGGAAAAGGAATTGGCTGAACTGCGTGCCCGCGTGGCCGAGTGACCATTGCGGTCAGGCGCGGCGAACTCGTCGGTAGGACGTCTTCAAAAAGCCCCGGTAGCCCTAAAGGGGAAGATGGCTACCGGAGTGCGCAGTTTTGAAGTACGAGCCTGGCAACCGCCAGGCGTGTACAAATCCTATACAAGCAAGCACACCCTGTACACCCTAATCCCGTTACCAAATATTCCAGCCACCGCGGCGCCACCGGCTGCTCACCTGGGATCCATGCGCCCTGTCAGCAGACTGCGCATACGCGTCACCAACTCCGGTCCGGACAGCCCCAGCACCGTAATGCCGGTCCGCTCGAGCTCTGCCCTCTGGGACTCGCAAATCGGTCCGATGGCTGCCACCGTGATGTCCAATGACTGCTCAAGACGCGGCAGCCCCTTGTTGAACGCTTCGCCATCGAGGGCATGATCACCGTACAGCACCAGCGCTTCACATTGCGCCTGCTCGGCCATGGCCGTCAGCTCGGCAAACGAGGCCATGGCAGGCAGATAGGTAATGTTGGCGCCTGCCTCTGCCACCAGGGCGGCGGCCACCAGCTGATCGAGTTCGGACCCGCCACCCGGCAGTGTTGCCAACAGGACCGTTACCCGGCCGGGCTGGAGATAGCCGATCCGCTGGAATAAACGCCCCCGCACGAAAGCATCCAGAAATGCCCACTGCCCCGACGTGCTGCCAGGAGGCGCGCTTTCCCGAAAGCGCTGGCAGACCGGCAGCAGGATGTCACACAACGCCGTGGCGACGGGAAAGGTCGAATGGATCTGCCCGTAGACTGCATCGAGGCGGGCCAGATCACAGCGATTGACTGCATCCACCAGGCGTCCCTGCCAGTCGCTGAAATCCGCCTGGGCTGACCGCACCGCTCCCCCATCAGATACAGTTGAAGCATGGCTGGCGCTGATTTCCCGATCGATGATCGAGGCAACCTTGCTTACCGCCACCCCCCGGTCGATCCATGCCGTCACCTTGCGTACCCGCTCGATATCGGCCATCGAGTACAACCGGTGGCCGCTTTCGGTGCGATGCGGCACCAGCAGCCCGTAACGCCGCTCCCAGGCACGAAGCGTAACCGGATTGACCCCGGTCAGACGCGACACTTCGCGGATCGGGTAGAGCTCTTCGCCGTCGAGTACCGCGTCGAGGGCCAGGTGTATCGAATCGGATGTCTTGGTCATATCTGTTTACAGAGGAAGTCGGGATCCTGGCCGTTAGCGTTTGCGGGAAGCACCTTGGGCCGATTAGATTACCCACCCATTGTACAGAACTTGGGCAACAGCAAAAGCCTGTACACAATTCCCGCAGCGCCCGATGGAGAACGCCATGTCGATTACCCATCCCCAATGGCCCCTCACCCTGTTCTATGATGGCGAGTGCCCCCTCTGTCTGCGCGAAATAAGGATGTTTCAGCGACGCAACGATAGCGGTCACCTGCACCTCCTCGATATTGCCGCGCCGACGACAGAGCCACTCCCGGGCCTGTCACGTCAGGACATGCTGGACTGCCTGCATGCGCGCTTTCGCGATGGACGCCTGGTAACCGGTATCGATGCCACCTACTGGAGCTACCGGGCTGTCGGACTTGGCTGGTTGGTAGCGCCCCTGCGCTGGGCCTGGGCAAGACCACTCTGGCAATGGGGCTATCGGCAGTTCTGCCGGCTGCGCCCCACCCTGGCGCGCCTCATCCCCATGCCTGACCCGGACCCTGATCTGCCCAGCCAGTGTGAAAGCGACCGTTGCCGCCCGCGCAACAGACAGGACTAACGCCCGATCACCTCGTCGTGGGCAACCACGACCTGCAGGCCGGGGGCCGCTACGCCATAGCGGCGCAGTGAAGCGCGCAATTGCGCCAGCGAAACCCAGAAACGCGGCTTGCCCTGACGGTCACTGAGCAGGAAAGGTGCACCCGCCTGGGGCAATACCTGTAGCGCGTACCGATTGAGCCCGCTTTGCGTGATAATATTCACGCCCTGCACCGCTCCGCTGTCCAGGGCACTGCCAAGCTGATCGAGACGCATCGATTCATTCTCCTGCGGATTATCGCAATACGGTTCTCGAGCTGTACGAGAAGCAAATGGCAATACTAATATGTTGTACAGATTATAGGTCTCGTATAACTTTGGCAAAGGATTCGGTCGCCCGGACCGTTGCCGCTGTACCCCCGGGCCGGGCGGCTGAGTCCTAACCACCAATTTGGGAACCACATGACGGTCAGCGAAACCATACTGATTACCGGCGCAGCCCAGCGCGTAGGCCTGCATTGCGCCAGGCGACTGGTGGAAGACGGCTATCGGGTGATCATCACCTGCCGCACCCTGCGTGCAGAGTGGCAGAATGAGCCCCTGGAAGGCATCGAGGTCATGCTCGCCGATTTTTCCACCCTGGCGGGCATCGAAGATTTTATCGCTCGTCTGCAAAACCGCGCTCCCCATCTGCGGGCCATCATCCACAACGCTTCGCAATGGCTGGATGACAGCACTGGCGCCCGAGCCATGGAACAAATGTTCATGGTGCACGTGCAAGCCCCTTACCTTATCAATCAGCAATGTGTGAATCTGCTGGACGCCGGCCAGGTGACCGATATCATCCACCTGACCGATCACGTGGCCCAACGTGGAAGCAGCAAGCACATGGCGTACTGCGCCACCAAGGCGGCCCTGGAAAACCTGACCCTGTCCTTTGCCGCCTCGCTGGCCCCCGGCGTAAAGGTCAACTCGATCGCTCCGGCGTTGATCATGTTCAACACCGGAGACGATGACGCGTACCGTCGCAAGACCCTTGCGAAATCGGCGCTGGGCATAGAGCCCGGGCCGGAAGTTGTTTACCAGTCCATCCGCTACCTGATGGATAACC
>JAESUC010000174.1 GCA_016763285.1 Pseudomonas sp.
CGATGGCCTGCCCACGCTGATGATGAGCCGCGAGGAAATGGTCCGGGTGCTGCGTAACACGCTGGAGCAGAATCCCTCGTTGCTGGGTGTGTACGTGGGCTGGGAGCCCAACGCCTTCGACGACCTGGATGAATATTTCGAAGGTATCGAGACCGACGGCTATGACGGCACCGGTCGATTCATGCCCTGGTGGTTCCGCAATGACCAGGGCGAGCTGGTACTCGATTCTCTGTCCGACCTGGAAAGCGAAACGCTGACCGACACGGGTGTGCGTGAAGGCGAGTATTACCTGTGCCCGCGCGACACCCTGAAACCCTGTGTAGCCGACCCGGCACCCTATGATCTGGGTGGCCGCCAGGTGATGCTCTCCTCGTTTAGCGTGCCCATTATCTTCGAGGGTGAGTTCCGAGGGATTGTTGGCGTGGATCTGTCGCTGGATTTCATCCAGCAAACCCTGGAGCAGAGTAACGCAAGCCTGTTCAACGGCGTGGGTGATCAGGCCCTGATCAGCAGCAACGGCCGTCTGGTGGCCTATACCGGCGACGACGCACGCCCGGGCGATCCGGCCAGCCAGATTCTGGATGCCAACGAACTGGCCAATATGCAGGCCCTGGGCGATGAAATGGTCTACGATATCGACGAAGCGGGTGGACACATCGAGCTGATCATGCCGGTGCCCATCGGGGAGACTGGATCGCGCTGGACCTTGATGATGACCCTGCCGCTTGATGCGGTCATGCAGGATGTGACGGCCCTGGCAGAAGAAATGAAAAGCCGCCAGGCGCGAGATACGGCGACGCTGATTGTGATCGGCGTAGTGATCGCGCTGGCTGGTCTGGCCGTCATGGTGCTTCTGGGGATGACGCTCTCGCGTCCTGCCCGCCGCCTGGTGGCGATGCTTGATGATATTGCTCAGGGTGAGGGCGACCTGACCAAGCGCTTGAGCGTTGATCGCAAAGACGAGCTCGGTGCCATGGCCAGCGGTTTCAATCGCTTTCTCGACAAACTGCAGGGAATGATCAAGGAAGTCGTCGCCTCGGTCGCGCAGGTCACCGATGCCTCGGAGCACACCGCTGACATTGCCATGCGTACCAATGATGGCATCCAGCGCCAGCTGAGCGAGATCGATCTGGTGGCCACCGCCGTGACCGAAATGACAGCCACGGCCCAGGATGTAGCCCGCAATGCCGCCCAGGCGGCGGAAGCCGCACGCAATGCCGACGGGTCGGCGGGGCATGGGCGCGACGTGGTCAAGGCCAGCGCGGCTGCCACCCTGAGCCTGGCCGAGGATATCAAGAAGGCGGTTGCCAGCGTTCAGTCCCTGGCTCGGGACAGCGAGAATATCACCGGGATTCTGGCGACCATCCGGGGCATCGCCGAGCAGACCAACCTGCTGGCCTTGAACGCGGCTATCGAGGCTGCGCGGGCAGGGGAGCAGGGCCGCGGCTTTGCCGTGGTAGCGGACGAGGTGCGCAACCTGGCGCAGAAGACGCAAAGCTCCACCGAAGAAATCCAGGCCATGATCGAGCAGCTGCAGAAAGGCACACGCGACACGGTCAAGGTCATGGAGCAAAGTCGTTCGCGCACCGAGGAGAGCGTCCTGCAGGCGGAGGAGGCCGATGCGGCGCTGACATCGATAACCCAGGCGGTGTCGATCATCACCGAGATGAATACCCAGATCGCCAGCGCAGCCGAGGAGCAGAGCGCCGTCGCCGAAGACGTCAACCGCAATGTCGCGACGATCGACCAGGTGGCCAAGTCCGTGGCCGGGGGCGCCGAGGAGGCTTCGCAAGCCAGCGCCGGGTTGACGCGTCTGGCCGAACAGCAGCGCCGTCTGATCAACCAGTTCAAGGTCTGAGGCCCCTCAGACCAGGCGCTAGTCCAGCAGGACGGCCTGACCACTGGGCGCACAGCACTGTGCGCCTGTCGTGGTCGGGCTGCTCATGGCCGGGTTGACCGGATGCATCATCGTTACCCGTGACTCGGCGTTCAGCAGCAATGGTTGCAGGGCGCCCACCGCTGTGGCCGAGGCGAGCCAAAGGGCTTGCTCCGTGGCGCTCAGGGTAACCGGCATGCGTGCGGAGAGGCGTGCCGGCAAGCCCTTTGCCGGTGCCGTCACCAGGGCGCAGCTGTCCCAGTAACTGCCATCCTCCAGGGAGTAACGCTCCCATAACCCGGCGATGGCCAGCCCGCCCTGCTGACGGCGCAGGTACCAGGGCTGTTTGCGCTTGCCCTGACTCTGCCAGATGAAGAACCCGTCGACCGGAATGATGCAGCGCCGTTGACTCAGCGCCTGGGCGAACATGGGCTTCTCATGCACGAACTCGGCCTGGGCACTGAAGGCCGCACGATCAAGCTGCCGGAGCCAGGTGGGCGTGAGGTTCCACAGGGCAAGCTGACATTCGAGCTTGCCGCCGTTCTTGCGCAGTATCAGCAGGCGCTGGCCGGGGGCCAGGTTCCATTGTGGTTTCCAGTCCCTGGGAGTGTCCGGCACGGGCGCACTGAACTGCGCCAGGCGGCCGCTCACAGGTTGTCCATTTCCGGCATGATGGGTGTGGCCTGCTGCCAGTCCTGAATGAGCTCGCGTGCGAGCCCAAGATCGGCAGGGTTGACCCAGAGCCCGAGCAGATCCATGGCCGGCAGCTCGCCCATGCCACCTTGCAGATACTCGCCGCTGATATGGCAGTTGATGTGATGATCGGTGAGGACCTGTCGGAGCAATTGCGCTTCGGACATGTCCCTTGGTCGGTAGGCACACAGCATCTGTCAGTCCTGTTCCCGGCGCAGGTCCACGTGGTAGTCATCGTTGGCGTGGTCGATCCAGAGGCTGACATGGATCGGTTGGCAGCAGACCTGACAGTCTTCGACGTAGGCCTGGGTCCCGCCCGAGAGATCGAGCAGCAGGGTAATGGGTTCGTCACAGTGCGGACATTGCAGTGCCGCTTCTTCGATTGCCTGCATCTGGGGCCTCCCCTGGTCGGTGTATCTGCAGTGTAGCCACATCGTCAATCTGGCGAAACCGGTCTTCGCGCCGCATAATGCGCGGCTGGACTAGCTTTGATGAGGATGACATGGTCGAGTTTGATGCGATAAGGCCCTACAGCGATGACGAGGTTCCCAGCGTATTGCACCGTCTGACGCGGGACGAGGAGTTGCTGGGCATGCTTGCCAGCCACCATTTCCCCCGCCTGCATCGCTGGCTGCCGGGGCTGGTCAGGCGCCTGGTTGGCGCCGGCCTGCGCCGTGAGGCCCGCGATATAGACAGTGTGGATAACCTGCAACATCGCATGGA
This sequence comes from Pseudomonas sp., assembly GCA_016763285.1. Classification (GTDB taxonomy): domain Bacteria; phylum Pseudomonadota; class Gammaproteobacteria; order Pseudomonadales; family Pseudomonadaceae; genus Halopseudomonas. Next base: position 3,293 of record JAESUC010000174.1, read on the forward strand.
GCCTTATCTGGACCGGTTGATCGAGAGCAGTGTCGCGGCGGTCAGTTACAGCGGCCTCGAGCACCTGGCCAAGGATCGTCCGCATCTGTTTCTGGCCAATCACCGGGATATCGTCATGGATCCCGCTTTCGTCAATTATGCGTTGTACCATGCGGGTCATCCGACGCCACGGATCGCCATTGGCGACAATCTGCTGCAGCGTCCGTTCGTCAGTGATCTCATGCGTCTGAACAAGAGTTTCATTGTTCACCGCTCGGTCACCGGGCGCCGTGAGAAGCTCGCGGTCTATCAGACGCTGTCGGCCTACATAAACCATTCCATAGCCACAGGCCACTCCATCTGGATAGCCCAGGCTGAGGGTCGCGCCAAGGACGGTCTGGATGAGACCGACACGGCGATCATCAAGATGCTGTGCATGAGCCGCAAGGGCGAAGACTTTGCCGCAATTGTCCGCAGCCTCAACATTGTACCGGTGTCCATTGCCTACGAATGGGACCCCTGCGACCAGATGAAAGCGCGGGAGCTGGAGCAGCGGGCGCGCACCGGAAGTTATGTCAAGGAACCGGGCGAGGATGATCGCTCCATTGCCAAGGGCCTTACCGGTTACAAGGGGCATGTCCATGTCGCCTTCGGCGAACCCCTGACCGGGGACTATCCCGATGCCCGGGCGGTGGCGCGGGAAGCGGACCGGCAGATACTGCAGAACTACAAATTGCAGCCAAGCAACTTTCTGGCCGTGGAGGGTTTGCCAGAAGCCCTGGCTGCGCCTGGCGTGGCCAGTCGCATGAAGGCGTGGCGGGAGGGATTCGACAGCGCGCGCCTGGCCGCGGAGAAGACCCGTTTCGAGGCGCGTCTCAACGGGTGTACGCCTGCTGAGCAGCACTGGTGGCTACTGCAATACGCCAACCCGGTTATAAGTGCGTGCGCAGCGGCGAGTGCAGCAGCGTGCGCAGCAGAGAGCGCCTCAGACCAGGGTGCTGATCAGGGTCAGTAGCAGCCCCAGGGTCAGACACCCCAGACCGATCCGATGGAACATGCGGTTGACTCGCGCGTCACGGCCCGCTTCGGCCGTGTCCAGGCTGCTGCCGAGCCCGGCTGCAAGCGGCACGCCGCCGCGGACCGAGCGCCACTGGGCGGCAAATACCAGCCAGCTGCCGGAAAGCGCGTAGAACAGCGCGAGGCCATTGATGACCAGCGCCGGATTGTTCAGATAATACAGCCAGGCGGCCTGAAAAACGGGCATGCAAAACCTCCGGACATAATGATGTTCGGCAACCTGCCCGGAATTGTTATTGTGTTGGCCTGGCTACGACGAAACCCAGATAATATGTGTGATCGCCGGTAATGCCGGGGCGACCCATTGAAAACGGGCGCGATTATAACCCGCCTTTTCGGGTTTATCGACCCTGACAGGGCCTCGCGCCCCTGGAGCAGGTCCCGGTGTTATTAACCGGTCCTGACGCAACGATCCGGCGTTTCGAGCGTCCAATAGTCAGGCAACCTTTTTTGGAGTACCCCCATGAAACGACAGTATCTGGTTATCTTTTTGCTCGGTGGCGTGCTGGCTCTATCCGGTTGTGCTTCTCCCCTGACCGGCGAGACCTACAGTCGAGAGGAGGCAAGGCGTCCGCAGATTATCCGCACCGGTGTTGTCGAGTCGGTGCGTCCGGTTCAGATTGAAGGTTCCAAGACCATCATCGGACCGGCTGCCGGCGCAGCCATCGGTGGCGTGGCGGGCAGCGGCGTGGGAGGTGGCAGGGGAAGTGCCATCGCCACGGTGATCGGGGCTGTGGCCGGTGGTATGGCCGGGGCCGCGGCAGAGGAGGGCATTACCCGGGCCCAAGGGGTGGAGATCACGGTCCGTGAAGACGATGGCAGCATGCGTGCATATGTGCAGGAAGCTTCGCCTGAGGTCACCTTTCGCCCGGGCGATCGGGTTCGGGTACAGACAATCAACGGCCAGACGCGGGTAGTCAAATAACCCAGCCACTGTGAACCGGCACCCCGTCCGCGGTGTGCCGGCCTGCCTGTCCGGGATCGGCTGGCGGGCAAAATAATACAAAATGCTACTGATGCGCTTTGTTCTCTTCTTATTTATATAACCCGTCCAATCGTTCCCTTCTGCCCGTATGCCAGTGCGTGTGGATGTATTCTGTCAGGCCCGTGTTGTGTAGATTAAGTGCTTCGGTCATTCGGGAGCATGTTCGATGCCACTACCTTTTTGCGGGCTTGCCGTCAGATGTTAGCCGCGCTTTTAGCCATATGTATCAATGGCCTATGTGCGCCCTTGGTGTTTCGGGCGGCGGGTAGGCACGCCGGTCTGCTGCTCGCGATAGTGCCGGCAGCCTGCTTTGTCTGGTTTGCCCTGCAGATTGCCACGGTGGCCAGTGGTGGCGTCCTGTTCGAGAGCCTGCCTTGGGTTCCCGATCTGGGGGTCTCCCTGGCGTTGCGCCTGGACGGTCTGGCGCTTCTGTTCGCACTGCTGATCACCGGCATCGGCACCATGATCGTGATGTACTCCGGCGCCTATCTGCATGATCACCGCCAGCTGGGTCGCTTCTATGCCTATCTGCTGATCTTCATGATGGCCATGCTCGGGCTGGTGCTGGCCGATGATCTTATCGCCATGTTCGTGTTCTGGGAGCTGACCAGCATTGCCAGCTACCTGTTGATCAGTTTCAACCACGAGAAGGCAGAATCACGTCGCGCGGCGCTGCAGGCGCTGCTGATCACCGGTGGTGGCGGACTGGCTCTGTTGGCGGGGCTGGTGCTGCTGGGGGTTGCGGCCGAGAGCTGGCAGTTTTCCGGGCTGCAGGCAGATCTGGTCCAGGCCCACGCACTGTTCCCGGCCATCATGCTGCTGATCCTGATTGGCTGCTTTACCAAGTCCGCCCAGTTTCCGTTTCATCTCTGGTTGCCCAATGCGATGAACGCACCGACGCCGGTGTCGGCCTATCTGCACTCGGCCACCATGGTCAAGGCGGGCATTTATCTGCTGGCACGGCTCAATCCCACACTGGGCGGTGGCGTCGGCTGGAGCACGATACTCATTACCCTGGGCGCGCTGACCGCCCTGCTCGGCGCGGTGCTTGCCATTCGCCAATACGATCTCAAGCGCATGCTGGCCTTTACCACGGTGGCGGTACTGGGTCAGCTGACGATGCTGATCGGGACCAATACCAGCTACGGTCTGCAGGCCTTTGTGCTGTATCTGGTGGCCCACTCGTTCTACAAGGGCGCGCTGTTCATGGCCGTCGGTGCGATCGACCACTCCACGGGCACCCGCGACATACGGCGCCTGGGCGGACTCTTTGCGCTTATGCCGATCACTGCGGTGGCGGTGGGGCTGGCGGCCTTTTCCAATGCAGGCCTGCCGCCCTTCTTCGGGTTTATCGCCAAGGAATTCAAGTATGCCGGCCTGATCGAGATGGGGGCTGTCGGCTGGACGGTTACCTCGGTCATGGTATTGACCAACGCCTTGCTGGTGGCAGCGGCCGGTCTCATCTTCTTCAAGACCTTCTTCGGACCGCGGGGCAACTGGGACGGGCGGCCCCACGAGGTCAGTGTTTTCATGTGGTCCGGGCCGCTGCTGCTGGCGATCGGCGGATTCGGTCTGGGCGCCTGGAACCAGTGGCCCGAGACCTGGCTGGTCAATACGGCTGTTCAGGCCACGGCCAGCGGCGAGGTGAACGTCAGCCTGTATCTGTGGGGCGGAATTACACCGGCGGTCCTGGCCAGCGTAGTGACCCTGGGCCTGGGCATCTTCTTCTACTTTCAGGCCGATGCGGTGAGGGTCTTTGCCAAGCGCCTGGGTGCTGCCTGGGAGTTTGGCGGTGACCTGCTCTGGGATCGTTCCCTCAAGCGGGTATTCAACCTGGCAGGCGCCGTAGCGTCGCTTTTCCAGCATGGTTCCTTGCGCCTGCACATGGCGCTGATGACGCTGGTAGTGAGTATCAGCGTGCTGGGCGGGCTGCTGGTGATGCAGGCCCAGCCATTTGATGGCACAGCCCTGTCACCGATTTCGGTGCCGGGTGTGGTGGGCTGTCTGCTGGCGCTGGGCGGCGCGGCAGGTGCTGCCTTCATGCCCGGGCGCCTGGCCCTGGTGGCGTCGCTGGGAGCCAGCGGACTGGGGCTGGCCTTGTTCTTTGTCTCGGTCAATGCCCCGGATGTGGCGCTCACCCAGTTGATGGTCGAAACGCTGACCGTGGTGTTTCTCGCCATGGTGTTGCGCCGCATGCCCGGGGTGCCGGCCAGCGGGGAAAGCAGTATGGCAATGAACCTCTGGCGTGGGGGTGTTGCCGTGGCCTTTGGTCTAGCTGTGGCGCTGCTGATCATGACAGCGGTCAGTCAGCCGCTGCCGGGCGATCTGGCCGACTGGTTCCTGGCCAACAGCCTGCCCGGCGGCTTTGGCAGCAACGTGGTCAATGTCATTCTGGTTGATTTCCGCGCGGTGGACACCCTGGGCGAGATACTGGTGGTGGCCATCGCGGCGCTGGCAGCGTCTACGCTGCTGGGTGCCGGGCAGGCACCGGTAGCCAAGCCGCGGGGTTTGCCGGAGTTTGGTTCGATGATGCTGCGCCAGGGCATGCGGCCTTTGGCGACCATACTGCTGATTGTTTCACTGGCGATTCTCTGGCGCGGCCACAACCTGCCCGGTGGCGGGTTCATCGGCGGGCTGGTCGCTGCCACCGGCTTTACATTGCTGGTACTCACCTTTGGGCGGGGCATTCAGCGCGGCCTGTCGCGCCTGACACCGCCCACCATCATCGGGCTCGGTCTGGCCTGCGCCACCGGGGCAGGCTTTTTCGGACTGGTGGCAGGCACGTCCTACATGACCGGGTTCTGGATTGAGCTGTTTGGCGTCAAGCTGGGTACGCCACTGCTGTTCGATGTGGGGGTCTTCCTGACGGTCTTCGGGTCGGTGATGCACATGCTGCGTAATCTGGTCGGGAGGACCGCCTGATGGAATGGATAGGTGCAATAACCGCAGGCATCATGGCCGCGCTGGGCGTCTGGATGATGCTTGATCGGCATCTGATGCGGGTAGTCCTGGGAATCGCGGTGCTGGGCAACGCGATCAATCTGGGCGTACTCAGCGCCGGTCGGTTTGCCGGTACCGAGGCCGCCTTCACCTTTGCCGGTCAGACGCTGCAGAACCCGGCCAACCCCCTGCCACAGGCACTGGTGCTGACAGCCATCGTGATCGGCTTTGCGCTGTTCGTGTTTGCGCTTTCGGTACTCAAACGTACCCATGAACTGCATGGCGACAAGGATACTGACGATGTCAGTCAGGTGACCGAGCAGCCGTCCCCGGATGGGGGCGAGGAGCAGGATCCGGCTGGCAGGGGGCAGGGCAGGCAATGAATACACTTATCGTCCTGCCGGTCCTGGTTCCTCTGGCGACGCTGTTGCTGGCACTGCTGGTCAAGCGTCATCACGCCTGGGTCACCGGGATCAGTCTGACCGGCGCGCTGATGCTCTTGCTCACCGGTCTGTATCTGGTGGCAGTCGCCGCCGGGGACACCGTATTGACCGGGCAAATGGGCGGGTGGGCTGCCCCCTATGGCATCAGTCTGGTGATCGACCGGCTGTCCGCGGTGATGGTAGCCATCACCGGGGTGATCGGTCTGGCAACGCTGGTCTACTGCCTGCGCCAGCCGATGCCTGCGGATTTTCTGCGTGACGTGCACCTGTTCGTGCATGGGTTGCTGGCGGGTATCTGCGGTGCCTTCATCACGGCCGATGTGTTCAACCTCTACGTCTGGTTCGAGGTGCTGCTGATCGGATCCTTCGCGCTCATCGCGTTGGGCGGCGGGGAACGCCGGCTCTCCGGAGCCATGATCTACCTGGTATTGAACATGCTGGCGACGCTGCTGTTCCTGTTGGCTGCCGGTCTGGTATACGGCGCCACCGGGACCCTGAACATGGGAGAGCTGGC
>JAESUC010000175.1 GCA_016763285.1 Pseudomonas sp.
TTCTGCACCTGTTCGCGCATCTGCTCGATATAGACCTTGAGGTCCACCGCGGCCTGGGTGCTGCGGCTGTCGATGGCCTTGGAGCCCAGAGTGTTGGCCTCCCGATTGAACTCCTGCATGAGGAAGTCCAGGCGCCGCCCCATGGCCTGGTCACCGCTCAGCACATGGCGGGCTTCGGCGACGTGGGTGTCCAGACGGTCGAGCTCTTCGGCCACGTCCATCTTCTGGGCCAGCAGGACCAGTTCCTGCTCGATACGGGTAGTATCCAGTTCGAGACGGGCTTCATTGAAGCGGTCGATCAGTTTCTGCCGGTGCGCAGCCAGCAGCTCCGGCATCATTTCACGCAGACTCGCGACCCTCTGACTGATGGCTTCGAGGCGTTCCTCCAGCAGGTTCTTGAGCTCACCGCCCTCCCGTGCCCGCTGCGCCTTGAGCGCTTCCACGGCCTGTTCGAACAGCTCGCGGGCCTGCTGGACCAGCTCGCCCTCGTCCTGATGGCTACCGGCAAGCACCCCGGGCCAGGCCAGCACTTCCAGCGGGTTGACCTTGAACGGCGAGTCCATCTGACGGCTGATGCGCTTGGCGGCGGCGAGCAGCTGGTCGACCAGTGGCTGATTGACCTCAAGCGTGCCGTCGCCGGCAACGCTTGGATTGAAGCGCAGCGTGGCTTCCAGCTTGCCGCGGGCGAAGCTCTTGCGCAGGCGTTCGCGCAGCGGGCCTTCGAGGGCACGGAAGCTTTCCGGAAGCCGCAGGGTGGGCTCCAGATAACGATGATTGACCGAGCGGATCTCCCAGGCGAGATTGCCCCTGTCGGTGCTCAGCTCGCAGCGTGAGAATGCAGTCATGCTGTAAACCATCGGTTGGCCTCCTGGCGCACTACACTGATTGGAGCGGTATTCTACTCCTGCGGACTCTCGGGTGTCGCCCGCTCGGGTTGCCCCGTATAATCGGGGAACACATACCCGCAGTACAAGGATTGCATAATGAAACGACCCAGTGGCCGCGAAGCCGATCAAATGCGTCAGGTAACCCTGACCCGCCATTACACCAAGCATGCCGAGGGGTCGGTACTGGTCGAGTTCGGTGATACCAAGGTCATCTGTACGGTGAGCGTCGAGGCCGGCGTACCGCGCTTTCTGCGTGGTTCCGGTCAGGGCTGGATCACCGCCGAGTACGGCATGCTGCCGCGTTCGACCGGCGAGCGCATGCAGCGCGAGGCCAGCCGTGGCAAGCAGGGCGGGCGTACCCTCGAGATCCAGCGCCTGATCGGCCGCTCACTGCGCGCCGCAGTCGACCTCAAGAGCCTGGGCGAGAATACGCTGTACATCGATTGCGATGTGATCCAGGCCGACGGCGGCACTCGTACGGCCTCGATCACTGGCGCCTGCGTGGCCCTGGTGGATGCCTTGCGGGTCATGAAGCAGCGCGGTGCGATCAAGAAAATGCCGGACGTGCAGATGATTGCAGCCATTTCCGTGGGTATCTACCAGGGCGTTCCGGTACTTGACCTGGATTACCCGGAAGACTCGGCAGCGGAAACCGACCTGAATGTCGTTGTCACCGACAAGGGCGGATTCATTGAAGTGCAGGGCACAGCCGAGGGTTCGCCCTTCAGCCCGGATGAGCTCAATGCCATGCTGGCACTGGCCCGGACCGGGGTTGATCAGCTGTTCGCCATGCAGTTGGCAGCATTGCAGGACTGAATACAGGCCGGCCCCTCGGCCGGTTCTCTGACCTTACGGGAGCATACGAGATGACTGAACAGACCACGCCTGTCACACCGCCGGGCTTGCCCAGCCCCGAAGCCCGCAAATGGGCTCTGATCGCGCACCTGTCAGGCTTTCTCGGTTGCCTGATTCCGTTTGGTAGTCTGATCGGTCCGCTGCTGGTCTGGCAGCTGAAGAAGGATCAGGACGTTTTTATCGACGACCAGGGCAAGGAAGCCATGAATTTTCAGATCAGCGTGGCCATTGCCGCGCTGATCAGTGTCCTGCTCATGGTGATCGTGATCGGCTTTCTGTTGATCTGGGTGGTCATCATCGGTGCTGTCATCCTGATGATCATCGCTGCGATCAAGGCCAACGAGGGCAAGGCCTACCGCTATCCGTTCTGCTGGCGGATTATCAAGTAGGAAAGTTAGGAGCTGGAAGCTGGAAGCTAGAAGCGCTGAGGCATGATCGCAGCCAGTAGCGAACTCGCTCGGGGGCAGAGGTGAAATCGAGTTGTATAAGCCCTCTGCAAAAGCCGAGCATCTTCAAGCTTCAAGCTTCAAGCTTCAAGCTTCAAGCTTCAAGCTTGTGCCTTGCCGCTTGCCGCTCAGATACTCAGCGTCCAGTCGTAGTCGATGATCACCGGTGCATGCTGTGAAAAGCGTGCATCGCGGGGGATGCGTGCGTTCTTGACGAAGCGGCGCAGGCCCGGGGTGAGGATCTGGTAGTCGAAGCGCAGGCCGAGATTGAGATTTTCGGCCTGTTCGCTGTCGGGCCACCAGCTGTACAGGTCCGATTCGCGGGTCACTTCACGCAGCGCATCCACGTAGCCCAGATTACCGAAGATCTCATCCATCCAGGCGCGTTCCGGTGCCATGAAGCCCGGTTCGTTCTGGCAGTCGCGCCAGTTCGCCACGTCCAGCTTCAGATGCGAGGTATACAGCGAGCCGCAGTAGATGAACTCGCGGCGCTTGCGGCGCTGCTTGTTCAGGTAGCCGGTGAAATCGTTCATGAACTTGAATTTCTGGTTCAGGTCGGTATCCCCGCCGCGGCCGGAGGGCAGCAGCAGGCAGCCGATGCTGACCTTGTCGAAGTCCGCCTGGATGTAGCGTCCATAACGGTCGGCCAGCTCGAAGTCCAGGCCCATGATGATCGCCTTGGGCGCGGTGCGAGTGTAGATGGCCACGCCGCCCTGGCTGGGTACTTCGGCTTCAAAGCAGTACTGCCAGTAGCCGTCAAGCCAGTAGGGATCCTGCTCCAGTTCCGGCGCCGTTACCCGGATATCCTGCAGGCAGATGACGTCGGCATCCTGGGTGCGCAACCAGTCGAACAGGCCCCGGGCTGCCGCCGCCTCGATGCCGTTGACGTTCAGACTGATGATTTGCATACATGGCTCCCCCAAAATCGAAAGTGTATGATAACCGAGCCAGCATTTTTTTGTTAAGAAGAGGAACCGGATGCACGAATATCAGCGCGAGTTCATACGTTTTGCCCTGGACCGGGAGGTCCTGCGTTTTGGTGAGTTTACGCTGAAATCCGGGCGCAAGAGTCCGTACTTTTTCAACGCGGGCCTGTTCAATACGGGGTCTGCACTCGGGCGACTGGGCCGTTTCTACGCCCAGGCGTTTGTCCACAGTTCGCTCGAGGATGTTGACGTGATTTTCGGGCCGGCCTACAAGGGCATTCCGCTGGCCGCCGTGACGGCCGTGGCCCTGGCTGATAGTTTTGATCGCAATATGCCATACTGTTTCAACCGCAAGGAAGCCAAGGATCATGGCGAAGGTGGCAGTCTTGTGGGCGCTCCGCTCAAGGGGCGCGTGTTGATCATCGACGATGTCATCACCGCCGGCACGGCCGTACGAGAGGTGATGCAGATCATCCAGGCCGCGGGTGCGACCCCGGCGGCGGTGATGATTGCGCTCGATCGACAGGAACGCGGGCAGGGAGACCTGTCTGCCATCCAGGAGGTCGAACGTGATTTCGGGATACCGGTGATCAGTATCGTTTCACTGGAACAGGTGTTGAGCTTCCTCGAAGAGGATCCTGAATTGCGCCATTATCTGCCGGCGGTAGAGGCCTACCGCGCGGAATATGGCATCAAGGCGGGATAGACCCTCCAGGTCCGGGCTCGCCAAGTAATCGGAGTCGCAGACTCCTTGCAAGAGTTACCGCTTATGTTCAGGTCGTTCTGCTTGATCGTGGTCGGTTGTGTCGGAGTTTCTCTGGCAGCCCAGGCCCAGTTGTATCGCTACCTCGACGAGAACGGCGTTACCGTGCTCGACAGTCGCGTTCCGGCGGAGTACGTCAAGCACGGTTATGAAGTGCTCGACCAGCATGGTCGGGTCAAGCAGACCGTGCCGGCGGCACCCAGTCCCGAGGAGCTGGACGCTGCGCGCGCAGCCCGTGCCGAGCAGGAGCGGCAGTTGCAGGAAGATACCACCCTCTTACGGCTCTACAGCAGCGTCCGGGATCTCGAGCGGGCCAAGCAGCGCCAGCTCGATCAGATCGAAAACCTGATCGCCTCCACCCGCACCAATATCGGTGTCCTGCGTCTTCAGCGCGAAGAGCTGCAGGGCAAGGCTGCGGCACAGCAGCGGGCCGGCCGCGAGGTGGACGAGATGATCATTCGCGAGATTGGAGAGATCGACGCCGAGATGCAGCGCCTGGAACGGGTCATCGCCGCCAAGCAGCAGGAGATCGAGGAGGTCGAAGCCAATTTCGAAGTCAGCCGTGCCAGACTGGAAGAACTGCTGGACAGCTGACCTGCGCGGGTCATGCGCTGCTGGCGGCACCCTCGGGGGCCAGCCGCTCGAAGGCGGACACGGCATCGCGGAAGCTCTGCGGAATCGGTGACGGCCTGCGGCTGCTCTGGTCGGCATGCACGTAGACAATCTCGCCGGTAACCAGCAGCTCCTGCTCCCGATAGATCCCGATCAGAAACTGCATGCTGGAATTGCCCAGCCGGGCGATTCGGACATGCACATCGAGCATGTCGTCGAAACGCGCTGGCGCGCGGTATTCCAGCAGCGTCTTCACCGCAAAGAAATCGCTGCCGTTGGCCCCTGTTTCACCGCTGTAGGTCTGGCCCATGGCACGAAAATATTCGGTTATGCCAACGTCCGCGTAGGTCAGGTAGTGACCGTTGAAAACGATGCCCTGCATGTCGGCCTCGGCCCAGCGCACGCGCAGGGCGTGGCTGAAGCGAAAATCATCCTGTTGCATCGGCTACACGTCCCGCTTGTTGTTGGTGATCAGAGTGCCTACACCGGTGTCGGTGAAGATTTCCAGCAGGATCGCGTTGGGCACCCGTCCATCGACGATGATCGCACTGCTGACGCCGCCCTGTACCGCATCCAGAGCGCAGCGGATCTTCGGCAGCATGCCGCCGTAGATGGTGCCGTCGGCAATCAGCGCATCGACCTGGGCGGTGGTCAGTCCGGTCAGCACGTTACCGGCCTTGTCCATCAGCCCGGCGATGTTGGTCAACAGCATCAGCTTCTCGGCCTGCAGGGCTTCGGCGACCTTGCCAGCGACCAGATCGGCGTTGATGTTGTAGGAGGCGCCATCGCTGCCGACGCCGATAGGGGCAATGACCGGAATGTAATCGTCCGAGACCAGGCGGTTGATCAGCCGGGTATTGACCTCGACCACCTCGCCGACGTGACCGATATCGATGATCTCGGGCTTGTCCAGGCCGGGCGTGTTGCGGCTGACCTTGAGCTTGCGCGCCTTGATCAGGCCGGCATCCTTGCCGGTCAGGCCGATGGCGCTGCCGCCGTGCTGGTTGATCAGGTTGACGATGTCCTTGTTGACCTGGCCCCCGAGCACCATCTCGACCACGTCCATGGTCTGGGTGTCGGTTACACGCATTCCGTCGATGAACTCGCTCTCGATGTTCAGCCGCTTGAGCAGATCGCCAATCTGCGGCCCGCCGCCGTGTACCACCACGGGGTTGATGCCCACCGTCTTCATCAGGACGATATCCCGGGCGAAGCTGTTTTTCAGTTCGTCGCTTTCCATCGCGTTGCCACCGTACTTGATAACGATGGTCTTTCCGGTGAACCGCTGGATATAGGGCAGAGCTTCGGTCAATACCCGGGACACCTGGGTGGCAGCGTCACGACTCAACATGGGTCAGGCTTCTCCTTGAGAGATCAGAAAATGAGTGGTAGATCGTCAGCCAGACGAGCCAGCTGATCGCGGAACATCTGCTGGATACGCTCCAGCTCCTCCGGTTTGTCCGCTTCAAAGCGCAGGACCAGGACCGGCGTGGTATTCGAGGCACGCACCAGCCCCCAGCCATGGGGAAAATCGACGCGGATGCCGTCCAGTGTCGATACCCGTCCGGCGCCCCAGTCAGCGTTCTTTTTCAGGGCGTCGATCAGCTCGAACTTGCGTTGCTCGCCGACCGTGAGGGTGATTTCGGGTGTCACGATTCCCGCCGGGTATTTGCTGAAGAGATCCTTTTCCGGATTGTCCTCCGGCGGCTGGATCGAGATCAGTTCGAGCAGTCGGCAGGCGCTGTAGAGTCCGTCATCGAAACCGAACCAGCGCTCCTTGAAGAACACGTGGCCGCTCATCTCTCCGCCCAGCAGGGCACCGGTTTCGATCATCTTGGCCTTGATCATCGAGTGTCCCGACTTCCACATGACCGGGCGTCCGCCCATGCGGCTGATCAGTGTCGGCAGGCGGCGGGTGCATTTGACGTCAAAGACGATATCGGCGCCCGGGTGGCGGGTCAGGATATCCTCGGCGAACAGCATCAGCAGGCGATCCGGGTAGACCATCTCGCCGCTGCGGGTGATCACGCCTAGGCGATCGCCGTCACCATCAAAGGCGATGCCGATGTCGGCATTGGTGCGCTTCACTTCGGCGATCAGGTCCTGCAGGTTTTCCAGGTGACCCGGATCGGGGTGATGATTGGGGAAGTTGCCGTCCACATCACAGTACAGCGGCACCACTTCACAGCCCAGATCCTCGAGCAGCCCCTGGGCCACCACGCCGGCTACCCCGTTGCCACAGTCCACCACGACCTTGAGCGAGCGGACCAGCACCACATCCTCGGCTATCTGGCGGCGATAGGCATCCAGTAGCTCAAGCTGCTGGCGCCCACCGCTGCCCTGGCTCAGGTTCTTGTCGCGCAGCCGCTGGTGCAGCGCCTGAATCCGCTTGTCGGCCAGGGTCTCGCCGGCAATCACGATCTTCAGGCCGTTGTAGTCCGCCGGATTGTGGCTGCCGGTCAGCATCACGCCGGAGCTGGCCTGGGTCGTGTGAGTGGCGTAGTAGAGCACCGGAGTGGGCACCATGCCGAGGTCTATCACCTGGCAGCCACTTTCCATCAGGCCGCGGATCAGCTGCTCCACCAGCTCCGGCCCGGACAGACGGCCGTCACGGCCTACCGCCACACAGGGCGCGTCCTTGGCCAGGCTCTCGCTGCCGATGGCGCGACCCAGCCAGTAGACGGTCTCTGCGGTCAGGGTGCGATCCACTACTCCGCGAATATCGTAGGCGCGGAAGATTTCCGCCGGTATTTCGGGAATGTCCGGGCCGGACGCAGCAGCGGCGCCGGCACCGAGCATGTCGTCCGTCAGGTCGCCCATGTCGTCGACGATATCGATATCGAGGATCTCGTTATCGCTGAGTACCGGTTGCGACGGGGCGCGCTGCTTGCCGCCCCTGCTAGGGGTGAGCTCATCGCGGCCGGGACTGGGGCCGAGCTTGCGGCCGTGGCCGGCGGCCAGTTGCATGATTTCCTGGCCGACCGGCGCCAGGGGATCGAGGCGCAGGCCCGCAACCTTGTGGCCCTCAGCCAGCTGGATCAGTACTGCGGCGTCGGACTCCAAATCCTTGCGCCAGGCGCGCTGCAGCCAGAGCAGGCTGGCGAGTATGCCGAACAGGGCCAGCAGGGCCGAGCCCAGCAGCAGCAGCGGGTTGGCCACACCGGCCACCAGAGCGGCGCCGGGCTGGAATTCGATACGCCAGGCCGGGTTGTCTGCGGGCAGGCTGATGACTTCGCCAAAGCCGCTGCCGGACTGATACAGCGTCTGGGTCGGCGCCCCGGGGAAGCTCTGTATCACCTTCAGCTGACCGGCATCGGTCGGGAGAGTCGGCAGTGCGGCGAGAATGCGCTGCAGGTCGAACGCGGCGACCAGCGTGCCGCCAATGGGCGCATTGTCCGAGACGCGCAGCGGGGTGACCACATGCAGGCGCCAGGTGCCGTCTACCGGATGGGCTTCCATGGGTACCGGCATGTTGCGTTCGGCGCGGCGGATCATGTCGAGCACGGCAAAGCTGGGCGGTTCCAGACCGTCGGCGCCGCTTTCGGCCTCACCGAGGGCGAAGATGCGCATCGACTGGCTGTCGGCCAGGTAGTAGCGCAGCATGCGCTGGACGCTCGCGCTGCCGCCCTGCTGCAATGCCACCTGCAGCTGCGGATTGGCAGCCAGGCGAATCAGGTCGTTACGCAGCTGTCCGGTGGCGCTGTTCAGGGCGCTCAGTTGCTGGGTGGCATAGACCCTGGCCATGTCGTCACGGTAGCGATCATTGCTCTGGGCGAACAATGCCAGCCAGATCAGCCCGGCGGCCATGGCCAGGCCGAGCAGGGCAAGCAGCAGGGGTACCAGCGTGCCGGGCAATGCCGCACGGGATTTTACCGGATCCTTGGTTTTTATCTTTATCACTGGATACTGCCTCCTTGCCAATCACGTCGAGCCGGGCTCAACGACTGCCTGTATGACCGAAACCGCCAACACCGCGCAGGCTGTCAGCGAATTCATCCACTATTTCCAGTTCTGCCTGCAACACCGGTACCAGGACCAGTTGTGCAATGCGCTCGCCGGGCTCGATGGTGTAGGCCCCGTTGCCGCGATTCCAGCAGGATACCATTAGCTGGCCCTGATAATCAGAATCGATCAACCCCACCAGATTTCCCAGCACGATCCCGTGTTTGTGGCCCAGCCCCGAGCGCGGCAGGATCATTGCAGCCAGCCCCGGATCGCTGATATGGATGGCCAGACCGGTAGGCAGCAGCTCGGTCTGGCCCGGCTGCAGGGTCAGCGGCTCGGTGAGCAGGGCACGCAGGTCCAGACCGGCGGCGCCTTGGGTAGCATAGTGTGGCATGGGCCACTGCGTGCCCAGGCGGGGATCGAGTATCTTTGCTTGCAGGCTGTGCATGGTGCGTCCCGTCAATGGTGGTGGGTGGCTTCGACAGTGCCCAGGCGACTGGCAATGTGACCGATGATCTGCCGGGCCAGCTGGTTCTTGCTGGCCATGGGCAGCTGCTGTTGCTGCAGGCTGCGATCGATCAGGGTCACTGCGTTGTCGTCACTGTTGAAGCCGATGCCGGGGGCACTGACGTCGTTGGCGATAATCATGTCGAGATTCTTGCGCTTGAGTTTGTCGGCGGCATAGCTCAGTACATCATGGGTTTCCGCGGCAAAACCCACGCACCAGGGCCGCAGGGCATGGCTGGCAATGCCGGCCAGAATATCCGGATTGGGAACCAGCTCCAGGGTCATGCCGTGGTTGCCGTGCGGCTCCTTCTTCAGCTTGTTGGGAGCGCATGCCACGGGACGGTAGTCGGCAACCGCGGCCGAGGCGATGAACAGATCGGCGGGCAAGGCGGCTTCGCAGGCGGCCTGCATTTCCAGGGCGCTGGTCACATCGACCCGGGTTACCCGCGGCGGCGTGGTCAGATTGACCGGGCCGGCTACCAGGGTCACCCGGGCGCCAGCCTCTGCGGCCGCCTCGGCCAGGGCAAAGCCCATCTTCCCGGAGCTGTGGTTGGAGATGTAGCGCACCGGGTCGATCGCCTCGCGGGTGGGGCCGGCATTGATCAGCACGTGTTTGCCGGTCAGCAGGCCGCGCTCGAAGCAATCGCTGGCCAGCAGGGCGATCTCGGACGGATCGAGCATGCGGCCCGGGCCCACGTCGCCGCAGGCCTGCTCGCCGGCCCCGGGCCCGAACACCCGTACGCCACGCCCCTGCAGCAGATCCAGATTGGCCTGGGTGGCCTGGTCGCGCCACATGGCCTGGTTCATGGCCGGCGCAATGGCCAGCGGCGCATCGGAGGCCAGCACCAGAGTCGTCAGCAGGTCATCGCCACGGCCCTGGGCCAGACGGGCCATCAGATCGGCGGTGGCCGGTGCAATCAGCACCAGGTCAGCCCAGCGCGCCAGCTCGATGTGACCCATGGCGGCCTCGGCTGCAGGATCGAGCAGGTCGCCGTGCACCGGATGCCCGGAAAGCGCCTGCAGGGTCAGCGGGGTGATGAATTCGCGCGCGGCCTGGGTCATGACCACACGGACTTCCGCGCCCGCATCGCGCAGGCGGCGCACCAGTTCTGCACTCTTATAGGCAGCGATACCGCCGCTGACCCCCAGAAGCACTCTCTTGTTGACCAACCGCTGCATGCTGACTCCCGACCCGAGCGCCCGTGGCGCTGCCTGTGCAAAACACGTTAAAAATAGCACAGCGTGGCCGCAGCGGCTTGCGCCTCGACCACCCCGTTTCAAGCTCTTATACTGGCTGCCTATATTACACGGCACGAACAGGAAGTACGTGTCCTCACGCAGGGAATTGCGCATGTCCATCACCGACTGGCCGGCGGCCGAGCGTCCGCGGGAAAAACTACTCAATCAGGGCGCTGCAGCGCTGTCCGATGCCGAGCTGCTGGCGATCTTTCTGCGTACCGGCCTGCCCGGCATCAGTGCAGTGGATCTTGCCCGCCAGCTGCTCAGCGCCTTCGGCAGCCTGCGCGGCTTGCTGCAGGCCGGGCAGACCGAGTTCTGCCAGCATGCCGGTCTCGGCCCGGCCAAGTATGCGCAGTTGCAGGCAGTCATGGAGATGGCGCGCCGGCACCTGTTCGAGGAGCTCAAGCGCGGCACCGCGCTGACCTCTCCGGGCGCCGTGCGGCAATTTCTGCGTAGCCGGATGGCGCATCTGCCCCACGAGGTCTTTGCCTGCCTGTTTCTCGACAATCAGCATCGGGTCATCGTGTTCGAAGAACTGTTTCGCGGCACCCTGGACAGCGCCAGCGTCTATCCGCGCGAAGTGGTCAAGCGGGCGCTGGCCTGCAACGCCGCCGCGCTGATCCTGACCCACAACCATCCGTCGGGGGTGGCCGAGCCCAGTCAAGCGGATCAGATGCTGACCCGGCGCCTCAAGGAAGCCCTGGCGCTGGTTGATATTCGCGTGCTTGACCACCTGGTGGTCGGTGACGGGGAGCCGGTTTCCTTCGCCGAACGGGGTCTGCTCTGAAGCAGCAATAATTAAAAGTCATTGCTTGCAGGGGCGTGTTTTGGTATAAAGCTCCGCTCTTCTCGGGGCTGCGCCTGCACGAATTCGTTTGGCAGGTCTGCACGATGCTCGCCCCGGCTGGAAAACACATTATTTATGGCTTCCAACCAGTTCGGGTTGGGCAAGTGGTTGGAGAGGGTTAACCATGTCTCGAGTATGTCAGGTGACCGGTAAAGGTCCAGTGACTGGGAACAACGTTTCCCACGCTAACAACAGAACCAA
>JAESUC010000176.1 GCA_016763285.1 Pseudomonas sp.
CACCTCATCGGCAATCAGCATGCGGTTTTCGTTGATGCGTCCCAGCGCAACGATACCCTGCCCTTCACGGAACAGATCGGGGAGGATGCCATCGTAGGAAATCACTACCTGCTCGGCGCCATCACTGACCGCGAACTGCGTCTCCAGGGTTTCGGATGACCGCACGACGCTGCCCTCCACGACCAGACCGCCGGCACGGATCCGGGCATCGACTGGCGCCTCCCCGGCCGCAATCTGGCTCGGGGTATAGAACAGGTTGATGTTCTGCTGCAGCGCAGTAAGCGCCAGAGCGACAGCGATACCCACGCCCGCGATCACCAGCAGAACCAGGTACAGACGTTTCTTGCGTTGCGGATGCATTACACCCTCTCCCGGCGCCGACGGCGCGCTTCAGTGTTGATCAGGCGCCGGCGGGCCAGCCAAGGCTGCAGAAAGTTCAGCGCCAGAACCACGAACGTTATTGCATAGGCGGACCAGACAAAGGGTCCGTGACCATCCATGGCAAGGTATTCGAACAGATTGCTCATGAGGCTTTCTCCAGAACATCACGCACCCACTGGGTCTTGTGTTCACGACGCAGGATTTCCAGCCGCATGCGCATGAACAGGCTGGCGGTAAAAAGTGCATAGAACCCCAGGACCGTGAGCAGCAGCGGCAACCACATTTCCATCGGCATCGCCGGCTTTTCGGTGATCTTGAACGTGGCGGGCTGGTGCAGCGTGTTCCACCAGTCCACTGAATACTGAATGATCGGAATATTGACCACCCCGACAATCGCCAGTACGGCGGTGGCCTTGGCGGCGGTATCGCGGTTACTGATGGCCTGGCTCAGCGCGATGACACCGAAATACAGGAACAGCAGAATCAGCATCGAGGTCAGGCGCGCATCCCAGACCCAGTAGGTGCCCCAGGTCGGCTTGCCCCAAATGGCGCCGGTGACCAGCGCGAGAAAGGTCATCCAGGCACCGATCGGCGCAGCGCAGCGCAGCGCGACATCGGCCAGCTTCATGCGCCAGACCAGGGTCACGATGCCGGCGATGGCCAGCATCAGGTAGCATGACTGGGCGACAAAGGCCGCAGGCACGTGGATGTAGATAATGCGGAAGCTGTTGCCCTGCTGATAGTCCTGCGGCGCAATAAACAGCCCCCAGACACAACCGATACCGATCAGCAGAAGACTGGCGATGACAAACCAGGGCAGCCAGCGACCGCTGATGTCATAGAACCATCTGGGCGAACCCAGTTTATGGAAGAAACTCCAGTTCATCGCATGCATTCTCCGCAAATCATTCGCTTACCCCGATGCGCAAGCCGGCGGCGATGGCTACCGGTGCCAGACTCAGGGACAGTACCGTCAGACACCCCAGCCACAGGGCGTAACCGGTGACCGGCAGGCCTTGCATGGCTGCCTCTACCGCGCCGGTGCCGAGGATCAGCACCGGAATGTACAGGGGAAGAATCAACAGGGCCAGTAGCACGCCGCCACTTTTCAGGCCGACCGTCAGTGCCGCACCCACCGCCCCCAGCAGACTCAGTACCGGGGTGCCCAGTAGCAGACTCAGTGCCAGCACCGGCAATACCCGTCCGGGCAGTGACAGCATCAGGCCGAACAGGGGTGACAACAGCACCAGCGCCAGGCCGCAGACCAGCCAGTGATGCAACACCTTGACCAGCACCATGAGCGCCAGAGGATGGGGCGACAGTACCCACTGCTCCAGCGAGCCGTCCTCGTAGTCACTGCGAAACAGGCCATCGAGTGACAGCAAGGTGGCCAGCAATGCCGCCACCCAGATAACCCCCGAGGCCATGATGCGCAGCATTCCGGGTTCGGGGCCTACTGCCAGCGGGAACAGGCTGATCACGATGGCAAAGAACACCAGCGGATTGAACAACTGACCGGGTCGTCGCCAGGCCAGACGCCACTCGCGGGTGAACAGCAGCCAGACAATCTGCAGCATCAGGCCACCTGTCCCAGGTCGAGGCAGCGCAGACCCGGCAGATGTTCAAGGCTGTGATGGGTGGTCACCACCACAATGCCGCCGCTGGCAGCGTGGGCCAACAGGTGGGCCTCGAGGGTGGCCACACCGCTGCGGTCAATCGCGGTGAAGGGTTCATCGAGAATCCATACCGGATGGCCTTCGAGATAGAGACGGGCGAGCGCCACGCGACGCTGCTGACCGGCGGAGAGATGATCACAGGGTACATCCTCGAAACCGCGCAGACCGACCATCTGCAGCGCCTGCCAGATCAGTTCACGGCCGACCGGCTGGTTCAGTGCACACAGCCAGCTGAGGTTTTCTTCCGCGGTCAAGGCTCCCTTTACCGCCGGCGCATGACCGATATAGAGCCGCTGCTGGCGCCAGACATCGCGGCCGGCGCCGGCGAACACGCTGGCCTCGCCATAGCGGACATCGCCCGCTGCGGCTGGCAGCAGCCCGGCCAGAATGCGCAACAGACTGGTCTTGCCGGAGCCATTGGGTCCGGCTACCTGGAGGACATCACCGGGCTCAAGCCGCAGTGACAGGTCCTCGAACAGCTCGCGCTGGTCGCGCTCGCAGGCCAGTTGCCGAATGTCGATAGGCTGTGCTTTCACCGGATCTCCGCACTGGCTGGCACAAGGGGCAGCACAGTATTCATGTTTGTCTGCTCCTGGCCGCTATACTCTGACGAGGCCCGCAGAGCATACAGGCGCAGTCGCCACAATGCCGGGCCATTATACATACAGCCCCCCTGACAGGGCCTCTGATTTACATCAATATGTGACTCCATGGCATCCGATTTTCGCTTACCTCCAACCCTGGCAACGCCCGCAAATACGGGGCCTGCAGCCAAGCCTCCCGACCCGGCGGCATTGGCCCTGAAGCTGCTGCGTCCGATTGACGCACTACTGCTTCCACCGGGGCAGACCAGCCGCGCCGAAGTGGTCAGCAGCACGGCGCAGGGGGGCCAGTTCAATCTGGTGCTGCGGCTGGCACAACAGCAGGCCGGAGCCACTGCACCGCGAGCGGAAATCACCGCCAGCAGCCCACGGGCGGTCAGCAGTGGCACCCAGGTACTGCTGCAGGCCATCAGCCAGACCCAGTTGATGGCCATACTGCAGCCAGCGGATAAACCTCCGGCCGGCCCTGCAACCGCGCTGACCCGGTTGGACCCGGCGCAGTTCCCGCCGGGCATGACGGTACAGGCCCGGGTGCTGAGCCAGCAACCCCTGGATCAGGCCCGCTTTGCCGTGCTCGCCCGACTGACCGAGGGCGTCAACAGCGGACTCGACCTGAAACTGACGACCAACAAGCCTCTGGAGCCCGGTAGTCTGCTGAACGCGCGGGTCGGCACCCAGGGCGAACTCCGGGTCGCCGATCCGGCCCGTCAGGTATTGCAGCAGGCGCTTTCCCAGGGTCTGCGCGAGACGTTGCAGCGCCAGGGCTCGGCCGAGCCCCTGCTCAACCGGCTGCAGCAGGTGCTTGCCGCCTCGAGCGCAACTGCCGGCACCAGCGCAGACAGGACCGCCCCCCTGCCCCCGGGCACCCCGGCCGGCGCTCCGTCGCAGACCAGTAGCACCGCGGGGGACAAACTCGCCGCCCAGGTACAGAGCGCCGTTCGCCAGGTATTGCAGCAGGTGGCCACTCCGGCGC
>JAESUC010000177.1 GCA_016763285.1 Pseudomonas sp.
CGCAGGGGTGCCGCCCATTGATACGTGGTCTGAGCTGTTGCCACAGCCGCATGAAGGTCAGGCGGGCATGCTCGGCCGAGTGCCCCAGGTAACGGCCGATAAACAGGCCGTTGCGCTGGGTAAAAGCCAGTTGCGGGGTGTCGCTGTAGTCATCGCGCAGGGCGTCGAGTTCGTCGCGGTCAAGACTCATGGTCGCCAGCCAGGTGCCGCTGACGCCGCAGCCGGCCAGCCCCCATTTGGCCGACAGCAGCGGGTCGCCCCCCTCGAAGCGGTTGCGCTCGATATACAGCGGCTTACCGTCGCGCCAGACGTCCAGATGCTGGTCGACGCGGCCGTTGTCGAAGCCTTCATCGGCAGCCGGCCGGCCCAGGCAGAGCAGATCCCAGAGACACATTCTGGCGTCAGGCTCGAGATCGATACGGGTGGTCAGCCGGGCGTTGCAGCCCTGAAAGGCGATGGTGTCCTGGGGCAGGTATTCGAGGCAGCCGCCTGCAGCAACGGTGAAGCGGTTGAGTTGCTGTTGCAGCGTGCCGTTGTCCCGGGCGCGGTAGCACTTGCCCGAGGACGGGGTGGTCAGCAGCGCGTTGGCAGCGGCGCCGACGTCGGTATTGAGCCGCAGGGTATCACCACTGACCAGGCCGCCCGGCGGATGCAGAATATAGATGTGCGGGCACTCGGCACCCTCGGGGTGTAGCGGTTTCTGCACCCGCAGCGGGCCGCGGTGATGCAGCCGTTCGATCACCGAACGACCGGCACGGGCGGTGACGCCTATATCCAGTCCGGCCTGCCAGCTGACGGCACTGTCGAACTGTTCCAGGTACCACGCAGCGGTCATTGCCTTTCCTCTTCCTTTGATCAGGCTCGAGATGATGAGACATTGATTAGGCAGGAATCAGGCCAATACCCGAATCGCCGGGATGAGAAAGGGTAATCGCGGGTACGAGGCGTCCGCAGAGCGTCATGACGCTCCTTATTGGTGCAAAACGGGTCATTTCGCACCATATTGGTTCGTTTATGGCCTTATGTCTTGGCTATCGCCAGGGATTTTTCCAGCGATTGAGGGGGAATGCACAGTGCTGGCGCACGGTCAGGGCAGGCGCACCAGGGGTGCGTTGACCAGGGCGTCGAGTATTTCGCGCTGCTCGCGCAGCGCCCTTTCCAGCGGGACCGGCCGCAGCCACAGGGTATCGCCGGGGGCGCACTGCGCCAGCCGCGCTACGCTGGCGGGGGTCAGCGCGCCCAGGCGTGGATAGCCACCAATGGTCTGGCGGTCGTTGAGCAGGATGATCGGCTGCCCGTCGGGAGGCACCTGAACGGCGCCCAGGGGAATGCCCTCGGAAATCATGGGCTGACCCTGGTAGTGCAAGGCCGGGCCGCATAGTCGCAGACCCATGCGGTCAGCCCGCTGATCGACCTGCCAGGGCTCGTTGAAGGCGGCAAACAGGCTTCTGCCGCTGAACAGCGCGATCTGCGAACCCACAACCAGATCCAGGCGCGACGTAGCCGCGCTGGCCAGCCGATGCAATTCGGGCACGTGCGCCGGAGCGGGCGTGGAGCTGCCTATTGTCAGCAGGTCGCCGACGCGCAGGGCCTCGCCATCGCCGTGCAGCCCACCCAGTTGCTCGCGGCGCACGGTGCTTCGCGAGCCGAGCAGCAGCGGCGCATCCATCCCGCCCGGGGCGGCCAGATAGCCGCGGGCGCCGCTGGCTGGGGTGGCAAACACCAGTTGTTGCCCGGGTCTTACGGTAAAGCTTTGCCAGTTGGCCAGCGGTTGGCCATCCAGAGTGGCCTGCAGGTCCCCTCCGGTGATGGCCAGGGTGCTGCGCTGCTGGCACAGCAGAGTGACTCCGCCGAAGGGTATTTCCAGCACCGCGCAATCGGCGGTATTACCGAGCAACCTGTTGGCCCAGGCGGCGGCAATCCAGTCCAGCGCGCCGCCCTGGGTCACACCGATATGCCGTGTGCCAAAGCGCCCGCAGTCCTGCAACTGGGCCAGCCCCAGGGTGCGTTCTACCCGCAGGCCGCTCATGCCTCCGGCTCCAGCGGCGTGTCGTCACCACCCTGGCGCAGGAACTCGCTGCGTTCGATGGCAACAAAGCGGACCGAATCACCCGGCTTGAGCAGGCTGTAGCCATCGCGCGCGGGGTCGAACAGCCGTACCGCTGTGCGCCCGAGCAGATTCCAGCCACCCGGTGAGACGGAGGGATACACCGCCGTCTGTTGTTCGGCAATGCCGACACTGCCGGCCGGTACGCGTTTACGCGGGGTAGCCAGACGCGGTGCGGCCAGTTGCGGATCAAGCAGCCCCAGATAGGCAAAGCCGGGGGCAAAACCCAGCGCAAACATGCGGTAGTCCCGCGCGCAGTGGGCCTTGACCAGGGCCTGTTCGGTGATGCCTTTGGCCCGGGCCAGTTGAACCAGATCAGGGCCGACGCTGGTGTGGTACCACACCGGCAGTTCATGTCGCTGGCCGGCGGTTTCGCCCTGCTCCGGCTGCAGATCCTGCAGGGCCTGTTGCACCCTCAGCCGGGCATCGCGGTCATCCAGGCGCTGGATATCGTAATGCAACATCAGGGTGGTGTAGGACGGCACCAGATCGATCAGCTGCTGGCCGAATGCACCACGCAACCGTGATGCGGCTGCCAGCAGCCAGGGAATATTTTCTTCGTCGATATGTTCGAACAGGCGGACCAGCAGCACATCGATGCCGACCGTTTCCAGCCGGTACTTCATTGCACACTGCATTACCTGGTGGCAGCCCTGAGCCCGGCGCGGATCTGCCGGATCGCCGCCAGCGCGGCGGGGTTGTCGCCATGGACGCAGAGCGTATCGGCCTGCAGCAGCAGGGGGCTGCCGTCGGCGGCTGTGAGTGGGCGTCCTGCGGCAATGTCCAGCGCCTGCGCCACCACGGTGTCATGCTGCTGATGCACGGCGCCCGCGATGGCGCGCGAGAGTAGCTGGCCATCGGCGTCGTAGGCGCGATCGGCAAAGGCCTCGAACATCAGTTGCAACCCATGGCTGGCAGCGATGGCGGTGACCTCGCGGTTGTCGCTCCGGGCCAGTACCACCAGAGGCAGATCCGGGTCATAGGCGGCGATGGCGCGCATGACGGCGTGCAGCAGGCGAGGCTCACGCATCATGTCGTTATACAGCGCGCCGTGGGGTTTGACGTAGCTGACCCGCGTACCCTGGGCCCGGCAGATGCCGTCCAGCGCGCCGATCTGATAGTGCAGCAGGTCTTCTATTTCCTGCTCCGAGCAGTGCATGGAGCGGCGGCCGAAGCCGGCCAGGTCAGGGTAGGCCGGATGGGCACCGATGCGTACGCTGTGCCTGAGCGCCAGGCTCACCGTATGACGCATCACGCCATGGTCTCCGGCATGGAAACCACAGGCGATGCTGGCCAGGTCGATGTGCGGCATGATCTCGTCATCCAGGCCCATTTTCCAGGCGCCGAAGCTCTCGCCCATGTCGCAGTTGAGCAGTAACGTCTTCATACAAGTGTCCTTGGTGATGCCGAACAAACTAACCCAGAATGGGTCTAACAGCTACACGCAACCCACAGGCTAGAGGAACGTCATGAAGATTCTAATGGTACTTACCTCCCACGATCAGCTGGGCGATACCGGAAACAAGACAGGCTTCTGGCTGGAAGAGTTTGCAGCGCCCTATTACGTGCTGCGCGACGCGGGCGCCGAGGTGGTACTGGCCTCCCCTGCCGGTGGTCAGCCGCCGCTGGACCCCAAGAGCGACGAGCCCGATGCACAGACCGATGCCACGCGCCGCTTCGCCCAGGACAAGGAAGCGCAGTCGCATCTGGCCAATACCCATCGGCTTGGCGAGGTGAAAGCGGAGGAGTTCGATGCGGTGTTCTATCCCGGCGGCCATGGCCCGATGTGGGATCTTTACCGCGACATCCACTCGGTCGCGCTGCTCGAATCCTTCCTCAAGGCGGACAAGCCGATCGGCGCCGTCTGCCATGCCCCGGCCGCACTGTTGCAGGCGCGCACGGCCAGCGGTGAACCACTGGTCAACGGCCGTCAGGTCACCGGCTTTTCCAACTCGGAAGAAGAGGCCGTCGGGCTCACCGATGTGGTGCCCTATCTTCTTGAAGACGTGCTGCGCGAGCGCGGCGGCCTGTACAGCAAGGGTGACGACTGGAGCTCCTATGTGAAGGTCGACGGCAAGCTGGTGACCGGCCAGAACCCGGCGTCTTCCGAGGAAGCGGCCAAGGCATTGCTTGATCTGCTCGGCTGATCCCGAAGACAAAACAGGAAAACTTTGTAGCAGATGGAATAAAGCCCTCGATGCTGGTGTCTGAACTAGACCACAAGCATTGAGGGCGTTCCTGGGGTTCGCCCCAGGGAAGAGATAGTCATGTCAGGAAGTAAGGTCGTCCGGTGCTCTGCAATTGAGTCCGAGACATGCTTTGAGAAACGTTTTAGCGTGCTGGTGCCCGCTTACGAGCCCAATGAGGCCCTGCAGACTCTGATTGAGGAGTTGCTGGCGCTGGCGGCAGGGAATCCGGCCTTTGCCGGGATCCTGGTGGTCAATGACGGCTCGGTTGAGCCCGACGCTCTGCAAATATTCGACAACCTGCGCACCCTGGGCGGGGTCAGGGTTATCGAGCATGCCGTCAACGCCGGCAAGGGCGCTGCACTCAAGACCGGCTTTTCCTATCTGTACGAAAACCAGACTGACGTCGATTTCATCGTGACAGCCGACGCCGATGGCCAGCATGCGCCGGTCGATGTCATGCGTCTCGCGGAACGAGCCATTGCTACCGGCAATCCCAACATAGGCTGTCGCCATTTCAGTCAGGGCGTGCCCTGGCGGAGTCGTTTCGGTAACTGGATGACCGCGCGGGTGTTTCGCCTGACCACCGGGCAGTCGCTTCGCGACACCCAGTCCGGGCTGAGAACCTATCGGCGTGTGGACCTGCCGCAGTTGCTCGACATCCAGGCCACGCGCTACGACTACGAATTCCACTGCCTGTTTCACCAGGCCAAACGCATTGAGGTGCCGCTTCAGCAGGTACCGATCGAGACCATTTACGAACCCGGCAACCCGACCTCGCATTTCAATCCGCTACTCGATTCGCTGCGCATATACGCGGTGCTGCTGCGCTATGTCTCGGTGTCTGCGCTCAGTGCGTTGCTCGACTTTCTGCTGTTTTCGCTACTGACCACGCTGGATATGTCGATCGGTCCTGCGTTGGTCGCTGCGCGAATCGGCTCAATGCCCCTGTATTTCTATGGCATGCGCAACGTCGTTTTCCGCTCGAAAGGCCGGCAGCTCTATCAGGTCGCGGGCACGCTGCTGTTGATGGCCGTGCATGTGGCCTTCCTGTGGATGTTCATTTCCTATCTGAAGGTCGCCTTCGGCGTTCATCCGGTTCTGGCGATGGTGCTGGGAGCCTCCACGTTCTATGTGGGTACCTTCATGGTGCAGAAGTACGTCATCTACCGGGCGCCGTCCAAGCCTGCCGGATAGGCATTTGTAGCGCAGACCCGGTTACCGCAGGAGCGGCCTACGCGCCCCTTTGCGGTCAGGTCAGGCGGGCATATGAATGCGCGCGTCTCCCCGCAGCTTGATCACATCTGCTCGCGGTGATGCGCCGAACATCCGACTGTATTCACGGCTGAAGTGGGAGGGACTTTCGTAGCCGACCCGGTAACTGGCGGTTGCCGCCTCCAATCCCTCGCTAAGCATCAGTCGGCGCGCCTCATGCAGTCGCAGCTTCTTCTGGAACTGTACCGGTGACATGCGGGTGACCTGCTTGAAGCTGTGGTACAGCGTCGACTCGCTCATGTTCACGTCTTCGGCCAGTTCGCGTACACGCAGCGGCTCAGCAAAGCGATCCTTGAGCACGGAAATGACCCGGGAAATGCGGTTCTGCTGGCTGTCGGCGGAGACGAACTCACGCATGCGCGGACCCATCTCGCCTTTCAGGGCCCGGTAAATAATCTCACGCTGGATCAGCGGCGCCAGGATGAGTGCATCGGACGGCGAGTCGAGCAGTCCGACCAGGCGGGTCATGGCATCGAGGATACCCAGGTCGACCTGGGCTACGCAGAGACCGCAGCCGGAATAGGGGCATTCGGTCTGCTCGGCGGAAGGTGCAGCATCGCCCATCTGCAGAACCAGCTCGGCCACCTCGGCTGGATTGATGTTGATCTTGACCGCCAGGAACGGGTGTTCCGGAGAGGCATCAATCACCCGACCGTTCACCGGCAGATCGACACTGGAGACCACATAGGTCAGGGCGCCGTACACAATCTCCCGGTCTCCCAATTGCACGGTCTTGCGGCCCTGGGCGATCACACACAGTGATGGCTCGTACACTGTGGACATGCATGGGGTAGGCGCATCGACGCGGAACAGGTCCAGCCCCGGAATATCCGTTTCGTACACACCCTCCTCGGTCATCCGCGCCGAGACCAGATCGGCCAGCTCCCGGCATTTGGGTACGTCGGGCAGTGATGCCGGGTTGAGATGGGCGTCGGTTGCGGGCGTGGGTTGGGCAATATTCATGGCGGACCTCCGTGGCGTCTAGGCAGTATATACAGGATTGGGTAAGTCGCGGAGGTCTGTAGTATCCATTGCAGGAATAGGCAATAAACTGGCAGGATCGCGCAAGGCTCCCTGTATCAGGCACTGTAGAGGTGCGTTTGTTACATCTTGATGACCTGTTTTGGGCATGGGACAGCATGGCTGTATCTGGCGATAAACAGAATTAGGCAATCATGCGGCAGTAATGCGCTACCTCCCATCCTCGCTCTCCCCGTATCGTTCAACGCTATTAAAGGGGCGTCCGACGCACCTCGCGGCGCCCCCGAAACGTTGTCGATCAATTACCCAGACGGGAAGTGAGTACCACATGCAAACATTCACCTTTAAGGAAGCCAGAGTGACCTTGCTCGGCGCATTGCTCCTCGCCCTCATGGCGGGCTGCGACGCTCAGGGTCAGGCAAATGCAACACCGCCACCACCGCCCGAAGTCGAGGTGGCCGTTGTCCAGCCGGAGCCGGTGACCCTCTGGGGCGAGTTCAGTGGTCGGGTCGAGGCACCGCAGACCGTCGAACTGCGACCGCGGGTCAGCGGCTATATCGATCAGGTCCAGTTTGAAGAGGGCGAGCTGGTCACCGAAGGCGACGTGCTCTTCGTCATTGATCCGCGCCCATACGAGGCTCAGGTCCAGTTGGCCAAGGCCGAGCTGGCGCGTATGCGCAGCCAGTTGACGCTGGCCAGCAGCGAGGCGGATCGCTCAGCCCAGCTGTGGGAGCGCCGGGCGATTTCCCGCGAGGAGTTCGAGCAGCGCGATGCGGCCAGGACCATGGCCCAGGCAGCCGTCAATGCCGCCGCCGCTGCACTCCAAAGCGCGCAGCTCGACCTGGAGTACACCCGAATTACGGCACCGGTCAGCGGTCGCATAGGCCGCGCCGAGGTGACCCGCGGCAATCTGGCAAACGCCGACAGCACGCTGCTCTCCACGTTGGTCTCGGTCGACCCGCTGTATGTGTATTTCGAAAGTGATCAGCAGACCGTACAGGGCAACCCCCATGGCGAGAACGTGCCAGTACGCATCGGCCTGACCGGTCAGGATGACTTTCCCTATCGCGGCCAGCTGGACTTCGTCGACAACCAGTACAACCCAAGTACCGGCACGCTGCAGTACCGCGCCGAGGTCGCCAACCCAGATGGCGCGCTGCGTCCTGGCCAGTTCGCCCGAGTAGAGATGCCGGTGGCTTCGGCCGGGGCCGCGCTGCTGGTGGACCAGAAGGCCGTGATGACCGACCAGGATCGCCGCTATTTATACGTGCTGAGTGACGACAATCGAGCCGAACGCCGCGTGGTCGAAACCGGCCGCCGCGTCGACGGTTTGCTGGTGATCACCGAGGGACTGGCTGCGGGTGATCGGGTGGTGGTGAGCGGGCTGCAGAAGATCGCATTCCCAGGTATCGAGGTGGTGCCCGAGCTGGTCAGCATGCGCCGCACGGCTGCTCCGGTGGTGGTCGCCGCCGCCCCCTGAGACGATAGCGCTTCTCTGACTTTCCAATTCCTTGTTTGACTGATACGGGCGCGCCTTCACGGCGCGTTCCGGGAGGCTGTTGTCGTGAATTTCTCGCGCTTCTTCGTAGACAGACCGATCTTTGCCTCGGTGTTGTCGATCATCATCTTCGTCGTCGGGCTGATCAGCATTCCGCTGCTACCAGTCAGCGAATATCCCGAGGTGGTGCCGCCCAGCGTGCTGGTTAGTGCCAGCTATCCGGGCGCCAACCCCAAGACCATTTCCGAAACGGTGGCCACGCCATTGGAAGAGGCCATCAACGGCGTCGAGGACATGATCTACATGAAATCGGTGGCCGGTAGTGATGGCAGCCTGGCACTGACAGTGACCTTTGCGCTGGGGACCGATGCTGACCAGGCCCAGGTACAGGTGCAGAACCGCGTGTCCCAGGCGCTGCCGCGCTTGCCCGAGGATGTGCGCCAGCTTGGCGTGACCACGCAGAAGCAGTCGCCCAACCTGATGATGGCGGTCCACTTGACCTCACCGGACGACAGCCTGGATGCCACTTACATTCGCAACTACGCGGTGCTGCATATTCGGGATGAGCTGGCTCGCATTCCGGGCGTGGGTCAGGCGGGACTGTTCGGTTCCGGTGACTACGCCATGCGCCTGTGGATCGACCCGCAGCGATCTGCCTCCCTCGGCATAACGGCCGGTGACATCAGCGCCGCTGTGCGTGAGCAGAACATTCAGGTATCGGCCGGACAGATTGGCGCGCCACCGATGCCCAATGGCTCTGACATGCTGATTTCGATCAACGCCCAGGGTCGGCTGGAAAGCGTCGAGGAGTTCGAAAACATCGTGCTCAAGACCGGCGCCCAGGGCGAAGTTACGCTGCTCAAGGATGTCGCCCGCGTCGAGCTGGCAGCCTCGCAGGACTCGCTGCGGGCGTTGCTGAACAACCGTCAGGCAGTGGCGCTGCCGATTTTCCAGGCGCCGGGTTCCAACTCGCTGGACGTATCCGCCGCAGTGCGCGCCAAGATGGCGGAGCTGGAAGCAGAGTTTCCCGAGGGGCTGAGCTGGGAGGTGGCCTACGACCCGACCGTATTCGTCAGTACCTCGATCAAGGCGGTGATCATTACGCTGCTGGAGGCCGTCGCGCTGGTGGTGCTGGTTGTGATCCTGTTCCTGCAGACCTGGCGTGCGTCGCTGATCCCGCTGTTGGCGGTGCCGGTGTCGATCGTCGGTACCTTCGCGGTGCTGCTGATGATGGGCTTTTCGATCAACACGTTGACGCTGTTTGCCATGGTGCTGGCGATCGGCATCGTGGTCGATGACGCCATCGTCGTGGTGGAGAACGTCGAGCGCAATATCGAGGCCGGGCTGGCGCCACTGGCTGCCGCGCATCAGGCGATGCGTGAAGTCAGCGGGCCGATTGTCGCGATTAGCCTGGTGCTCTGCGCGGTATTCGTGCCCATGGCATTCCTGGACGGTATCACCGGTCAGTTTTACCGCCAGTTCGCGATGACCATCGCCATTGCCACGGTGATCTCGGCGATCAACTCCCTTACCCTGTCACCCGCATTGGCTGCGGCACTGCTCAAGCCCCATGGCGCAGCGCCGGATTTGCCGGCGCGGATCATCAATCGGCTGTTTGGCTGGATCTTCCGTCCGTTCAACCGCTTCTTCCTGCGCAATGCCGAGCGCTATGAGCGGTTGGTCGGCCGCAGCCTGGGGCGCCGCGGGCTGGTGTTCGGTTTGTACGTTGTCCTGCTCGCCGGCACTGCATTCATGTTCGGTCAGGTGCCGGGCGGTTTTATCCCGACCCAGGACAAGACCTATCTGATCGGCAGCATTCGATTGCCCGAAGGCGCCTCGCTGGACCGCACGGAGGCCGTCGCCCGGCGGGTCAGCGAGCTGGCGATGAATACCGAAGGCGTCTCTGACGCATTGGCATTCGTCGGCTTCAACGCCCTGCAAGGCACCAACACGCCAAACGTCGGCACGGTATTCATGGTGTTCGATGAATTTGATGAGCGTGATCGCACGGCCCAGGAAATATCCGACGACATCAATGCGCAGCTGGCGAATATAAACGAGGGCTTTGCGATTACTTTCATGCCGCCGCCGGTGTTCGGTCTGGGGGCAGGTTCCGGTTATTCGGTGTATCTGCAGGATCGCCGCGGCGCAGGCTACGGTGAGCTGCAGAATGCGACCAACGAGCTGGCGGGCGCCTTGAGCCAGACGCCGGGCATGTTCTATCCGTTCAGCTCCTACCAGGCCAACGTGCCGCAGCTCGACGCCGATGTCGACCGCATGCAGGCCAAGGCCCAGGGCGTGCAGCTGGACGATCTGTTCGGCAGCCTGCAACTGTACTTCGGCTCGCAGTACATCAATGATTTCAACCTGTTCGGTCGCACCTACCGGGTCATGGCCCAGGCCGACTCGCAGTTCCGCGACAACCCCAGCGACATCGACCATCTGTACACACGCAATGCCAACAACGAGATGGTGCCGCTCAATACCATGGTCACCCTGCGCGAAAGTTTCGGGCCGGACCCGGTGATCCGCTACAACGGCTATCCGGCAGCGGATTTGATCGGTCAGTCCGATCCATCGCAGCTGTCCTCCGCCCAGACTCTGGCCGCGGTAATGGACGTAGCAGACCAGGTTTTGCCTGCGGGCATGATCCTGGAATGGACCGACCTGAGTTTCCAGCAGGTGACCCAGGGCAACGCGGCGATGGTGGTATTCCCGCTGGCATTGCTGCTGGTATTCCTGGTGCTCGCCGCGCTGTATGAAAGCTGGGTGATGCCGCTGGCGGTGATCCTGATCGTGCCGATGTGTCTGCTGGCCGCGCTGTTCGGGGTGTGGCTGACCGGTGGCGATAACAACATCTTCGTTCAGGTCGGGCTGGTGGTACTGATGGGTCTGGCCTGCAAGAACGCGATTCTGATCGTCGAGTTTGCCCGCGAACTGGAAAGCCAGGGTCGCGATACCGTCAGCGCTGCGCTGGAAGCCAGCCGCCTGCGCCTGCGGCCGATCATCATGACCTCGGTCGCGTTCATCGCCGGTGTCGTGCCGCTGGTAGTTGCCTCCGGTGCCGGCGCCGAGGTACGCAACGCCATGGGTATCACGGTGTTCACCGGCATGATCGGGGTAACCCTGTT
Source organism: Pseudomonas sp. (assembly GCA_016763285.1). GTDB lineage: Bacteria > Pseudomonadota > Gammaproteobacteria > Pseudomonadales > Pseudomonadaceae > Halopseudomonas. The sequence continues at coordinate 11,179 of JAESUC010000177.1, forward strand.
CGGCCTGTTGCTGACACCGGTGTTCTATGTGGCACTGCGCACGCTGGCCAAGCGGGGCGAACAGAAAACGCTAGAGCCAACTACGGGAGAGCAGCATGTATAAGTTAGCCAGCGTCATTTCCATGGCAACGCTCCTCGGCGCCTGCGCGGTCGGGCCCGATTATCAGGCGCCAGCGCCGGTGCCCCTGGAGCAGTACACCCACGAACAGAGCGCCGAGTCCGTACCGGAACGTGCTTTGCCGGGGAACGAACAGCTGTTCTGGCAGGGATTCGAGGACCCGCTGCTGGCGCAACTGATCGAGCAGACCCTGCTGGGGAACCAGAGCCTGCAGGCGTCGCTGGCACGGTATCAGGAAGCCGCAGCGCTGCTGCGGGGTACTCGCCGTAACCAGCTACCCAGCGTGACCGCGGGCGCGGGTGTGGCCGGGCAACGCCTGGCGGAAGTGGAGCGCACGCAGCCGGATGAGCAGCGGGTCGAGCTGTACCAGGCAGGGGTTGCTCTGAGCTGGGAGCTGGATCTGTTCGGTCGCCTGCGCCGTGCGACCGAAGCCAGCGAGGCTGAGCTGCAGGCTGCAGGAGCGGATCAGCAGACGCTGCAGGTGGCTCTGGCCGGCCAGTTGGCCAGCAGCTACTTCCAGTTGCGCGGGTTGCAGCAGCAGTTGCGTGTGGCTGAGGAAAACGTGGCCCTGCAGCAGGCATCGCTCCAGATAGTTGATGCGCGCCTGGAAGCCGGGCGCGGAACGCTGTTTGATCAGGTGCGCGCCCGCGCTCAGCTCGACGCCACCCGTGCGGCGATCCCGGAACTGCAGGCCGCCATGGGTGCAGCCATGCATCGCATCGGCGTGCTGACTGGCCACCCACCCACCGCGCTGAACAGCTTGCTGGCAGTGCCCGAGGGTCTGCCAGTAGCCAGCCCGATGATTGCTGCCGGCAGTCCGGGCGACGTGCTGCGTCGACGGCCGGATATACAGGCGGCCGAGCGCCGGCTGGCCGCAGCCAGCGCGCGCATTGGGGTTGCCACGGCGGATCTGTTCCCGCGCTTTACCCTCGAAGGTTTGCTCGGCTCGTTGGCGGGCAACGGCTCGGACCTGTTTACCGACGGCGCCCGTACCGGCCGGGTAGCGCTGGGTATCGACTGGACCTTCCTGGACCGCGCCCAGGTGCAGGCGCGTATTGATGCGGCGGATGCCCAGTCGGCCGGGCTGTTGGCGGACTATCGGCAGACGGTGTTGCTGGCGCTGGAGGAAACCGAAACCTGGCTGCTGCGTTATCACCGTGCCCAGGAGCGGGTCGTCCTGCTGCAGAGTGCGACCGATGCCGCCACCCAGGCGGTGGAACAGGCGCGCGACCGTTACGATCAGGGGTTGATTGGTTACTTCGAACTGCTCGCGGCGGAGCAGGAACTGACCGGTATTCGCGACACCCTGGTACGGGGCCAGACCGACAAGGTGCTGGCAATGGTCAACGTGTATCGCTCGCTGGCGGGAGCGCCCGGTGCTAGCTGAGGCACTGCAATGGCGATAAAAAAACCGCTACCGGGAGGCAGCGGTTTCAGCTTTCATAGCGTTGGGCCACGTGCATCGTGGCGCTAGGGCTTGGGTCGTCGGCCCATGACCAGAGAGACCACAAACAGCACCAGAAACACGATAAACAGAATCTGGGCGATGCCGCTCGCGGCGCCAGCGATACCACCAAAACCCAGTACTGCGGCGATGATGGCGACTATCAGAAATGTAATGGCCCATCCCAGCATATGGTTACCTCCTCTATCCGGATGAACGGACCCCTGTGTTGCCGGTCCGTGGCCCCGCGCCGGATTGCTGCGCGGGGAGTGCCTTCACTGAAGGCTACTTGCGGGTCGCCTTGGCCAGATCGCGCATGCGATCGTGGCAGGCTCTGACCTTGGGCATTTCGGGCGCCAGCAGGCTGTGCATGCCGACATCGCCAGTCTCCAGCGCATCCTCGAAGGCCTGCAGGATGCGGTCCTCGGTCTCTTCGAGCTGACTGATGTAGACACTGGCGTCGTTGCTGCTCAGACCCGCCCGGGTGTCGGCGTATACCTGACGTACGCGCCCGGCCCAGGTGCCCTCCGAGACGGGATCGCCCTCGTTGGCTTCGACTTTCCCGATCAGCGCCTGGATCAGTTCGTCCTTGGCTGCGCGCAGGTCGCGGAACAGCTCACGCAGCTCGGCGTCATGCACGCTCTCGCTCGCATGCTGATAGAAACGCTGACCGTCGCGGACCAGGGCGATCAGGTCATTGAGTCTTTCGGTCGTGGTGTCGGTGGCGGCCATGGGATTCCTCCGTACTTGCTATCTCTGTCTCCGGTGAGGCGATTAAGTTCAGGGAGAAACGCGCAGCGCCTCGGCATCGACGCTGCGCACACCGCGAATGCTGCGTGCGGTGTCTATTGCCAGCTCCTTGCGCTCCGGACTGTCGACCCGTCCGCTGAGGGTCACATGTCCGTTGCGCGACATGACGGATATGTCCATGCCATCCAGATCACGGTCAAACAGCATGCTTGATTTGACCTTGCTGGTGACCCAGGCATCGCTGACCACCTCGGCGGCTTCATCGGCCATGTCGCTTGCGGTGTCCTGGGCCCGGCGTGCGGTGCCGGGGCCCGGGGTGACGACTATTTCATTGATGACCTCACGCACCCCCTCGGTATTGCCCGCCAGGCGCTCGGCCAACTCGCTGGCCGCCTCGCTGGTGGCGTTGCCGGTCAGGGTAACCACGCTGTTGCGGGTGCTGACGGCAATATCCAGCCCCTGCGTATTGCGGTTCCACAGCAGCTTGGATTTGACCGTGGCTGTGGTGGTGGCGTCACCCAGCCTGTTCGCCAGGCTGGTGCGCTCGGCGTCGCTCTGGTCGACGTCCGTGTCCACTTGCAGGCGGTTGTCTACCTCGTCGATCCCCTCGATGCCGAGCGCGACCTGTTCGGCCAGGTCCCGGTTGACGCTGTTTTCCACGGTGCCGGTGAGCACAGCGGTGGTGCCTTCGACTTGAACCTGGATGCGAAAGGGGTTGAGGTGGCGATTCAGCGCGAAGGCCGTGGCTATGGAGCCTTCCATGCGCGCCTCGGTGACGGCCGAGGCCGTTGGTTCCTGCGCCAGTACGGGCAGGGTGGAAAGCGACAGCATGCCGGTGGCCGCCACAACAAGGGCCAGTCTGTTGAGCCTGTGCATCGGGTATCTCCAGTGGTATCGAGTCTGCTTTGAGCTTAGACCAGATGGCCAGAGGCCGCGCAGGGACTGTCTTCCGGCGTTCCAATATGTGCTCGCCATGCAATTTGCACGAATGATACAATGGCCCGGCGTGAGACCTTTGGGGAGTGGTAACAATGGATACGGCAGATCACAAGAGTGGGCGTATTCTTCTGGTGGACGACGAAGCGGCGATCCTGCGCACGTTTCGCTATTGTCTGGAAGATGAAGGCTATGAGGTAGCCACAGCCAGCTCGGCCGCGAATGCGGAAACCGTGCTGCGACAGCAGGTGTTCGATCTGTGCTTTCTTGATCTGCGCCTGGGAGAAGACAGCGGCCTGGAGTTGCTGGCGACCATGCGTACCCAGGCCCCCTGGATGGTCGTTGTGATTGTCACCGCCCATTCGGCTATCGATACGGCGGTCGATGCGATCCAGGCCGGCGCCTCGGACTACCTGGTCAAGCCCTGCAGCCCTGATCAGCTGCGCATGAGTGCGGCCAAGCAGCTGAAGGTGCGACACCTGGCGGCCCGGCTGGAGCTGCTTGAAGGCCAGATTGGCAAGCCGGAGCAGGTGATCGAATCCCATTGCCCGGCGATGATGACGGTGCTGGATACCGCCCGCCAGGTGGCGATGACCGACGCGAATATCCTGATACTCGGCGAGTCCGGCACCGGCAAGGGTGAGCTGGCCCGGGCCATGCACGGCTGGAGCCGCCGCGCGAAAAAGAACTTCGTGACCATCAACTGCCCGTCCCTCAGTGCTGACCTGATGGAAAGCGAGCTGTTCGGCCACACTCGCGGCGCCTTCACCGGCGCCAGCGAGAATACCCTGGGCCGGGTAAACCAGGCCGATGGCGGCACGCTGTTCCTCGACGAAATCGGTGATTTCCCCCTGGCGCTGCAACCGAAGCTGCTGCGCTTTATCCAGGACAAGGAATACGAACGCGTCGGCGATCCGGTCACCCGGCGTGCGGACGTGCGCATTCTGGCTGCGACCAACCGCAATCTGGCGGAAATGGTGGCGGCCGGGGAGTTTCGCGAAGACCTGATCTACCGGCTGAATGTCATCACGCTGACCATCCCGCCCCTGCGCGACCGGCAGGACGACATCGTGCCCCTGGCCGAGCGTTTCCTGTCGCGCTTCGTCAAGGACTACAGCACGCCGGCCAAGGCACTCAGTGATGAGGCCAGGGAGGCGTTACGCAGTTACGCCTGGCCGGGCAATGTGCGTGAGCTGCGCAACGTGATGGAGCGGGCCAGCATCATCTGCCCTGACAAGCTGGTGGGGGCCAACCATCTCGGTTTGAGTGGTTCGGCTGCCACCAACGCACCGCGTATCGGTGCGGAGATGAGCCTGGAAGAGCTGGAGAAGGCGCATATCGCGACGGTACTGGCCAACAGCGAAACCCTCGATCAGGCAGCGAAAACGCTGGGGATCGACGCCTCAACGCTTTACCGAAAGCGTAAGCAGTTGGCGTTGTGAAATTGCGCAGCAGGCTCTTCCTCGGAATCAGCGGCCTGCTCGCAGTGGCGCTGCTGGGGTTGATGCTCGGGTTATACAGCGTTCTGCACCTGACCCAGACGCAGAACGATGCCATGAGCCGGAACCTGGGTTTTATTGCCGCTACTGATGGCCTGGCGCATGAGTTGACCAAGCAGGTGACCCTGCTGCTTGCCGAGGATCTTGACCGGGACGCCCTGCGTAGCTCTGAAGAAACCTTTCAGCGCTGGCTGGCCAGCGCCGAGGCCAGCGCGGTGGAGCAAAGCGACCGTGATGCGGTAGATGCCATACAGCGTGACTACGCGGCCTTCAGCCAGATCATCAAGCGGCCCTATACGGTGCGCAGTGAGCTGCTGCAGAACAACGAGTTCAGCGCCGCGATCATGGCCATGCGCAACCGCATCAGTACGGTTCAGGCGCGGTACGTCGATGATGTCCAGCGCGCCACTACCACCACCCAGGACCGCGCCACGCTGATCGCCACCCTGCTCGGCCTGGTGGTCATTGCCGTGCTGCTGATCGGCCTGATTACCGCCAACAGCATTGCCCAGCGCGTCGGCCGTCCGATCGAAGCGCTGGCGCGCGCGGCGGACCGGATCGGGCGCGGGGATTTTCGCGTCATGCTGCCGATTTCGCCGATCGCCGAACTGAGAACACTCAGCCGGCGCTTCGGACTGATGGCCGACTCCCTGCAGGAGTTCAAGAACAGCGATCTGGCTGCGCTGCAGGCCGAGCAGCAGCGCTTGCAGGCCGTGCTCGACAGCATGGATGGGGGGCTGCTGATCTTCAACTGCGAGGGTGGTCTGGAGCATATCAACCCGGTAGCACGACGCCAGCTGGGCTGTGCCGATGAGCACCTGGGCCAGCGCCTGGGTGAGGTGCTGGAATACCCCGAGCTGGATGAACAACTGGAGCGGGTCCTCAAGGGCCAGACCTGGGAGGAAGGTGAGCAGGATCTCCAGGTCGTGGCCAGCGGTGAAACACGGGTGCTCAGTTACAGCCTGTCCTCGGTGGGCAATGATGAAAGCCAGGTGATCTGTGCGGTCATGGTCCTGCGCGATGTGACTACCCAACGCGCCTTCGAACGGGTGCGCAGCGAGTTTGTGCTGCGGGCGTCCCACGAATTGCGCACACCGGTCGCCGGCATGCACATGGCGTTCGCCCTGTTGCGCGAGCGCCTGAAATTGCCGGAGGAGGGTCGGGAAGCCGAGCTGGCCCTGACGGTCGATGAAGAGATGCGCCGGCTGGTCTGCCTGATCAATGACCTGCTGAACTTCTCCCGCTATCAGAGCGGTCTGCAGAAGCTCGAGGCGCGTGCCACTGATATCGAACAGCTGCTGTTGCAGGCCCATCACCGTTTTGCCAATCAGGCCCTGGACCAGGGCGTGGATCTGCAGCTCAGACTCCAGACTCCGCTGCCGACCCTGGAGGTGGATGAGCTGAAGATGAGCCGGGTGCTGGACAATCTGATCGGCAATGCGCTGCGACACACGGTTCGCGGTGGCCGGGTGGTCCTGCAGGCCGGACGCAAGGGTGATCGTCTGGTGATGCACGTCGAGGATGATGGCGAGGGCATTTCCTACAGCCAGCAGGGCCGGGTATTCGAGCCCTTCGCCCAGGTAGGCAACAAGCGCGGCGGTGTCGGTCTGGGGCTGGCATTGTGCAAGGAGATCGTTCTGTTGCACGGTGGTACTATTGCGGTGGAGTCGGCGCCCGGGCAAGGTGCCCGTTTTACCATCTCATTGCCCCTCTGAGGCGGTCCGTCCGGGCCGCCGCTGCGAACCAAACCACGGGATCCGAGTCCAATGGACAGGCCCGACAAACGAGGTAAATGCCCATGCTGTACGTGCAACGCCCCACCTCACCCGCCGCCCCCCTTCACAAGCTGCTGCTGGCCAGTACGCTGCTGGTACTGACCGCCTGCCAGACTGCGCCGGTGGAGCGCGACTACGATACCAGCCGGGATTTCACCCAGTACCGGACCTGGAGCTGGGCCGAGCCTGCCGTGACCTTCACGCCCCGCGACGATCCCCGGGTCAGCAGCGATCTGACCAGCCAACGCCTGCGCCAGGCTGTCCGTGACGAGCTGGATGCCCGCGGCCTGCGCCTGGCGGCCAATGACCAGACGGCGGACCTGCGGGTCCAGGTCGATGTCATCAGCGAGGTGGAAGAGGACCAGGTCACGACCACCTTCGGCGGCTCGATCGGATACTGGGGCTGGGGTTGGGGCGGTGGCCCGGCTTACACCCAATCACACTCGGTCGACTATCAGGTGCTGACCCTGCAGGTGGATCTGCGTGACGCCGATGACGGCCAGCTGGTATGGCGTGGCAGTGAGCAGGAACAGCTCTGGGATGCCGCAACGCCTCCGGTCGAACGGGAGCGTCAGATCCGCGATATGGTCGGCCGCATCCTGTCCGGCTACCCGCCGTCGTGAGGCGTCCCTAGCGACCCTTCAATGAACCGAGCAGGCCGCGCACGATAGCGCGGCCCAGCTGGCTGCCCAGGCTGCGCATGGCGCTGCGGCCCAGGGAGCCGGCCATGCTTTCCAGGCCGGACTTGCTGCGCGAGCGGCTGGGGGTGCGTTCCCTGCTGGCCTGTTCCTGGGTGCGGGTTCGCGCGGTACTCTCGGACAGGGCTTGCTCGGCCTGGTGGCGCAGAATCTCGTAGGCCGACTCGCGATCCAGCGCCTGGTCGTAGACGCCGGCCAACAGTGAACGGTCGATCAGCTGCCTGCGTTCGGTATCGGTTATCGGTCCCATCTGGCTTACCGGCGGACGAATCATGACCCGCTCGACCGGGGTCGGCACGCCTTTCTCATCCAGCACCGAGACCAGCGCCTCCCCGACCCCCAGCTCGGTAATCACCTGCTCGGTATCCAGCCCGGCATTGGCGCGGAAGGTCTGTGCGGCGCTGCGCACGGCCTTCTGGTCGCGCGGGGTAAAGGCACGCAAGGCATGCTGGACCCGATTACCAAGCTGGCCGAGGATTGCCTCGGGCACATCCAGGGGGCTCTGGGTAATGAAGTACACGCCAACACCCTTGGAGCGAATCAGTCGCACCACCTGCTCGATCCGGTCCACCAGACTTTTTGGCGTGTCCTTGAACAGCAGATGGGCCTCGTCGAAGAACAGCACGAATCGGGGCTTGTCGGCATCGCCCACTTCCGGCAGTTGCTCGAACAGCTCGGACAGCAGCCATAACAGGATGCTGGAGTAGGCCAGCGGGGTTTCCCGGTACAGGCGGGCAGCGTGCAGGATATTGACCACCCCGCGCCCGTCGCTGTCGGTCTGCAGAAAATCCTCGAGGGTGACCGCAGGCTCACCGAACAGGCGCTCGCCGCCCTGGCCTTCCAGATTCAGCAGGGCGCGCTGGATGGCACCGATACTGGCCGGGGAAATATTGCCATAGCGCGGACCGATCTCGCTGCGATGCTGGTTCAGGTGCGAAAGCATCGAGCGCAGGTCCTTGAGGTCGAGCAGCAGCCAGCCGTTGTCGTCGGCAACCCGGAACAGGATCTGCAGCACGCCGGTCTGGGTCTCGTTGAGGTTGAGCAGGCGGGCCAGCATGATCGGGCCAAAATCGGCGATGGTCAGGCGCAGCGGATGCCCCTGCTCGCCGAACACGTCCCAGAATACCGTCGGGGCGCCGCGCATGGTCGGGTTGTGCAGCCCCACCCGGGCGGCGCGCTGTGCCAGTTTGTCGCTCAGGGTGCCGGCCAGTGCGATGCCCGAAAAGTCACCCTTGATGTCCGGTACCAGCACCGGAATGCCCAGGTCGGAAAACCCCTGGGCCAGAATCTGCAGGGTGATGGTCTTGCCGGTACCGGTGGCACCGGCAATCAGGCCGTGTCGATTGGCCATCTTCGGGTGAATTGCCACCGGACGTTCCGAGCTGGCGCCAATCAGCAGGTCGGGCGGGAGGTTCTCCATGGATCGGGCTCCGGGTGCGAGATGGCCGTGCGGGCCGGCCTAGAAATTGGCCGGCGTGGTTGCACTGACCAGTACGCAGGGTACCTCGAAGGGATTGCGAAAGCGATGCGGCTGGCTGCTGTCGAAGTAGTAGCTGTCGCCGGTATCCAGGACATAGATCTCGCTGCCCACGGTGACTTCCAGCTGCCCGGCGACCACGGTGCCGGCTTCCTCGCCCTCATGGTTGAGCATGTCGGGACCGGTGTCCGAGCCCGGCGGATAGATTTCGTTGAGGAACGAAAAGGCGCGGTTGGGGTGGCCCTTGCCGACCAGTTTCATGGTCACTTCGCCCGAGCCGATATCCAGCAGTTCGTCGGCGCGATAGATCACCTTGCGCGGGCTGTCCTCGTCGACCTCCAGGGAAAAGAAGTCCACCAGCGACATGGGGATGCCGGACAGCACCTTTTTCAGCGAACTGACCGAGGGGCTGACGCTGTTCTTTTCGATCATGGAAATGGTGCTGTTGGTCACACCGGCTCGTTTGGCCAGTTCACGCTGCGACAGGCCCTTGAGCTTGCGGATGGTTTTTAGGCGGGCACCTACGTCCAATATCGGATCCTCCTGCGGATAAGTGCTGCGAAAATGGAATGAAATCATTGCATGACCGTTCAGAATTTACAACGCGGCCGGAGCGAGTCTTGAACACCTGTTATGCTGGACTGAGTAAAAACTATCAGAGAGAAGCAGAATATGGATCTGGAAGACCTGCATTTGACCCTGCGAACGCTGGAACCCGGCGACTATCCGCAGCTCAAGGTATTGATGGACAAGGTCTATGACGACATCGGCGGGGCCTGGCCGAAAAAGACCATTACGCGGCTGATCAGGGATTTCCCCGACGGTCAGCTGGCCATAGTCGACGGCGACAAGCTGATCGGCGTGGCCCTGAGCGTGATGGTGGACTATGACGTGTTCTCCGATCCCCACAAGTATTCGGACCTGATCGGCAAAACCGAGATCATCCCGAACAAGGAAGACGGCGACGCGATCTACGGGCTCGATGTTCTCATCGACCCCGAATACCGCGGGCATCGTCTGGGCCGCCGGCTGTACGAGGCGCGCAAGGAGCTGTGCCGCTCGCGCAACCTGCAGGCGATCCTGGCCGGTGGGCGGATTCCGGGTTACCACGAGCACGCCGATGAGCTGAAGCCGACCGAATATATCGAGGCCGTGGACCGCAAGGAGATCCACGACCCGATCCTGTCGTTCCAGCTGGCCAACGACTTCCAGGTCAAGCGACTGATGCGTCGTTACCTGCCCGAAGACAAGAAGTCCATGGGCTATGCCACCTTGCTGGAGTGGAGCAACATTCTCTACGAACCCGAGGAGCGACTGCTGCAGACCAACCGCAACCAGGTGCGGGTGGGTGCGGTGCAGTGGCAGATGCGCCGGTTCTCCTCGGTGGAGGCCGTGCTGGAACAGGTCGAGTACTTTGTCGATGCCCTGTCGGACTACCAGAGTGATTTTGCGGTCTTTCCGGAGCTGTTCAACGCGCCGCTGATGGGGCTGCGCGATCAGACGGACGATATCGAGGCCATTCGCTACCTGAGCAGTTTCACCGAGCGTTTCCGCACGGAAATGCTGCGCATGGCGGTGAGTTACAACATCAATATCGTCGCCGGCTCGATGATCGAGGAAGGCGAGGACGGTCGCCTGTACAACGTCGCTTACCTGCTGCGCCGTGACGGTACCGAGGAGCGCCAGGCCAAGCTGCACATCACGCCCCAGGAGCGCCGCGACTGGGTGATCGAGGGCGGGGATGACCTTGCCGTGTTCGAAACCGACGCCGGCCGTGTCGGCATTCTGATCTGCTACGACGTCGAGTTTCCCGAGCTGGGCCGGCTGCTCGCCGACCAGGACATGGACCTGCTGTTCGTGCCCTTCTGGACCGATACCAAGAACGGTTATCAGCGCGTACGCCACTGCGCCCATGCACGGGCGATCGAGAACGAGTGTTACGTGGTGCTGTGCGGCAGTGTCGGCAACGTGCCGTCGATCGAGAACCTGGGCATCCAGTACGCCCAGTCAGCGGTGTTCTCGCCGTCGGACTTCCCGTTCCCCCACGATGCGGTGCTCAACGAGACAACGCCGAATACCGAGATGATCTTCTTCTCGGACCTGGATTACACCCGGCTCAAGCTGGTGCGTAACGAAGGCTCGGTGACCAATCTCAAGGATCGGCGGACCGACCTGTTCAGCCTCAAGTGGCGGAAGCAGAAAAAGAAGAAGTGAAGCGGCGCGGCACCCGGTTGAGGTTGCAGAACAGCTGATAGGCGATGGTGCCCGCATGGGCGGCCACCTTGCTGGCGTTCAGGCCCTTGCCCCACAGGCGCACCTCGCTGCCGAGCCCGCTGCCGGGCAGGTCGGTCAGATCGACCGTGAGCATGTCCATGGATACCCGCCCTATCAGCTGGCTGCGCTGGCCGTCGATCAGCACCGGCGTACCATCCCCCGCATGCCGGGGGTAGCCATCGGCGTAGCCCATGGCAACGACGCCGACGCGGGTAGGCCGGGCAGTGACGAAGCGCGAGCCATAACCAATGGGCTCCCCGACGGGCAGTTCCCTTACCGCGATGATTCTGGACTGCAACTGCATGACCGGTTGCAGGCTGTCGGCGTGCTCCTGGGGGAAGGTAAAGGGCGTAGCGCCATAGAGCATGATGCCGGGACGCAGCCAGTCGTTATGGGCCTGGGGCCAGGCCAGCACGCCGGGTGAGTTGCACAGGCTCACCGGCCCTTCCAGGCCCTCGGTCGCCCGGGCGAATACGGCCATCTGTTCCTCGGTACGGCCGGTATCCGGTTCATCGGCGCGGGCGAAGTGGCTGATTTTGCTCAGGCTGGCTACCTGGGGGGTCGTCTCGAGCTGGCGCCATACGCCTGGATATTCCTCCGGGCTGAAACCGACCCGATGCATGCCGCTGTCGAGCTTGAGCCAGATGTGCAGCGGGGCCGAGAGCCTGGCGGCAAGGAGCTCCTCGACCTGCCACTGCGCGTGTATCACGCACCACAGCTGATGTTGGTCGATCAACCCCAGCTCACTGGCCTCGAACCAGCCCTCAAGCAGCAGGATCGGCCGGGTAATGCCAGCCTCGCGCAGCTCGATGGCCTCCTCGATGCAGGCGACCGCAAAGGCGTCGGCGTCATCGGCCAGCGCCCGGGCACACTCCACCGCGCCATGACCGTAGGCATTGGCCTTGATCACGGCAAAGGCACGGCTATCCGACAGGCTTTTGGCCAGCCGATAATTGTGGCGCAGGGCGTCGAGATCGATCAGGGCGTGTGCAGGGCGCATGGCAGACTTCTTGTGGGCAGAGGCCGGCGGTCCCGGCCAAAAGCCTAGGTTATCAGACGGCGGGGCCTTGCGGGATAGCCGCGATCACCGACATTTCCACCAGGATCTCCGGCTCACAGAGTTTTGCTTCGACCGTGGCGCGCGCCGGAGCGCTGCCCAAGGGCAGCCACTGATCCCAGACCTGGTTCATGGCTGCAAAGTCGGCATCGATGTCCTTCAGATAGATGGTGACCGACAGAATCTGCGTCTTGTCGCTGCCGGCCTGGGCCAGCAGTTTCTCTATTTCGCTCAGGGTGCTGCGGGTCTGCTCCCCGGCGTCCTTGTCCAGGTCCTCGTCGGCGGCGACCTGGCCGGCCAGGTAAAGGGTGTTCTGATGAACCACGATCTGGCTCATGCGCGCATTAGTGTGCTGACGCTGTATCGACATAACGACGGAGTTCCTTGTTGGGTGCGTAACGGTGCAGGCCCAGCCCCTCGGTACTGATGGCCGGCTTGCGTTGGCTGACCAGATCGGCGAGTAACTGGCCGGAGCCGCAGGACATGGTCCAGCCCAGTGTGCCATGGCCGCTGTTGAGAAACAGGTTGTGCCTCGAGCAGCCGCCGATGACCGGCGTGCCATCGGGCGTCATCGGCCGGAAACCGGTCCAGAAGCTTGCCTCCTCCAGCTTGCCGCCACCGGGAAACAGATCACTGACGACCATTTCCAGCGTGGCGCGGCGCTTGGCCTGCAGGCTGGCGTCGAAGCCGGTCAGCTCGGCCATGCCACCTACCCGGATCCGATCGGCGAAGCGGGTCATGGCGACCTTGTAGGTCTCGTCCATGACCGTGGATACCGGCGCCCTGGCATCGCTGGCGACCGGCAGAGTCAGAGAGTAGCCCTTGACCGGATACACCGGCAGGTCGATGCCCAGGGGCCTGAGCAGTTGCGGTGCGTAGCTGCCCAGGGCCAGCACGTAGCTGTCGGCCCGCATGATGCCCTGATCGGTAGCCACGCCGGTAATCCGGTCGCCATCGTCGAGCAGACGGCTGATATGGCAGTCGTAGTGAAAGGTCACGCCGATCTCGCGGCATTTCTCCGCCAGGGCGGTGGTAAACAGGTGGCAGTCACCGGTTTCGTCGTTGGGCAGCAACAGACCGCCGACGATCTTGTCGGCACTGGATGCCAGCCCGGGCTCATGGGCGATACAGCCGGCGCGGTCGAGCAGCTGATAGGGTACGCCGCAGGATTCCAGGACATGGATATCCTTGCTGGCGGCATCCAGTTGCTGCTGGCTGCGGAACAGTTGCAGGGTGCCTTTTTCCCGGTGTTCGTATTCCACACCGGTGTCCTGGCGCAGCTGCACCAGGCAGTCGCGGCTGTACTCGGCCAGACGCATCATGCGGCCCTTGTTCACGGCGTAGCGCGCCTGGGTGCAGTTGCCCAGCATGCGCATCATCCAGCGGTACTGGTGCGGGTCGGCGGTGGGGGTGATAGCCAGCGGCGCATGCTTGGCCAGCATCCACTTCACCGCCTTCAGCGGCACCCCGGGAGCAGCCCAGGGCGAGGAGTAACCGGGCGAGATCATGCCGGCGTTACCAAAGCTGGTTTCCAGCCCGGCACCTGGCTGGCGATCGATCACGCTGACCTGGTGACCCGCACGGGCCAGATACCAGGCGCTGGTAATGCCGATAACCCCGCTACCCAGAACCAATACCTGCATTGCCGCCTCCGATTGTCGCGCTGGTGTAAAAGGATTGCCGCTATGGGCGATATTGCTATTCTAGGAGCACCGGGCTGGTTACCTGTTTTGAATATTTGTCAGATCGCAGGATAAATTCCCGTATTTTATTCATGGCTCAGAGGTAATTCTTGAAAACACGCAGAGCGTCCAGCCGCGAGCTGGACAAGATCGATCGGCACATCCTCCGGCTGCTGCAGGCTGAGGGGCGGATGTCCTACGTGGATCTGGGCGAGCGGGTGGGTCTGTCCACCACGCCCTGCATGGAGCGGGTCAAGCGGCTGGAGCGGGAAAAGTTCATTCTCGGTTACGGCGCGCAGCTCAATCCGCAAAAGCTCGAGGCCAGTCTGCTGGTGTTTGTCGAAATCAGCCTGTCTTCCAAGTCGGCGGGGATCTTTGACGAGTTCCGTCGCGCTGCCATCAAGCTGCCCCATGTGCTGGAGTGCCACCTGGTATCCGGGGATTTCGATTACCTGATCAAGGCGCGGATTTCGGAGATGGCCTCCTACCGTAAGCTGCTTGGCGATATTCTGCTCAAGCTGCCTGGTGTGCGGGAATCGAAGAGCTATATCGTCATGGAAGAGATCAAGGAGAGTCTGGCGATCCCTGTACCTGAGGTCGAATAATGTTTATGCTTGTGTCAATTTTTATTTACATGGTTTCGTAATATATCAAACGGACGCTGTCATGCTTGCACACTCCCCGCAGAACACCCCGGCACCTTCCTGGTACCGCGCTACCACCAATATCGATCTGAGCTGCCCGCCGCTGGCCGGCGCGGTGGACGCGGACGTCTGCATCGTCGGTGGCGGTTATACGGGCGTCAATTCGGCTATCGAGCTGGCCGAACGCGGGCTCAGTGTGGTGTTGCTGGAGGCCAGCCAGATTGGCTGGGGTGCCAGCGGGCGCAACGGCGGCCAGTTGATCCGTGGCGTCGGCCACGGCCTCGAGCAGTTCAGCAATGTCATTGGCGAGCAGGGCGTGCGCGACCTCAAACTGATGGGGCTGGAAGCCGTGCAGCTGGTCAGGCAGCGGGTGGAGCAATACGCCATCGACTGCAATCTGGTCTGGGGCTACTGCGACCTGGCCAACAAGCCGCGGCACCTCGAGGATTTTCGTGCCGATATGGAGGAGCTGCGGACCCTCGGCTACCAGGCCGAGATGCGCATCATTCCCGCCGAGGACATTGGCGAGGTGGTGAATTCCGATTTCTATGTCGGCGGCATGACCGACATGGGCTCGGGGCATCTGCATCCGCTCAATCTGCTGCTGGGCGAAGCGGCCGCAGCCCAGCGCCTGGGTGTGCGCTTGCACGAGCAGTCCCGCGTCACCCGGATCGAGCATGGCGCCAGAGTGAAGGTGCATACCGCTGGCGGTACCGTGACGGCGGGCCAGCTGGTCCTGGCCGGCAATGCCTACCTGGGCGATCTGCAGCCGCAACTGAGCGGCAAGGTACTACCGGCCGGTAGCTACGTGATCGCGACCGAGCCCCTGGGTGAGGAACTGGCGCGCAGCCTGATTCCGCAGAACATGGCGCTGTGTGATCAGCGCGTGGCGCTCGACTATTACCGGCTGTCGGCGGACAACCGACTGATCTTCGGCGGCGCCTGTCATTATTCGGGGCGCGATCCCAAGGATATTGCCGCTTACATGCGGCCCAAGATGCTGCGGGTGTTCCCGCACCTGGCCAATGTGAAGATCGACTACCAGTGGGGCGGCATGATCGGCATCGGCGCCAACCGCCTGCCCCAGGTGGGCAAGCTGGCCGACCACCCCAACGTGTTCTATGCCCAGGCCTACGCGGGGCACGGCATCAACGCCACCCATTTGGCGGCGAAACTGCTGGGTGAGGCGGTCAGCGGGCAGGCCAGTTACGGTTTCGAGCTGTTCGACCGGGTGCCGCACATGACCTTCCCGGGCGGCAAGCACCTGCGCGCCCCGCTGCTGGCGCTGGGCATGGCGTGGGAGCAGATGAAAGAGGCGTTCTAGGGCAGCTTCAAGCTTCAAGCGGCAAGCCTCAAGCTAAAAGCAGTCCGAGTACATTCGATTTTTTTTGTAGCCGTGGTGGGGAAAGTTGTTGACGGCCATGCCCCCAACGCGATCCTGTTAACGCTTGCAGCTTGCAGCTTGCAGCTTGCAGCTTGCAGCTTGCAGCTTGCAGCTTGCAGCTTGCAGCTTGCAGCTTGCAGCTTGCAGCTTGCAGCTAGCGCTGTATTTCCACCAGCCCCCACGGCAACGTACCGATCTTGCGCGGTTGGCCGCTAAGGTCGATCAGGTCGCCGTTGGCCGGCAGCAGTCCGCCCAGCCCCAGGCTGCGTCCGAATTCCAGGTGCGCCTGCTGGTGATAGTGCTCGCCATGCACCGGTAGCAGATAGCGCGCCTTGAGCCAGCCATAGAGCTGGCGCAGGTCCTCCTGGGGTGGATGACCGGAGGCGTGGATCGGGGCCATGTCGTCATCGATTACCTGTACCCCCTGCGCCTTCAGCCCGGCCTTGATGCGGGCCAGCGCCTCTTCGTTGCCCGGTATCAGGCGCGAGGAGAACAGTACGCTGTCGCCGGCATCCAGCGTCAGGTGGGGGTGATTGCCGCTGGCCAGGCGCGCAAGTGCGGCGGCGGGTTCACCCTGGCTACCCGTGCAGATCCACAGTTGCTGTTCCCGGGGCAGATACCCCAGCTCCCAGGGCGAGATGAAGCCGGGCCGCGGCGCCAGATAGCGCTCCGCCCGGCCGGCGGCCTGCATGGTCAGCAGACTGCGACCCAGTAGCGCGGCATAGCGGCCGGCATCGAAGGCGATCTCGGCCAGGCTCTGCAGCCGGGCCAGGTTGCTGGCAAAGCAGGTCACGATGACGCGCTGGCTGCACGGCCGGATGGCGTCCTGCAGGCCGTTCTGCACCTCGGCCTCTGACCGGCTGGCCCCGGTGTTGGGCGCATTGGTGGAGTCCCCGATGATCACGTCCACCCCTTCCCGTCCCAGTGCCTGGAGTCTGGCCTGGGCGGTCAGCCCGCCCACCAGGGGCTTGGGGTCGAGTTTCCAGTCGCCGCTGTGATACAGGCGCTTGCCTGCCACATCCAGCACGATCGCGTTGGATTCGGGAATGGAATGGGTAACCGGAATCCACTCCGCCTGGAAGGCGCCAATGCCGACGGGCTCCAGGGGTTTGATCTCGTGCAGGCGCGGCCATTGCTGCTTGGGATCGAGCTTGTTGCGGATCAGTCTGGCGGTAAAAGAGGTGGCGTAGAGCGGGCAGTCGAGCTTCTGCCACAGATGCGCGATGGCACCAATGTGGTCCTCGTGCCCGTGGGTGATCAACAATGCCGACAACTTGATGTCGTGCTGTTCCAGCGCGGCCAGGCTGGGCACGGACACCATGTTGTTGCCACCCGGTGCGGCAGACAATGCAAAGCCGCAATCCACCGCGATCCACTCGCCGCCGGAACCGAACAGGTAGAAGTTGGCGCCGAACATGCCAGCGCCGCCCAGGGCCAGGAAAAAGGGTCCGGGCTGGCGATGGAGTTGATCAAAGGTGGGGCTGGGCATCGGGTCCTCCGGCTGACAGTTACCCGGAGCTTAGCAGCCCCGGGCAAGCGCAGGCCAGAGCGGCCCTGACCGATTGCATCAGCCTGTTTCCGTTATGGGCGCTGGGTCGCTCCTGCCGCCGTTCGGTGTTGGCTGCCTTCCGGCGCGTCGGACTTAGCCCTTCGCCCGCCCGTCTATGCTCAGGCGGCCGGGCCCGACGGCGGCAACCACCAGCAGGCCGCCGATCATCGAGATTTCCTTCCAGAAGGTATTCCATTCGCCCTCGACCCAGAACGGATGGAAGATGAAGGCGGTACCCAGGGTAAAGAGGATCAGCAGGCAGGCTGCAATACGTGTCTGGAAGCCGACGATCACCGCAAGACCGCCGAACAGCTTGATGGCAAAGCCGATCCAGACGGCAAACGCGGGCAGGCCTTTCGAGGCGGCGTAGTCGATCGGAATGTCGCCGGTCAGCAGGCCGAAGCCACCGATAAAATAGATCAGCACCAGCAGGATACGGCCTGCAGCCAGCACATACTGGTTATTGAGACTGTCGAGCATGGGATCACCCGGGATGGTTGTGGGGGTCAGGTAAAAACTCTAGCACCCTTTATGCACCCTCGCCGCCATGTGCGGCCGAAGTCTTTTGTCATACCTGCGCGTGGCGCATTCCGCGGCCAGCTGATTCAATGTGTGCTAGTTCGCCGTCCGGATGCTGTCGATGTCGCACAACCCACTACCCGCCCCCGAGTTGTCCCGCATCATTGAGATGGCCTGGGAGGATCGCACGCCCTTCGAGGCCATAGAAACGCTGTACGGGCTGAACGAGTCGGCTGTCATCCGCCTCATGCGCCGGGAGCTCAAGCCCGGCTCGTTCCGCCTCTGGCGTGCCCGTGTCAGCGGTCGCACAACCAAGCATCTGCAGCTGCGCGATCCTGCCGTCAGTCGCGCTTATTGCCCGACCCAGTACAAGCGCTGAGCCTGTGGCGGGTATCGGGCTGTCTCAGATGCTGATCTGCCCGACGACGCAGGTCTGCACCGGGCCACCCACCCAGACATCGTTGCCGATGCGCCCGATCGAAACTCTGCCACGGCGTCCGATCACGGTGCCCTGGCTTGCCACATAACGCTCCGGCAACTCCCCTGCGCCGATGAGCCACTGGGCCAGACTTGCATTCAGGCTGCCCGTGACAGGGTCCTCGGCAAACTCACCACCCATGAAAGCGCGCACCTCGACATCGGCCTCGGCACCCTCACCTGCCCAGGGGCCGATCACGCCGAGATTGAGCCCGTCCAGAACGGCATAGTCCACTTGCAGTGCCAACACTTCCTCGCGGGAAGACAGCAGCACGCCAACCCAGCCAGGGCCGTTGTCTACCCAATTGCTGGCGCGAATGCGTGCCAGATCGATACCCAGGGCGCGGGCGATCTGCTGCAGAACTGACGTCTCGACGGCGCCACTGCGAACCAATGGCGGCGCGGCGAAGGCCAGGGGGCCGGCACCATGGCGAATGCGCACCAGGCCGGCGGCACACTCCTGCACGATGTACTCCCCGCGGGCTTTGCCACCGTTGTCCAACCAGACATGACAGGTACCCAGTGTCGGGTGCCCGGCAAAGGGCAACTCACGCTGAGGCGTGAATATCCGCACCCGGTAGTCTGCCTCCGGGTGGGTCGGGCGCAAAACAAAGGTGGTTTCGCTCAGATTGGTCCAGCGGGCCAGCGCCGCCATTTGTGCCTCGGTCAGATCGTCCGCGTCACTGATCACCGCCAGTGCATTGCCCTCAAGGGGTTTTTCGGCGAAGACGTCGACCTGCTGAAATGGAAGTGCGCGCTGCATGGTGATAATCCTGTCCGGCATGGAAAGTAACGATCATAGTCAGAGGCCTTCGTGCGGGTACAGGTACAGATCACGGCGCAAACAGCGAACGCCTCAATTGTCTGGAGCGTCTGCGGGGAATGCTTCCCGGGCCAGCAAGGCTCGCTTGCGCTCGATACCCCACCGATAGCCCGACAGCGCACCGTCCTGGCGGACCACGCGGTGACAGGGTATCGCTACCGCAACAGCGTTGGCACCGCAGGCGCGAGCGACCGCGCGGGCTGAGCTCGGCTGGCCGATGGCACGGGCGATCTCTGTATAACTGCGCGTTTGCCCGGCGGGTATGGCGCGCAGGGCCTGCCAGACACGCTGCTGGAATGCGGTGCCGCGCACATCCAGGGGTAGGTCTGCACCCGTTCCAGGTGATTCCACCATGCCCACTACCTGGGCAATCAGCTGTTCGTAGTCGGCATCAGCACCGACCAACGTAGCCGCCGGAAAACGATCCTGAAGGTCTCCTACCAGGGAATCGGCGTCGTCGCCAAGTGTCACGCAGACCACTCCCTTCGCGCTTGATGCAACCAGGACTGCGCCCAGCGAACACTCGCCTACGGCAAAATGCAGGGTTTCACGCGCTCCTCCTGACCGATACGTAGTAGGTGACATGCCGAGTATTGCCTCCGAATGGCGGTAGAATTGCCCGCTTGAGCTGAAGCCTGCGAGATACATTGCCTGCGTGATGGTCGATGCCCGCTGCAGCGTGGTGCGGGTCTGCTCGGCCCGCAGCGCTGCGGCATAGGCCTTTGGCGTGACGCCGGTGAGCGCTTTGAAGGTCCGCTGCACATGGCTCGGACTGCGCCCCAGACGCTGCGCAAGCTGCGCCAATGGAAAAGCCTGCTCGCCTTGTTCGAGTAGTCGGCAGGCTCTGGTCACCAGGGCCACATTGTCCTGCTGCCGGGAGCTGCCATCAGGGTTGCAGCGCAGGCACGGCCGACAGCCTGTGGCACGGGCTTGCGCCAGGGAATCGTGCAATCGCACATGCTCAGGCCTGGCCGCCCGTGAGGGGCAGGACGGCCGACAGTAGACTCCGGTGGTGATGACCGAGTACCAGAACAGCGAATCGGCGGCCGGGTCGCGCGCCAATATCTGCTGCCAGCGCGGATCACCTTCGGTAAGCGCTCGCTGTAGTGGAACCCGGTTCATTATGCGATACCTGCCATGGGCGGTTGGTTGAAATCATTCTACTGCCCCGGGCAAAACAGAATCACTCCACTTCTGGCTTTCAAAACGAAAAAAGAAGGCGTGTCCGTGTCTGCTTTTCCAGCGCGGACCTTGGTAGTCGGAACGCGTTAGTACCCTGTAGTCGATTTTCCAACCCGGCTGCCTTCAAGTCGTTTGATGCAAGCAGTTCGAGAATATGCTAATCCGTATATGTGTTATCAGACGAAACACGATTGCTCCCTGTGCGGTCTTGTTAATCAAATTGATCAGACATGAACCATCCAAAAGTGCCCAACCTTGATCCGGAAAACTTTCTAGTCCCGTCGATACAGTCTATTTTTGCAGCCGTGCCTTCCCCTCATCAAGCTGGATGACATGCCATGAAGTTTCTGATGTTTCTCGGCTCAACCCGTGACAGTACACCACCCAAACCTGCCCGACTGGGGTTGCGGGTGGTGACAGCCCTTGGAAAGCATTTCGGGGAGACCTTTTCCGATCACGAGGTGGAGATCATTGATCCGCTCGAGTGGACCTTTGACCCGGTGTTCAAGCCGCACTTTGCCTACACACGGAGCCAGGTTCCCGAACAGATGGACAGGCTCGCACGGAAGATTGAGGCGGCTGACGGCTACGTGATGGTCAGCCCGGAATACAATCACTCCATGAGCCCGGCCCTGGCACATATGCTCAACCATTTTGGCAGCTCCCTGTTTGCCTACAAACCGAGCCTGATCGTCACCTATTCGGCGGGACAATGGGGTGGTGCGCGGGCGGCGATGACCATGCGCGGATTCCTTTCGGAACTGGGATGCCTGCCCGTCTCCGCGATGATCCATATTCCCGCGGCGGCTGACGCGCTCACTGAATCGGGCGACTTTCAGAGCGGGGAAGATGCGACTCGCTGGCAAGGCTATTTCGAACGTGGCAGTGCCCAGCTGCTATGGTGGGCCGAGGCCACCCGTAGGCAGCGAGAGCATAACGATCCTCACCGCACGATTGGCGACTTCAAGCGCGACCCGAGACAGCGCAATGCGCCGGACTGAGCGAAGCTGAGGGTGACGGCGCGACTGTTGCTCGTCGGCCAGATTTTCAGGCATCGGCACCCGGCGCCAAGACCGGGCTCCAGACAGTCTGTGATCAGAAATCCAGAGTATGCTTCAGGTAGTATGCCAAACAAGGGCGATCGCAATCATGCTCGAGATATTCACAACCCTGGCCACCTGGCTCACCTACGATCTGATGGGTCTGAGCCCGCAAACCAAACTGGGCACATCCATTCATTTCTTTATTGAGGACACCACCAAGATCCTTTTCCTGCTGGTGGTGATGATCTATGCCATCGCACTGGCACGGGCATCCCTCAACCTCGAGCGCGTGCGTGCCTATATCCAGCAGAAGAACCGAATGGTGGGCTATTTCTTCGGCTCCGGCTTTGGCGCCATTACCCCGTTCTGCTCCTGTTCCAGCATCCCGCTGTTCCTGGGCTTTACCAGTGCCGGTATCCCGCTGGGCATCACCATGGCGTTTCTGTTTACCTCACCCATCATCAACGAGGTAGCTGTGATCATGCTCTGGAGCTTGCTGGGCTGGAAGTTTACCCTGGCCTACATCGTGGTCGGCATGGCGGTGGGTATTATCGGCGGCATGGTTCTGGATGCGATCAAGGGCGAGCGCTGGCTGAAAGACTTTGCGGCCAAGGCTTATCAGAAAGCCGCCGCACAGGCCGAAAGCCATCCTGGCGAGCTTGAGGTACCTGAACCATCGAAGCTCACATTCAAAGACAGGCATCAGTTTGCCAAAGACGAGCTGAAGGAAATCGTCGGCCGGATCTGGAAGTGGGTTTTGATCGGTGTCGGTCTGGGTGCGGCCCTGCACGGCTTTGTTCCCGATGGCTGGTTTGCTGCAAATCTGGGCTCGGGTCAGTGGTGGAGCGTACCCGCGGCTGTAGTTGCCGGCCTGCCTTTGTATTCCAATGCCACTGGCGTGATTCCGGTGATGGAAAGCTTGATTGTGAAGGGCCTGCCGGTGGGTACGACCCTGGCCTTCTGCATGTCCACTGTTGCCGCCAGTTTTCCGGAATTCATCATGCTCAAGCAGGTCATGACCTTCCGGCTGCTGGCTATCATCTTTGTGATCCTGCTGACCAATTTCATGGTGGTCGGCTGGGTGATCAATGCCATCGGGCCCTGGCTTTTTGCTGGGCTCTGATAAAGGCCGGACTGATGGATCAACCACGCTGGAGAACGCTATGAAAACGTTTGAAGTACTAGGTACCGGTTGCCGCAAGTGTGTAGCAACCGCTGAAAGTATCGAGCGGGTAGCCAGAGAAATGGATCGGGAGGTGATTGTGGTAAAAGTGACCGATCCCGCAACAATCATGGAATATCAGGTCATGTCCACCCCGGCCGTAGCTGTCGACGGCAAGGTGGTACACAGCGGCTCGATTCCTGGGCATGACAAGATTGCCGGCTGGATGAACGACTGACGAAGCATGCCGGATGGAAGTTGCAGACGACTCAGTCTGTTGCTGGCCCATTTGCGGTCTGGGTTGGTCTGGACTGAGCCTACCGGCGGTAGCCGCCGGTAGCTGTGAAGGTCAGACGCATCGCTGGCTTAACGGCCTACGACCTTTTCGGCTTCTTCCACCGGGGTGTGGCGTACATCTTCGCCCTTGACCATGAAGATCACGTTCTCGGCGATATTGCAGGCATGGTCGCCCACCCGCTCCAGCGCGCGGAGGATCCACATGACGGACATGCAGCGGGAGATATTGCGGGTGTCTTCCATCATGAAGGTGAGCAGGGTGCGGGTGGCGGCCTGGTATTCCTCGTCGACCCGCTTGTCTTCCTTCATGATGCGCAGTGCCTGGACCGAATCCAGCCGGGCAAAGGCGTCCAGCGCGTCGCGCAGCATGCTCAGCACGTGATCACCGATGTGCCGGACTTCAAGGTAGCCGCGGGGCGCCTGGCCATCCTCGGCCAGCTTGATGGCGAACTTGGCGATCTTCTTGGCCTCGTCCCCCACCCGCTCCAGATCGGCGACCATCTTGATCACCGAGATGACCAGACGCAGATCACGGGCGGTCGGCTGACGACGGGCGATGATCAGCGTGGCCTCTTCGTCGATATCCATTTCCATGCGGTCGACCCGCTTGTCGCCGGCGCGCACTTCCTCACCGAGTTGACTGTCGCTGTTGACCAGCGCCTGGATCGCCCGATCGACCTGTGATTCAACCAGCCCGCCCATCTTGAGGAACTCTGTCTTGAGGTCCATCAGCTCATCGTTGAACTTGTGCGAGATGTGATCGCCGTACACTTCGTCTTTTTTATCTGTCATTACGCTTCTCCAGTGTCCAACAATCCAGGGTTAACCAAAGCGGCCGGTGATATAGGATTCGGTCAGCTCGTGCTCGGGCGAGGTGAATACCTTGGTGGTTTCGTTCACTTCTACCAGATGCCCGAGATGGAAATACGCGGTGCGGTTGGACACGCGTGCTGCCTGCTGCATCGAGTGGGTAACAATCACGATGGTATAGCTTTCCGACATTTCGGCAATCAGCTCTTCCACTTTCGCGGTTGCGATGGGGTCGAGGGCCGAACAGGGCTCGTCCATCAGGATCACTTCCGGGCTGACCGCAATGGCGCGGGCAATACACAGACGCTGCTGCTGTCCGCCGGACATGCCGGTGGCCATATCGTGCAGGCGATCCTTGGCTTCATTCCACAGACCGGCCTTGCGCAGGCTGTTCTCGACAATCTCGTCCAGATCGGCCTTGCGGTTGGCCAGGCCATGAATGCGTGGGCCATAGGCGACGTTGTCGTAGATCGACTTGGGGAATGGATTGGGCTTCTGGAATACCATGCCGACCCGGGCGCGCAGCTCCACTACATCGTTTTTGGCGCTGTAGATGTTCTCGCCATCCAGCAGCAGCTCGCCCTTGACCTGGCAGATGCCGATACTGTCGTTCATCCGGTTCAGGCAGCGCAGGAAGGTCGACTTGCCGCAACCGGAGGGACCGATGAAGGAGATCACCTCGTTGCGGGCGATATCCAGGCTGATGTTCTTGATGGCCCGGTTTTCTCCGTAGAAGACTTCGACATTGCGCAGCTTGAATTTCGGATTGTCCGAATAGGGCGTACCGACGGTCTTGCCCTCTTCCACGGCAATGCCTTCGCGCTGTGTCTCGACCGTAGTCTCCTGCGCAGGAGTCCTCATTTCGTTTTCAAGAGCAGCCTTGCTGGCAACGGTTTGATTGATGCTCATAAATTTCTCCTTTACCACCGGCGCTCAAGGCGTTTGCGGAGCCAGATGGCCAATGCGTTCATACTGATCATGAAGGTAAGCAGAACCATGATGCCGGCGGAGGCCAGCTCGATAAAACCCTGTTCCGAACTGCTGGCCCACAGATAGATCTGGACCGGCAGTACTGTTGCTGAATCGAAAAATCCTTCCGGCACGTCGACGATGAAGGCCACCATACCGATCAGCAGCAGCGGTGCGGTTTCCCCCAGCGCCTGCGCCATGCCGATGATGGAGCCGGTCAGCATGCCCGGCATGGCCAGCGGTATCACATGGTGCAATACCACCTGCATCTTCGATGCGCCAATGCCCTCGGCCGCCTCGCGGATGGACGGCGGTACGCTCTTGATCGCGGCCCGGCTGGAAATGATGATGGTCGGCAGGGTCATCAATGCCAGAACCAGACCCCCCACCACCGGAATCGAGCGGGGCATGCCGAACAGACCGATGAACACTGCCAGACCGAGCAGACCGAAAATGATCGATGGCACGGCAGCGAGGTTGTTGATGTTCACCTCGATAAAGTCGGTGATCTTGTTCTGCGGCGCAAACTCTTCCAGATAGACGGCTGCCGCGATGCCCATCGGGAAGGAAATGACCAGGGTAACCAGCATGGTCAGCAGCGAACCGACGATGGCGCCGAGGATACCGGCATTACCCGGGTCCCGTGAGTCACCGCGCTGGAACAGGGTGTCGTTAAAGCTGGTATCGATGACACCTTGCCCCTGCAGGTAGTCCACCCACTCCTGCTGCTGTTCGGACAAGCGAATGCTGTATTTCGGGTCGTCGGCGTGCTTCACGTAGACCGAGACCTGATCATGCGCCTGGAACTCGAAGGTCTGGGTGGTGTTCAGCAGCTCCGGATTGGCCCGCAGCAGGTCACTGATCTCGTTGGGCGCGTAGTTACCCACCAGCCCCTTGAGCTCCCGCCGTTGAGCGCCAGTCTCGGTGCCCGGAATCAGTTCCTCCAGGGCCGCAATGATGGGTGCTGAAAAGTCGGCCATCGAGCGTTGTTCGGCATCGGTTGGATCGGTCAGGTACATCTGCTCACCGTCCAGCGACACGTCCAGCGTGATGGTGGTCTTGATGAACCCGGTATGTCCCTTGTTGATGATGTCGGCAAACAGGATGAACAGCGAGGCCAGGGCGATGAAGATCGCGACCATGCCGTAGAGCCGGAAGCGACGCTCCTTGCGATAACGCTTTTTCAGGGATTGGCGGACGATCTCCGCCTGAGAACGTTGCTCAGTCATACTGTTCCCTATATTTGCGAACGATTTTGAGTGCGACCACGTTGAGGGCCAGCGTGACGATAAACAGCAGCGCGCCCAGGGCGAAGGCAGAGAGTGTCTTGGCGCTGTCGAACTCCTGGTCACCGACCAGCAGGCTGGCGATCTGAACAGTCACGGTGGTAACCGATTCCAGCGGGTTGGCGGTCAGGTTGGCTGCCAGTCCCGCGGCCATCACCACGATCATGGTTTCACCGATCGCGCGCGAGGCTGCCAGCAGGATGCCGCCCATGATGCCGGGGAGCGCTGCCGGGAAGATCACCTTCTTCATGGTTTCGGACTGGGTGGCGCCCAATGCCAGCGAGCCGTCACGCATGGCTTGCGGCACCGCGTTGATCACATCATCTGAGAGCGAGGAAACGAACGGGATGATCATGATACCCATGACCAGGCCTGCGGCCAGGGCGCTTTGAGACGAGGCTTCCAGCCCCACCATGCTGGCCAGGTCGCGGATAAAGGGCGCGACTGTCAGCGCGGCAAAAAAGCCGTAGACCACAGTCGGGATACCGGCGAGCAGCTCCATCAGCGGCTTGATCACCGAGCGTGCACGTTTGCTGGCGTATTCCGACAGGTAGACCGCAGACAGCAGGCCGGTGGGCACCGCGACCAGCAGCGCAATGGCGGAAATCAACAGGGTGCCGGTAAACAGCGGGATCACGCCGAAGGCGCCCTCGGAGCCAACCTGGTCTGCACGCAGGGCGGTTTGCGGACTCCAGCTGGTGCTGAACAGGAAATCGCTGATCGGAACGCGCTCGAAAAAACGCAGGGTTTCGAACAGGACCGAAAACACGATACCGGCGGTGGTCAGTACCGCCACCGCCGCACAGAAGAAGAAGGTCCAGCGCAGGGCGCGCTCGACGTTTTCCCGGGCATTGATATGGGCCGCCACGCGGGTCCAGGCAAAGGCTGCACCCAGAATGGCGATCAGGATCACCAGGGTGGCCTTGAAGTTCTCGCTACGATCGCGCAGGTCTTCCAGCACGCTGGAGGCGGCTGCGATGTAGTCCGGAACCATGGTGGCGTCGAGTTTGCCGGCGGCCACGTTGCTGATCTGGGACAGCATCAAACTGGCACGGCCAGCACCTTCGGGCCAGGCGTCCTGCGGCAGGGAGGCGATGACCAGGGCCTGGATGACACGGCCCTCGAAGGCCGCCCAGACGCCGAGAACGATCAGCGCGGGTATGGCGCACCAGAGGGCTGCCCGCGCTGCATAATAAAAGGGGAGTGCCTTGAGATTACGGATACCGCCAAGGGGCTCGGCGACCGCGCGCGAACGCATCAGCGCCAGGCTGTAGGCGACCGGGGTAAGCACCAGGATCAGTAGCAGAAGATGGGCCGTTTGCATAACAGTCTCTGTATTGATGGCGTGATTTGGCTAGCTGCGAGCGACAGTCTGCCAGTTTGCTAAGGAAAAATAATCACGCAAACGTAATAAAAGAACGCGGGCCCGCAAGCCCGCGTTCTCAGTTGTCATCCCTGACGCCTCCAGTCGGAGCTTACAGCTCGTCACCGGTCAGCGGCTTCATTTCCTTGACAGCCTTGGCGATTTCCATACGTGCATTACGCGGGTTGGGAACCAGGCCAACATCGACCAGATAGCCGTTGTCACCCCAGGCGCCTTCGCTGGTGAACTCGGTCACGTATTCCTGAATGCCGGGGATCACACCAACGTGGGCATTCTTGACGTAGAAATACAGTGAGCGGGCAACCGGGAAAGCTTCATCAGAGATGGTCTCGGGGGTCGGCTCGACGCCGTCAACGGTCAAGGCGTGGATCTGGCCTTCGTTTTCCATCAGGAAGCTGTAGCCGAAGACACCGACGGTGCCCTTGTCCTGGGCCAGACGCTGGACGATCAGGTTGTCGTTTTCACCGGCTTCGACGAACGGGCCGTCTTCACGCATGCTGTGGCAGGCAGCCTTGAACGCATCTTCTTCCATGGACTTGATGAAAGGGAATTCCTTGCAACCACCTTCCATTGCGATTTCAACGAATGCATCGCGGGTACCGGAAGTGGGCGGCGGGCCCATTACGTTGATCGCCATGTCAGGCAGGCTGGAGTCGATATCGCTCCACTTCTTGTAGGGGTTGGGCACCAGCTTGTCGCCACCCTGGGGATCCGGAACGTCCTTGGCCAGTGCCAGGTAGATTTCCTTCAGGGACAGGTCCCACTTTTCGGCTTCGTTGGACTGGGCAAGAACAATACCGTCAGAACCGATCTTCACTTCGGTGACTTTCTCGACGCCGTTGTCCTGGCACATCTCGAACTCGCTGCCCTTCATGCGGCGCGAGGAGTTGGTGATGTCGGGGTGCTGAACGCCAACGCCTGCGCAGAACAGCTTCATGCCGCCGCCGGAACCGGTGGACTCGAGCTTGGGAGTCGGGAAGTCGGTGTTACGACCGAAACGCTCGGCAACAACGGTTGCGAACGGATAAACAGTGGATGAGCCGACGATGTTGATGGTATCGCGAGCCATGGCCGGGGCAGCGACGGTAGCAAGGCTGACCGCGAGTGCTGCTGTGGTAAGAGCTGTCTTCAATTTCATCACTTGCATCTCCATTATGACGTTGTGTACCGGGTGTGTTGTTTCGCCGATGGGAGAACAGTAATGGGTCTGTGTGACAGCTTTGTTACATGAATCGAAATTGCGAAGGGGTCGACAGAAACTTTTTGCGCAGGTTGCGGTCCCGGCAGGCGCAGGCCGCCACCTGTGTTGTTTAGGCGAAGAACCAGTAGCACACCGCGATGGCCGTCAGCATCCCGGCCAGGTCTGCCAGCAAAGCGCAGCCCAGGCCATGGCGGATCCGGGTAATGCCGACCGCGCCGAAATACACGGCGATGACGTAGAAGGTGGTTTCCGTGCTGCCCTGAAAGGTCGCAGCCAGCAACGCGGGGAAGCTGTCCACGCCGAAGGTGTCCATGGTCTCGATCATCATCGCCCGGGCGCCGCTCCCCGACAGGGGTTTGATGAAGGCAGTCGGCAACGCGTCGATAAACCGGGTATCCCAGCCCAGCCCCTCGACCAGCCAGCGCACGCCGTCGAGCGCGCCATCGAGCACGCCGCTGGCGCGCAGGGCGCCCACCGCCACCAGCATGGCGACCAGATAGGGCAACAGGGAAATGGTGAAGCTGAAGCCCTCCTTGGCTCCTTCGATAAAGGTGTCGTACACGTTGACCTTGCGTAGCGCGCCAATGGCCAGAAACGCAATGACGATTCCGAACAGCGTCAGGTTGCCGACCAGGCTCGAGGTGGCTGCCAGCGCCTGGGCCGACATGCCGGCCAGTGTGGCGAGCAGTAAACCCAGTGCCGCGGCGCCAGCCAGCAGGTAGGCCAGAACTACCGGGTGCCAGAGCTTCAGGCGCTGCATGAATGCGACGCTGAGCAGGCCGACCAGGCTGGAGGCGGTCGTCGCCAGCAGGATCGGCAGGAATACGGCGGTGGGCTCGGCTGCACCCTGCTGGGCCCGGTACATGAAGATGGTCACCGGCAGCAGGGTAAGTGACGAGGAATTGAGCACCAGGAACAGGATCTGGGCGTTACTTGCGGTATTGGGGCTGGGATTCAGGCTTTGCAGCGAGTGCATGGCCTTGATGCCGATGGGCGTGGCTGCGTTGTCCAGGCCCAGGATGTTCGCCGCGAAATTCATGCTGATGTGCCCGAGCGCGGGGTGGCCGCTGGGCACCTCGGGCATAAGGTGGCGAAACAGCGGGTCCAGCGCCCGCGCCAGCACACGGATCAGACCGGCCTTTTCGGCAATGGCGAGAAAACCCAGCCACAGGGTCATGGTACCCACCAGCACCAGTATGATCTCCACGCTGAGCCGGGCCATGTCGAACAGCGAGGCGACCAGTCGGCTGAACACCTCGGCATCGCCCATGCCCAGCCATTGCCAGAGGGCCGCCGCGAAGGCGGCGAGGAAGAAACTCAGCCAGATTCCATTCAGCATCGGTCAGGTATTTCCTGTCTGGGCCGCCTGGCAGCGCGGCAGGTCCGGCGACACAGGTGGCAGATCGGGGGCCTGCGGCTGTGGAGCAGGATCGCACCACAGGTCGGAATCCGTCGCCCCGGGAACCAGGGCGGCCAGTATGGCTGCGGTTTCACTGTCGGCTACGCCGTCGTGGAGCGCCGGCCGAAAACGCATCTGGAAGGCCGCGATAACGTTGCGCCGAGCCCTGTCCGGGGTGGCGGCCGGATCCGAGCCACTCATCGCCAGGCTGTAGCCGAATGCCTGCAGGGCTTCATCAAACCATTGGGGTGGTGGCACACGTCCCGCCAGTGCATGTTCGTGGTGTGCCACCTGGGCGGCATCCGGCCAGATCGACACACCCGCCTGCGCCAGCTGGCGCCACGGAAACAGCGGCCCCGGATCGACCTTGCGCTGGGGGGCGACATCGCTATGCCCGAGCACACGGTCCGGGCTCAGTTGGTGGCGTTTCAGGATGTCCTGCAGCAGCGGTATCAGTGCATCGACCTGCTCTGCCGGCCAGGGGTGCCATACGCGACCCTCGGGTGTGTCGCTGTAGCCGGGATGGACAATCTCGATGCCGACCGATGAGCCGTTTAACCAGGTGCGGCCCTGCCAGCTGCTGTCGCCGGCATGCCAGGCGCGGCGGTTCTCGTCGACCAGGCGGTAGACAACGGGCTCTTCACTGATCAGGTAATGGCTGCTGACGGCGCCGCGGGTCAGGTGCTGCAGCGCCCGGTCGAAGCCGGAGGAGGTGTAATGCACGATGACGTACTGCACCCGGCTGTCATGGTTGGCCGACTGGTAGCGATCATCGATCTCGAGGCTGCGGGTGCAGCCGCCGAGCACGACCAGCAGGCTCAGACATGTCAGTGCCAGGTAACGACGAAGCATGGATGCAGACTCTGTTTGGCAAAAGCAGCAGGCTAGCATGCCCTCTCAGAGTCTGCAGCGTCTCAATGTCGTGGCGTGGCTGGCGGCTTGAGCCGTGGTTTGAAATCTGCACGCCAGGGCTTGCCCTGGCAGTGGGAGCGGTTCGGGCAGTCGGCCTGGCAGCCCCGGCAGGGCAAGGGAGCGGAAGATTCAGGATTCACGGTAATCACTCTTGGTGTTCTGATGTTATACACAATATCATCCTTGTATCGAATTCGTACAGGGGTGTGCCGTTATGGTCAGTCTGATGTGGTTCAAACAGGATCTGCGTACCGATGACAATCCGGCACTGCAGGCTGCCATGCAGCATGCGGAATGCGTTCCGGTGTACTGTCTGGATCCACGCTGGTTCGTGCCAGACGGCCGGGGGCTGGTGCGTTGTGGTGCCCGGCGAGCGCAGTTTCTGCTGGAAAGCCTGGTTGATCT
Source organism: Pseudomonas sp. (assembly GCA_016763285.1). Lineage (GTDB taxonomy): Bacteria > Pseudomonadota > Gammaproteobacteria > Pseudomonadales > Pseudomonadaceae > Halopseudomonas. Next base: position 42,335 of record JAESUC010000177.1, read on the forward strand.
GAAACGTTCCCTGCGGCTGGCAGGGTCGGATCTGCTGGTGCTATCGGGTGAGCCGGAACAGCTACTGCCGGCGTTGTGCGCAGCGCTGGGGGTGGCCGTGATCCATACCCATGAAGAGCATGCGCCGGACGAGCAGGCGCTGCTGGCCCGCCTTGGGCGGTCGCTGCCGGAGCAGGTGGAGCTGAAGGCTGAAGCCGGCAACGGCCTCTTTGACCCGACGCAGCTGCCCTTTGCACTGGACCAACTGCCGGGTGTATTCACCCGCTTTCGCAACAAGATCGAGAAGCAGCCGCCGGCGCACCTGCCGCTGGGCCGGCCGGCGGCCTTCGCTCCCTTGCCTGCCGCTGCCCTGGAGCACGTGCAGGCGATCCCCTCGTTGCAGGATCTCGGTCTTGAGGTGGTGGCAGTCGAGCCGCGCACAGCTCTGCCCGCCGGTGGCGGCGAGACGGCCGGCAGGGCCTGGATGGACGACTATCTGTGGGGCAGCCGGGCGGTACGCCATTACAAGGACACCCGGAACCAGCTGCTGGGCCGCTACTTTTCGTCGAAACTCTCGCCCTGGTTGGCCCATGGCTGTCTGTCCCCACGGCGGATTGTCGAGGAACTGCGCGCCCACGAGCAGGGCCATGGGGCCAACGATTCTACCTACTGGTTGTGGTTCGAACTGCTATGGCGGGAGTTCTTTCGCCTGAGTTTGCGCGTGCACGGGGTGGCGTTCTTTCGCCACGGCGGCCTGGCCGGAGGCGCGCCGCCGCGGGGCAACGACCAGCGCTGGATCGACTGGCGCGAGGGCCGTACCGGTCAGCCCTTTGTGGACGCCTGTCTGCGTGAGCTCAACGCCAGTGGCTTCATGTCCAATCGCGGGCGACAGATTGCGGCCAGTTATCTGGTTCATGAGCTGCAGCAGGACTGGCGGCTGGGCGCCAGTTGGTTCGAGCAGCAGCTGGTCGACTACGACGTGGCAAGCAACTGGGGCAACTGGGCCTATATAGCCGGGGTCGGTCACGATCCGCGCGGCGGCAGGGCGTTCAATGTCGCCATGCAGGCGCAGCGCCATGATCCCGAGGGAACCTACGTGGCCACCTGGCTCAAATAACGCGGCTCAGCTGGCCTGAATCAGGCGGTTGCGGCCGCCGTCCTTGGCGCGATACATGGCCTGGTCTGCGCGCTCGAAAATCTGCTCGAGGGTATCGCCCTGGCGGAAGTCGGTATAGCCGATGGAAATCGTGATGGTGACCCGCTCCTTCTTGAAATGGAACGGGCTGGCTTCGATGCCCCGGCGCAGTTCGTCGAGCACCTGGGTGGCCTGTTCCACGCTGGTGCCGGGCATCAGGATGACAAACTCTTCCCCACCGAAGCGACCGATGAAGTCCGATTTGCGCAGGCGGCGCGAGAGTTGCTGGGCGATCAGCCGGAGCACCTTGTCCCCTGCCAGGTGGCCGAACTGGTCGTTGACCCGCTTGAAGTGATCGACATCGAGCACCACCAGCAGCAGCTGGCCGCCGTAGCGCTGCCAGCGTTCATATTCCTCTTCCATGCGCTTCTGCAGGCCGGCCCTGTTGGGCAGCCCGGTCAGGCTGTCGAGCAGGGCGCGCTTGCGCTGTTCTTCCAGGTGGTTGCGGAAGGTGGTCGCCTCCACCTCCATGGCCTGGATCCGGTCGACCATGGACTTCAATCGTCCGGCCACCTGTTGTTCCCGGTCCATATGCAGGGTGCGCGACTGCTCCACGTTGACCAGTAACGCATCGAGCTGGTTCTGCACGTTGACCTTGAGGGCTTCCAGATCCGTCGCGGCACTGACTTCGCCGTGCAATCCCTGGACCTGGTCGCGGATGGTGCCCTCCAGGGCCCGGCCCATCTCCATCGACCCGGTGTAGGCATCGTGGGCCTCTTCAAGGTTGCCCTGGAACTGGGCCAGCCGACTGTTGAGCTGCTTGAGGTATTGCTCGAAGTCCTGCTGGCGCGTCTGCTGGGCGCCCAGCACCAACAGTCCCAGCTCATCCAGTGCGGCTGCCAGTTCATACCAGTTGAGGCCGCCGGCGATACGCTCGCGCAATTGCTCGGCCTTCTGCCGCTGGGTGTCGAGCACCTGCAGTTCCGACAGCAGGTTGATCAGTACCGTCTCGATATGCGCGGAAGCCTGGGAATAGTGCTGCTCTTCGCCGGACAGATTGCCGCCGGTCGGAGCGCTGCTCTCCTCCATTGGCTCGGGTTCCGGCTCCGCCGCTGGCGCAGGCGCCTGGCTGGTCGTGTCGATTTCCGGGAGATCGGGTATCAGGTCCGGCACCAGGTCCGGTAGCGGAGCCGGTCTGGCGGCCGCGGGAGATGCAGGCGCGGGCGGTGCGGCTGGCTCTGGCGCGGCTGCCACCGGGGGCTGCGGTGCGGGTTGTTCATTTTCAGGGGCTGACGGCGCTGCCTGGGGCGTGTGCGAGCTGCCGGAGCCGAAGAGTCGCGCCAGCAGGCCGGAGGGTGCCTCGCCGGGTGCAGCATTGAGCACCTGGGCCTGGGCTTCGGCGATGTCGGCGACCAGCGCCTCCAGCGTGGCGGCGTACTCGATAGGGGAGTCCAGCCGCTTGCCGATCTGCCGCAGCAGGTCGCCAAGGTCGCCCTTGAGTTTGCGATGCTGCAGCTGCCGCACCAGGGTGCGCAAGGCGCTGCTGATATTGCGCATGCGCTCTTCCCGGGCGCTGTCGGCTGCCAGCACGGCCCGTTCAAGTTCCGGCATCAGCTCGTTGAGCAGGTAGGCCGGCGCATCGGGGCGCAGGGCGCTGCGCAGATCCTTGAGTCGCTTGTCGAGGACCGGGTCCAGCCCGTCTGCTGCAATACTCAGACGCACCAGTCCGCGTCTGAGCATTTCCTGCTGATCAGATTGCTCGACAGCGGACGTCATGTCCACGCTGCCGGCTGGGGGCCGGGTGGTGTTGCGAGTGTCGCTCATGAGTGCTCCTGCACACAGGGATACAGAAGATTATATGGAAAAGGGGGCTTCTGGCCAGAACCCGTTGGGGTCAGTTTCCGCTCTTGCCGGCCGATGCCGCACAGAGTCCAGGCGGTAGCCGGATATGCATGGCCACCGGCAGGTGGTCGGAGATCGGCTGGGTGAGCACTTCGACCTGCTCTATTTTCAGACTTGGACTGATCAGGATGTGATCGAGCACGCGTGCCGGCTTCCAGCTGGGGTAGGTGCCGGGCAGGTGGGCGGTATGCAACTTGCTGCCCTTGAGCGGTGAGCGTTCGAGCAGATCCTCGGCATGGGTGTTCATGTCGCCCATCAGCACCACGTGCTGGTGATCGGCAATACGCTCGCGGATATAGGCGAGCTGGTTGGCCCTGCCACGGGTACTCAGCGCCAGGTGCATCATGACCACCAGTAGGGAGTTCTGGCCCTCGCCGAAGCTGGTCAGGATGGCGCCGCGCCCCGGCAATACACCGGGCAGCTTGTGATCTTCGAGGTAATCCGGAGCAAAGCGGCTGAGGAGTCCGTTGGAATGCTGCGCGAAACGCCCAAGATTGCGGTTGAGCTGCTGATACCAGAACGGGAACTGCCCTTCGCGGGCCAGATGCTCGACCTGATTGATGTAGCCCGAGCGCATGCTGCCACCGTCCACTTCCTGCAGGGCGACCAGATCGAAGTCGCTCAGCACCCGGCCGATCTGGCCGAGGATGTTGTGCCGACCGGTGGCGGGCAGCAAATGCTGCCAACTGCGCGTCAGGTAGTGGTGGTATTTCTGGGTGTTGATGCCCACCTGGATATTGAAGCTCAACAGCTTCAGCACCTCCGGCAGGCAATCGCCGTCAGGCGTGCACAGCTCGTTGACCTGCAGGTTACCCGGCAGCATCTGGCCATGCAGCGACCGACGGCGGGGGGAGGCTCCTTGGCTCGCCATGGGCTGGCCTCAGAGCGCCTTGCGCTCGCGGGCGACCAGGAAATCAGCGACTTCAAGCATCTTGTCGAAACCACCTACCATGCCGCCTTCGATGCGGTACTTGCCGTTGACGATCAGCGTCGGCACACCGGTGGCGCGGTAGGCCTTGGCCAGGCGACCAGCCTCGGCCAGCTTGCTGCGCACGCCAAAGGACGACCAGGCCTTGGTGAATTCTTCCTCGCTGATGCCGTAGGGCTCGAGGAATTCGATCATTTCCTCTTCGCTGGCCAGACGCTTCTTCTCGACGTGGATCGCATTGAAGATGGCCTTGTGGGTCTCTTCCAGCTTGTTCAGGCTCTGAACCGTGTAGAACAGCTGTGCGTGGGTATTCCATACCCCCCCGAACAGGGCCGGAACTTCACGGAAGCTGACATCCTCGGGCAGGTCTTTCTTCCATTCCTGCAGGACCGGCTCGAACTGGAAGCAATGGCCGCAGCCGTACCAGAACAGCTCTGCCACTTCGACCTTGTCGGGATTCTGGGTGGGTGCGGGGGTGGTCAGCTCGATGTAATGTTCGCCGGCCTTGAACTCGGCTGGGGCGGCCAGTACCTGGGCCTGCAGCGTTGCAAAACTGCCCAGCAGCCAGACCAGTGTCGCGGTCATCAATACGCGCATTATTGGATTCCTATCGAGTTTTATTTTTGCAGCTGGTGTATGGGACACGCCAGCGCGCTGAAAATTCATCATACGGCGTTTCCGGGCCGCCGCCAAAAGGGTGACCTAAGCCACCCTTCAATTGAAGCCCGAGACATACCCGGCAACACAAAGGACCTAGCGCAGGCCCTGGATGTAGTTGGATACCGCTTCAATGTCCTTGTTGCTAAGGCGGCCGGCGATAGTGCGCATGATCATGGCTTCACCATCGTTGGTACGCTCGCCTTCGCGGAAATTGGTCAGCTGCTTGGCAGTATAGGCTGCATGCTGGCCAGCCAGGCGCGGATAGCCTGCCGGGTCGTTACCCTTGCCGGTAGGCGAATGGCAGCCGGTACAGGCCGGCAGGCCGGTGGACAGGTCGCCACCACGGAAGATCTCTTCACCGCGTACCGCCAGTTCCGCATCAGCCACGCCCATCGCAGGCACCTGAGCGTCGTAGAACGCGGCGATGTCGCGCAGATCCTGTTCGTTCAGGGGATCGAGGATGCCGGTCATTTCGACGATGACGCGGCGGCCTTCCTTGACGTCCAGGAGCTGTTTGTACAGATACTTTTCACCCAGTGCCGCGAGTTTGGGGAAGTTGGGCATGGCGCTGTTGCCATCACTGCCGTGGCAGGCGGCACAGGTGGTCACCTTGCCTGCACCGGCTTCAGCGTCACCCTGCACTGCATGGACCGAACCGGCCATACCGAGAGACAACACCAGACTAACGAGTAATTTATTCATCGGCTAATCCAATTACGGCTGAAAGAGTGGCTTGGTCTGTTCCTCCGGCGTGATCGCCGTGTTATCTGGAGCAGCCTGCCTTGTTTATCCCGAATCTGACCTCTGCACAAGCAATCCGGACCTGATGGCCCATGCTATCCGTCGCCTTGGGGCGACGCAATGTCCAGAATGTCGCAGTAAGCTTTCGCGATATAAAACCGCAGCAGTATATACTAAGGTGATGGTCAAGGTGAATGTCATCGACCACTCGACAGTAGCATAACGGATCTTCCCATGCCCTCAGCAACACCCCTGGTTTCCCTTTGTCAGCAAGCCACCTTCATCAAGAGCGCCAGTCAGGTGGAGCAATGCCCGCTTGATCGCGGCTTCGAGGTGGCGTTTGCTGGCCGTTCCAACGCCGGCAAGTCCAGCGCTCTCAATACCCTGACCCATGCGCGCCTGGCGCGCACATCGAAGACGCCCGGCCGTACCCAGCTGATCAACTTCTTTGGCCTGGACGAGCAGCGCCGATTGGTCGACCTGCCCGGTTACGGTTACGCCAAGGTGCCGTTGGCGCTGAAGGAGCACTGGAAGGAGCACCTGGACGCCTACCTGACCGGGCGCGACTCTTTGGCCGGGCTGGTGCTGGTGATGGACATTCGCCACCCGCTGTCGGATTTCGACCGGATGATGCTGGAATGGAGCGATGTGAGCGGCCTGCCGGCACATATCCTGCTCAGCAAGGCCGACAAGCTGGCCTACGGTGCCGCCAAGAACGTGCTGCTCAAGGTACAGACGATCGTGCGCAAAGAGTATGGCAACCGGGCCACGGTGCAGCTTTTTTCCGCGCCCAAGCGTCAGGGGCTGGAGGAGGCCTACGAAGTGCTGGAAACCTGGTTGTTCAACGAGGAAGACCAGCCGCCAGCCGAAGCGGACGCTGAAGACAGCGGAGAATGATCTGCCGGCAGTAAACGGCAGGCAAAAAAAACCCCGGATCTCGTATGGGGAGGGAAGATCCGGGGCTCAAGAATCGGGCTGTGCTAGGAAAGGGCCGCCCGATGTTCTGCCAACACTAAATCACATCTAGGAAGATGAAAGGCTTGACTGGCCATTCAGAGTCTGTGACCAGTGCGTCGCCGATAAGTTCCGGATCCTTCGCACAATATTCAAATTTTTTCGCTCAGTGCGCTTCGTCCCAGTTGTTACCCACCCCGACATCGACCACCAGCGGCACATCCAGGCTGGCGGCGGCTGCCATATGCTCCTTCAGACCGGTGCTGACCTGGTCGACCAGGTCCTCGCGCACCTCCAGAACCAGTTCGTCATGCACCTGCATGACCACCCGGGCATCCAGTTCGCTGTCGCGCAGCCAATTGTCCACACGGACCATGGCGCGCTTGATGATATCCGCTGCCGTACCCTGCATTGGAGCGTTGATCGCGGTGCGTTCGGCGCCCTTGCGCATGGCCTGGTTCTTGGCGTGGATCTCGGGCAGGTACAGACGGCGACCAAACAGGGTCTCCACATAGCCCTGTTCCCCGGCCTGTGCCCGGGTGCGCTCCATGTAGGCCAGCACACCGGGATAGCGGGTAAAGTAGCGGTCGATGTAGGCCTGCGCCTGCTTGCGATCGACATCGATCTGCTTGGCCAGGCCGAAGGCGCTCATGCCATAGATCAGGCCGAAGTTGATCGCCTTGGCACTGCGCCGCTGGTCGGCGGATACGGCATCGAGTTCGACGCCAAAGACCTCGGCAGCGGTGGCCTTGTGCACGTCCAGCCCATGGCGGAAGGCATGCAGCAAGCCTTCGTCCTGGGCCAGGTGGGCCATGATGCGCAGTTCGATCTGCGAATAGTCGGCGGCCATCAGCTTGTAGCCCGCCGGGGCGATAAAGGCCTGGCGTATGCGCCGGCCTTCGGCACTGCGGATCGGGATGTTCTGCAGGTTCGGATCGGACGATGACAGCCGGCCGGTGGCCGTGACCGCCTGGTGGTAGCTGGTGTGGATGCGGCCGGTGCGGGGATTGATCTGCTCCGGCAGCCGGTCGGTATAGGTGCTCTTGAGCTTGCTCACCGTGCGGTACTGCATGATCACCTGGGGCAACGGGTAACCCTGCTCGGCCAGCTCGGCGAGTACCGCCTCGGCCGTCGAGGCCTGGCCCTTGGCGGTCTTGCTGATCACCGGGATGCCCTGCTTTTCGTACAGGATTACGCCCAGTTGCTTGGGTGAGCCCAGATTGAACTCTTCCCCGGCGAGCTCGAACGCCTGGCGTTCCAGCGCCACCATCTTCTCGCCCAGCTCGCGGCTCTGGATGCCCAGCAGCTGGGCGTCAACCAGCGTGCCGCAGCGTTCTATATCGGCCAGCACCGGTACCAGGGGCATTTCTATGTCCTGCAGCACGCTGGCCACCGAGGGTTGCTCGGCCAGTCTGGCCCAGAGCGTCTGGTGCAGGCGCAGGGTCACATCGGCATCTTCGGCGGCGTAAGGGCCGGCCTGCTCCAGGGCAACCTGGTCAAAGGTCAGCTGCTTGGCACCCTTGCCGGCAATGTCCTCATAGCGGATGGTGCCCTGGCCCAGATATTTCAGCGCCAGGCTGTCCATGTCGTGGCGTGTGGCGGTGGAATCCAGCACATAGGACTCGAGCATGGTGTCGAAGGCGACGCCGCGCACGCGAATGCCGTAGTGGGCCAGTACGTTTATATCGTACTTGGCATGCTGGGCCACCTTGGCCTTGTCGGCATCCTCGAGCAGGGGCTTGAGTGCCGCCAGTACGCGGTCCCGGTCCAGTTGCTCGGGTACGCCCATATAGCTGTGGCAGAGCGGAATGTAGGCGGCCTCGTGGGGGCTGACGGCCAGGGAGACGCCGACCAGCTCGGCGAGCTGGGCATGGATGCTGGTGGTTTCGGTGTCGAAGGCGAAGAGTTCCGCCGCCTTGAGCTTGTCGAGCCAGCGGTCGAAATCGGCCCACTCGAGGATGGTTTCATATTCGGGCTCGACCTGCGGCGCCTCGCCGGGTATCTCCCGTGCAACACCGGCTGCCTTGTCTTCGCGCAGCAGGTCGTCCAGCCAGTTCTTGAATTCCAGCTCCCGGTAGAGCTCCATCAGCGCCGGGCGGTCGGGTTCGCCCGGCATCAGGGCGTCGGCGCGCAGCTCCAGTTCGACATCGACCTTGATGGTCGCCAGCTGGTAGGAGAGATAAGCCATTTCCTTGTGTTCGACCAGCTTCTCGGCGAGCTTCTTGGCACCCCGGATAGGTAGCTCGGCTATCTTCTCCAGGTTGCTGTAGATCAGATCCAGACCACCGCCAATGCCCGCTACCAGTCCGACCGCGGTTTTTTCACCGACACCCGGCACGCCGGGGATGTTGTCGGACTTGTCGCCCATCAGGGCGAGAAAATCGATGATGCACTCGGGGCCGACGCCGAACTTCTCCTTGACCCCGGCTACGTCAAGCACGGTGCCGCTCATGGTATTGACCAGGGTGATGCGCTCATCGACCAGTTGCGCCATGTCCTTGTCGCCGGTGGAGATCACCACCGGGTAGCCTGCAGCAGCGCGCTGGCAGGCGAGGGTGCCGATCACGTCGTCGGCTTCCACCCCGTCCACGCACAGCAGCGGCAATCCCAGGGCGCGCACGCTGGCATGCAGGGGCTCGATCTGTACGCGCAGGTCGTCGGGCATCGGCGGGCGCTGCGACTTGTAATCCTCGAACAGCTCATCGCGAAAGGTCTTGCCCTTGGCATCAAACACCACCGCAAAGGGGCTGTCGGGATACTGCCGACGCAGGCTGTTGAGCATGTTGAGCACGCCCTTGACCGCTCCGGTGGGTTTGCCGGTCGAGGTCATCAGTGGCGGCAGCGCGTGAAAGGCCCGGTAGAGGTAGGAGGAACCATCAACCAGAACGAGGGGGGCTTGGTCAGTCATGCTTCAGGTCAACTTCCGTTGGCTAAAAAGGGGCTAGAATGAGAAAGTCGTAATACAACAGAAGACAACAATCACATCACAAGAGACAAGACTATCATGATACGCATACTTGGCCGTGCCTTGGCGGTGACCGGGCTGGCGCTGCTGATCAGCCAGACCGCAGTGGCCCAGGAGGCCGTGACTGCCGAGCCCGATGTGGTTATTCGGCAGGAAGGCGATCGCACTGTCGAGGAATACCGGGTCAACGGATTTCTCTATGCCATCAAGGTCATTCCGCAGGCAGGACCGCCCTATTTTCTGGTAGCAGTGGATGACGAGGGCAACTTCATGCGATCGGACCAGCCGGAGGGTATGCGCATTCCCTCCTGGAAGATCTTCGAATGGTAGCCTGATCCATGTCGGTATTCACGCCACTCAGTCAGGCCGAGCTGAGCCGCTTTCTCGAGCCCTTCGAGCTTGGCCGCCTGGTCGCTTTCGAGGGCATCAGCGCCGGGACCGAGAACAGCAATTTCTTCGTCAGCTGTGAGCAGGGCGAGTTTGTGCTGACCCTGATCGAGCGTGGGCCGGTGGAGGATCTGCCGTTTTTCGTCAGCCTGCTCGATTGTCTGCACGCGGCGGATCTGCCGGTACCCTTCGCGGTGCCCGATCAGCTAGGCCGCAAGCTGCATCAGCTCAGTGGCAAACCCGCCCTGCTGCAACCGCGGCTGGCCGGCAAGCATGTGCAGCAGCCCGATGCGCGCCACTGTCAGGCCGTGGGCAAGGTACTGGCACAGATGCATGAAGCCACACTGCCCTGCGATCTGGCCCGGCAAAGCGATCGCGGGCTGGCCTGGATGGCGCAGCAAACCGGTGACATGCTCGAGCAGTTGAGCGCGGCCGAGCGTGAGCTGGTCGAACCCCTGCTGGCGCTCATGCAGGAGCTGCTTGACCAGCGGCCAGCGATGCCCAAGGCGGTGCTGCACGGTGACCTGTTCCGCGACAATGTGCTGTTCGAAGGGCCCAACCTGACCGGCGTGATCGATTTCTACAACGCAGCAACCGGCTGGGCGCTGTATGACCTGGCGATCTGCGTCAATGACTGGTGCCTGGACGACCAGGCGCGTCTGGACCCCGAGCGGGCCCAGGCGATGCTGGCGGGTTATGCCTCCCAACGCCGCTTTCTTGCCGTCGAGGCTGCCCACTGGCCGGACATGCTGCGGCTGGCTGCGCTGCGTTTCTGGCTTTCACGGCGTATTGCCGCAGCGGACCATCAGGAAAAGCCCGGCGTGCTGGTCAAGGACCCCGAGCATTTCCTGCGGGTATTGGAGGGTCACCGGGAGGTGACCGTGCAGCTGCCTATCGCGCTCTGATCAGAGCGCTTCCAGACACTCTGCGAGGGCGTTGCCGATATCTCCGAGCATCTGCTCATAGCCCCGGGGACCGATCTCGGCGGCCGCGCCGAGGGGGTCAAGCGTGCCGACACGTACCGGCAGGCCCTGGGTCAGGCTGTTGACCAGGCGCGGCGTAAACTGCGGCTCGGTGAACACACAGCTCGGCCCGGCGGCCTGCAGCTGTTGACGCAACTGGTTGACGTGCCGCGCTCCGGGCTGGACCTCGTGGGACAGACTGAAAATGCCCTGCGGACGAATGCCGTAGTGATCCTCGAAATAGCCATAGCCATCGTGGAAGACGAAGTAGGCCTTGTCCTGTAGCGGAGCCAGGCGGGCCTTGAGGGTCTCGTCGAGGGCGCTTACGCGTTGCTCGAAGGCCGCCAGGTTGGCCTGCAGTTGGTCGGCGTGCTGCGGATAGAGGCTGGCCAGGTCCGTGCTCATGTAACGGGCTATGGTGATGGCGTTGTCCGGCGACAGCCAGATGTGCGCATCCAGGCTGCCGTGGTCATGGTGGTGACCATGGGCCTCATGCTTGCCGTGAGCGGGCTTTGGATCGTGCTGGAAATTGTGCGACTGCTGTTGCTCGCGTACGGTCATGTTCGGCAGATGCAGCAGGTCGACGGCGTTGTCCTGACGCTCGAGCAGATCCTGCAGGAACAGCTCCAGCTCGGGTCCGACCCAATAGATGCGCTCGGCTTCGGCGAGTGCGCGACGGTCAGACGGCCGCAGGGCGTAGCTGTGGGGAGAGGCGCCGGGATCCATCAGCAACGCCGGGGTGTCGATATCATGCAGGATAGCGCTGGCTATCTGCTGCAGGGGCTTGATGGTGTTCAACACCCTGACGTCCTGCGCCGCTACTGCCGGAGCCAGGCCAAGCCAGCACAGCAGAAGGACAAGCAAACTCAACCGCATGGTCATACCTCCAGATTCAAGATTGTTATATGATAACAGCAGTCACGCCCCCGCACAGTTCATCTTTAAAGGCCCGTCAGCGATGTCGAATCAGAATCTGCCGCACGATCCCCATCAGCCCCACGACCACAGCGAATGTGTCAGTGATGCGCTGGAGTCCGCCGAGCAACTGTGCGAGCGGGCCGGTGTGCGCTTCACCGCGCTGCGCAAGCGGGTGCTGGAGCTGGTCTGGGCCAGCCACAAGCCGCTCGGCGCCTACGACATTCTCGATACCCTGGCGCGGGAGGATGGCCGACGAGCGGCGCCGCCAACGGTCTACCGCGCGCTGGACTTTCTCCTGGAGCAGGGGCTGGTGCACAGGATTGCGTCCCTGAACGCCTTCATCGGTTGCCCCAGTCCGGAGCACAGTCACCAGGGTCAGTTTCTGATCTGCCGCAGTTGCCATGTGACCACCGAACTGGACCGCGCCCCGATCCGCCAGGCGATCGCCGAGAGTGCTGATGCCGCGGGCTTCCGGATCGAGGGCGAAACCGTGGAGATCACCGGTTTGTGCGCGCAGTGCCAGGCCGCCGCATGAGCGAGCATCTGCTGGAACTGAGCAATGTCGGTCTGCGCCTGCACGGCAATACCATTCTCGAGAACGTCAGCCTGGCGGTTCGCCGCGGCGAGGTGGTTACCCTGATCGGCCCGAATGGCGCCGGCAAGACCAGCCTGGTCAGAATCGTGCTCGGCCTGCTCAAGGCCGACTCCGGTTTGGTCAGGCGGGAACCGCGTCTGCGCATTGGCTATATGCCGCAGAAGCTTGAGGTCGACGCCAGCCTGCCGCTGACGGTATTGCGCTTCCTCCTGCTGGCGCCCGGCTCCACTCGCGCCCAGGCCCTGTCGGCACTGGAGGATGTGGCCGCGCCGCACCTGTGCGAGCGTCCGTTGCAGCAGGTCTCCGGCGGTGAGTTGCAGCGCGTGCTGCTGGCCCGCGCGCTGCTGCGTCAACCGGATCTGCTGGTGCTGGATGAGCCGGTGCAGGGCGTCGACGTCAATGGCCAGGTGGAGCTGTACCAGCTGATCAATCGCCTGCGCGACCGCTATGGTTGCGGCGTGCTGATGGTCTCCCATGACCTGCATCTGGTGATGGCTACGACCAATACGGTGGTCTGTATCAATCGCCACGTATGCTGCTCTGGCCATCCGGAGCAGGTCAGTACCGACCCCGCTTTTCTGGCGCTGTTCGGCGAGCGCGCCAGCGCCCTGGCGGTGTACAGCCACCATCACGACCACGCCCATGACCTGCACGGCGAAGTCGTCGACGAAGCGCCCCATCAACACGGACCCGGTTGCAACCATGCCTGATTTTCTGATTTATGCGTTGTTGGCCGGGCTCGGACTGGCGATCACGGCCGGCCCGCTCGGTTCCTTCGTGGTCTGGCGGCGCATGGCCTATTTCGGCGATACCCTGGCCCATTCGGCGCTGCTGGGTGTCGCGCTGGGCATCCTGTTGCAGGTCAATCTGACCGTGTCGGTCACTCTGGGCTGCGTGCTGCTGGCGGTGTTGCTGGTGGCGCTGCAGCACAAGCAATGGCTGGCCAGCGATACCCTGCTGGGCATCCTGGCGCACAGCACCCTGTCACTGGGTCTGGTGGTGCTGGCGCTGTCGGATAACGTGCGGGTCGATCTGATGGCCTACCTGTTCGGCGATCTGCTGGCGATTGCCCGGACCGACCTGTACTGGATGCTCGGCGGCCTGCTGCTGGTGGGTGTGCTGTTGGCCTGGCTCTGGCGGCGCCTGCTGTCGATTACCGTGCACGAGGAGCTGGCGCGGGTGGAAGGTCTGCCGGTGACGGCCATACGTCTGGCATTGATGCTGCTGATCGCGATCGTGATTGCCGTGGCGATGAAAATTGTCGGCGTTCTGCTGATCACCTCGCTGCTGATCATTCCCCCCGCCGCCGCCCAGCGCCACGCGCGCACCCCCGAGCAGATGGCCGTAGGCGCCAGCCTGCTCGGTTGTCTGGCGGTACTCGGCGGGCTGGGTCTGTCATGGAACCTGGATACGCCAGCAGGGCCGTCGATCGTCGTATCGGCCGCCGCGCTGTTCATGCTCTCGGTGCTGGTCCCCCGCCGCACCTGACTGCTACGTCACCACAGCTGTTACATGCGCTGTAACAGCTGCCCGCTTCTGTTGTCCCAATTCTCGGATAGGCTGGAAACGAAACGGACCGACGGACACGCTTCTGCATGCAGGACCCACTGATTATTCCCACTGACGAGGGGCTTTACTGCCCGGCGGGCGACTTTCACATCGATCCCTGGCGGCCGGTACACACCGCCGTCATTACCCATGCCCATGCCGACCATGCCCGCTCCGGCCACCTGCACTATTACGCCCAGCACCAGAGCGTACCGATCCTGCGCCATCGCCTGGGCGACCACCCCTTCACCGGGCTGGCCTACGGCGAGCAGATACGGTTTGGCCGCACCACCCTGAGCCTGCATTCGGCCGGTCATGTACTGGGATCCGCCCAGGTCCGCGTGGCCCATGACGATGGCCGCGTGTGGGTGGTCAGCGGTGATTACAAGCGCGATGCCGACCCGACCTGTGAGCCGTTTGAAGTGGTGCCCTGCGACACGCTGATCACCGAAGCCACCTTTGCCCTGCCCTGTTATCGCTGGCCGCCGGTGCAGCAGGTCGGCCAGCAG
>JAESUC010000019.1 GCA_016763285.1 Pseudomonas sp.
AACCTTGATTACTGCGTTTTGCGGAACGTTATCAATTAATTCAAACATGGTTCCATCTCCTCGAGTACATACTCGTTTCGTTTTCGTTTCGTTACTGCAATGCTCGCTTGCGCGAGGCCCTGACCGCTTCGATGCGGCTCTTAAAAATTGCCCTTGAACCACCGCTTGATACGGATCAATGGCGATTCCCTGCTCGTTTCAGGGCTGCTGGCGGCAGCGGCGTTGTGCCGATTGCCGTAGTGCAGCAGACCCACGCTGGTGGCGTAGATGGGGTTACGCACCACATCCGTCAGCCCCTTGAATTCCTGCGGTACGCCCAGGCGTACCGGCATATGAAAAATCTCTTCGGCAAGCTCGACCGCCCCTTCCATCTTCGCCGTCCCCCCCGTCAGCACGATGCCGGCCGGGATCATGTCCTCGAAACCGGAGCGACGCAGCTCGGCCTGGATCAACGTGAAGAGTTCGTCATAGCGGGGCTCGACCACCTCGGCCAGGGCCTGACGTGACAGATCTCGCGGTGGCCGCTCACCCACGCTGGGTACCTTGATGGTTTCTTCCGGGCCGGCCAGCTTGGCCAGCGCACAGGCGTAGCGGATCTTGATCTCTTCGGCGTACTGGGTGGGCGTGCGCAGCGCCATGGCGATATCGTTGGTCACCTGATCGCCGGCAATCGGGATCACCGCCGTGTGCCGGATCGCACCCTCGGTAAAGATGGCGATATCCGTGGTGCCGCCACCGATGTCGACCATGCAGACACCGAGCTCCTTTTCGTCCTCGGTCAGTACGGCATAGCTGGAGGCAAGCTGCTCCAGAATCACGTCTTCCACCTCGAGACCGCAGCGGCGGATACATTTCTCGATGTTCTGCACGGCATTCAGCGCACAGGTCACCAGATGCACCTTGGCTTCCAGCCGCACGCCGGACATGCCCAGGGGTTCGCGCACCCCTTCCTGGTTATCGATGACATATTCCTGGGGCAGGATATGCAGGACCTTCTGGTCAGCAGGGATCGCCACGGCCTGTCCGGCATCGAGTACACGTTCGATGTCCGCCTGCACCACTTCGCGGTCGCGGATAGCCACGATGCCGTGGGAGTTCAGGCTGCGGATGTGATTGCCGGCGATACCGGCGAACACCGAATGGATCTCGCAGCCGGCCATCAGCTCCGCTTCCTCGATGGCTCTCTGGATCGACTGCACGGTGGACTCGATATTGACCACCACGCCTTTTTTCAGGCCGCGCGAAGGGTGCGAGCCGATACCCACGATCTCCAGGGTGCCGTCTGCGCCGATCTCACCGACCAGCGCGACCACCTTGGAGGTCCCGATATCAAGCCCGACAATCATTCTGCTACCCTGCTTGCTTGCCATAAGACCCCGTCACTCTCTGTTTGATTGCATGCCAGTTGGTTGCTCCGCGACCGGCTCACGCCAGGCCACGGCCATTGCATTGTTGTAACGCAGGTCAACCCGCGCGATCTGCTGCCGATACGCCGCCAGCATGTGCTGATCGATGGTCAGAAAACGCTGCATCTTGTCCACCAGCTCATCTCGACCGAGCAACACCTGAATGCCGTCCTGGGTGGTCAGAAACCAGCTACCCCGTTCACGCAACTCCAGCTTTGCCACACCCTGCCCATAGGGCCGCAGCAGGCGGTTGAACTGCTGGTAGTACTGCATCACCCGCTGTTTCGCGCGCTGCGGACCGTCGAGCTGGGGCAGATCCGCAAAGCGGCTGATATCCTCCGGTTTGAAGGCCTTGCCGGCGTTGTTCAGCAGCGCTTCATCACCCCAGCGCGCGACCGGCAGCTGCTCGTCCAGGTGAACGATAAGCTGACTCGGCCATACGCGGGTTACCGCGGCGCTTGCCACCCAGGGCATCTGCGCCAGGTCCGTGCGCATGGCGTTGAGATCAATACCCAGGAAACTCTCGTTCAGGTACGGCTGGATCACCGCCTGCACCGCCACCGGGTCGATATACTGCAGCTCGCCCTGCACGCTGATCAGTTCGATGGGCTGATCGGCCAGCGGCAGAATGCGGCTGCCCAGTTCATACAGGCCGACACCCAGCCCCACCAGCAGTAGCGGCCAGACCAGTTGCTTTATGCGGGTCAGCGCGCCGTCCAGGGATGGTCGGCTCAGGGACAACCGCGGCCAGCTGCGGGGCACGGCCGGAGCCACGCGCACAGCGCCCTGACCTGGCGCTACGCGCCGGGTCCGGGTCTTGCCTGCCCGCGGGTCTCTGACCATCTGCCGCAACATGCTCTTTCCTCAGTAACGGGCACTGGCGAGAATCGCCAGCACCAGTTCGCCAAACGTCATCCCCGCCGCCGCAGCGGCCATGGGCACCAGACTGTGATCGGTCATGCCGGGCACGGTATTGACCTCAAGCAGATAGAACTGCCCGGCCT
This sequence comes from Pseudomonas sp., assembly GCA_016763285.1. Taxonomy (GTDB): domain Bacteria; phylum Pseudomonadota; class Gammaproteobacteria; order Pseudomonadales; family Pseudomonadaceae; genus Halopseudomonas. Next base: position 2,411 of record JAESUC010000019.1, read on the forward strand.
CGTCCTGCATCACATCCACCCGACCCCAGCCCCTGCATCCGACCGCATTGAAGGCCTGCAGACACAGCTCGCCAAGCTCTGCTTCCCGCTCCGGGGAGAGGCCGCAGGGGCAGATATACTGCGTATCGTTGGTCAGGTACTTGGCTTCGTAATCGTAGAAGGTATGCGGTGTACGCAGGCGGATGGCCGGCAATGCACGACCGTCCAGAATGGCCACGGTAAACTCGGCCCCGGTTATCCATTTTTCCACCAGCGCGACATCGTCATACTGCTGCGCGGCCTGCCAGGCCTGCTCCAGCCCCTGCACGTCCTGGACCTTGGCCATACCGATACTCGAGCCTTCATGGATTGGCTTGACGATCAGCGGCGTGCCCAGATTGGCGACGATCTCGGCACACTCGGCCTGATCGCGCAGTACGGCATAAGCTGGGGTACTCAGCCCCAGGCTCTGCCAGATCAGCTTGGTGCGCAGCTTGTCCATGCCAAGCGCAGACGCCATGACGCCGCTACCGGTGTAGGGCAGTTGCAGACTCTCCAGCAGCCCCTGCAGACTGCCATCCTCGCCACCGCGCCCATGCAGCGCGATGAACACGCGATCCGGTCGGTCGGCTATCAGCTGGTTGGCCAGGTCGTGCCCCGCATCAATGCCATAGGCATCCACGCCGGCGCCCTGCAGCGCATCCAGTACGGCCTTGCCGGACTTCAAGGACACGGCCCGCTCGGCGGAACGACCGCCATAGAGCACGGCCACACGGCCAAAATCGGTCACCTGGCTCATGCCTTGCCCTCCGCGTCGCGTCCAGCAAGACGCAGCAACCCTTCGGCGAGCTGCGAGGCGAGTCCGCCAATGTCACCGGCACCCTGGGTCAACAGGATATCGCCCGGCTTGAGCACCGCCTCGAGCAGCGGCAGCACGTCCGCATCCCGCTCGACGTAGATCGGGTCAAGCTGCCCACGCTGCCTGATGCTGCGGCACAGGGTGCGACTGTCCGCACCGGGAATCGGCTCCTCGCCGGCGGGATAGACCTCCATCAGCAACAGTGCGTTGTTATCGCCGAGCACCTGCACGAAGTCCTCGTACAGATCACGGGTCCGCGTGAAACGGTGGGGCTGGTAGATCATCACCAGACGACGCTCGGGCCAGCCGGCGCGGACCGCCTTGATGACTGCCGCGACCTCCCGCGGATGATGGCCGTAGTCATCCACCACCATGACTTCGCCCCCGGCTACCGGGTACTCGCCGTACACCTGAAAGCGCCGGCCGACTCCCTCGAAGTAGCTCAGACCCTGCACAATGGCCTCATCGGCGATGCCTTCATCAGTCGCCACGGCGATGGTCGCCAGGGAGTTGAGCACGTTGTGCACCCCGGGCATGTTCACGGAGACCATCAGATCGTCGCGGCCATGTCGTACCACGGTGAAATGCGTCTGCATGCCGTGCTGATGGATATCGATGGCCCGGATATCGGCGTCGTCGGAGAGGCCATAGGTGACCACCTGGCGGTTGATCTGGGGCATCAGCTCGCGTACCACCGGATCATCGATGCAGACTACCGCCAGGCCATAGAACGGCAGGTTGTGCAGGAACTCGACAAAGGTTTTCTTCAACTTGTTGAAGTCGCCGCCATAGGTGTCCATGTGGTCGGAGTCTATGTTGGTGACGATCGCGGTCATCGGCTGCAGATGCAGGAAGGACGCATCGCTTTCGTCGGCCTCGGCCACCAGATAGCGACTTTCACCCAGCTGTGCGTTGGTACCGGCACTGGTCAGCCGACCGCCGATCACGAAGGTCGGACTCAGACCCGCCGCCGCCAGCACCGATGCGATCAGACTGGTGGTCGTGGTCTTGCCATGGGTACCCGCTACCGCGATGCCGTGGCGATAGCGCATCAGCTCGGCCAGCATCTCGGCTCGTGGTACCACTGGTATACGCCGCTCAGTGGCAGTGGCGACCTCAGGGTTGCTCATGTTGATTGCGCTGGACACCACCAACACATCGGCTTTCTGCACGTTTTCCGGACGGTGACCAATATCCACCCGGGCACCGAAGCTCTCGAGGCGGTCGGTCACTGCCGAACGCTTGAGGTCGGAGCCGGATACCTCGTAACCCAGATTGAGCAGCACCTCGGCGATACCGCACATACCCGCGCCGCCGATACCGACGAAATGGATGCGGCGGATGCGGCGCATCTCCGGCAGGAAGAAAGTGGCTTTCTGACGGGGTTCAGCCATGGGCCACCTCCTGGCAGGCGCGGACCACATCCGCAGTCGCGTTAGGTGTCGCCTGGCGGCGGGCGTTATCGGCCATCGCTTGCAGAGTCTCCGGCTGGGTAAGAAGAATAGTGAGCTGCTCGGCCAGCGAAGCAGCGCTCAGACTGCGCTGGGGCAGCATCAGAGCAGCCTTCTGGCGCACCAGAAAGCCAGCGTTTGCGCTCTGGTGATCGTCAATGGCGTGGGGCAGCGGAATCAGTACCGCGGGACGTCCCGCCGCCGCCAGCTCGCTGATGGTCAACGCGCCGGCACGGCATACCACCAGATCGGCCCAGGCATATGCGGCGGCCATGTCCGTGATAAAAGGTTCAACGCGGGCCGTCAGGCCCGCCTGGGCGTAGCCCTGAGCAGTCATGTCGACATGCTGGCGTCCGCACTGGTGCCAGATCTCCGGCCGCGCGTTTTCTTCCAGCGCGGCCACAGCGGCCGGCAGCAGGGTGTTCAGCGGCAACGCGCCGAGACTGCCGCCCAGCACCAGCAGGCGCGGCTGACGATCGCCGTTCCAATCCACCGCCGGCACCTGGAAGATCTCGCTGCGCACCGGGTTGCCGGTGGTCAGCCGCTTGGGTGTGTCGGCGAAGCTGCCGGGGAAGCCCTCGCAATGACGCAGCGCCAGCCGGCTCAGCAGCCGATTGGACGTCCCCACCACCGCATTCTGTTCATGGATCACCAGGGGAATGCGCTTGCACCAGGCGGCCAGACCACCGGGGCCCGTCACGTAGCCGCCAGCGCCCAGCACACAGACCGGATCGATCACATTCAGCAGCCGCAACGACTGGAACAATGCCTTCAGCAGTTGTACCGGCGCCTTGAGCAGGCCGAGCCGGCCCTTGCCGCGTAGCCCCTGCACATCTATATAGTGGATCGGGATATCCGCCGCCGGAATCAGCTCCGCCTCGATGCCACGGCGAGTGCCCAGCCAGTGCACTTCGTAACCCTGCTCGGCAAGCAGCCGGGCACAGGCCAGTGCCGGGAAGACGTGCCCGCCGGTACCGCCAGCCATGATCAGCACGCGATCACTCATCGGTGGCCTCCCGCAATGCCTGCCGGCGTTCCCAGTCGATACGCAGCAGAATGCCCAGACTGATGCAGCACACCACCAGAGAACTGCCGCCATAGCTGAGAAACGGCAGCGTCAGTCCCTTGGTCGGCAGCAAGCCGACATTCACCCCGACGTTGATCAGGATCTGACCGATCCACATGATCGCCAGCCCGTAGGCCAGATAGGCCGCAAACAGGCGCCCGGCGCGTTCGGCCCAGAGACCGATATACAGACTGCGCGCCGCGAGGAAGATCAACAGGGCGAAAGCCGAGAGCGCACCGACCAGCCCCAGCTCTTCAGCCAACACGGAAAACACGAAATCGGTATGGGCCTCGGGCAGATAGAACTGCTTCTGGATACTGTTGCCCAGCCCCAGCCCGAGCCACTCGCCGCGACCAAAGGCAATCAGGGCCTGGGTAAGCTGGTAGCCACTGCCGAAGGGATCGTCCCAGGGATTGAGAAAGCCGGTAAGACGCTGCAGGCGATAGGGCTCTATCACGATCAGCAACCCGCCCAGAATGGCGATCGAACCGAACAGCAGAATGAAGCGGAACAGGCCCACTCCGCCCAGAAACAGCATGCCCACTGCAGCGCCCATCAGCACCACGGTGGCGCCGAAGTCCGGCTCGGCGATGAGCAGCAGCGCCATGGGGAACAACACCATGAAGGGCTTGATAAAGCCGAACCAGCCCTCCTTGACCTCCTCCTGCCGATGTACCAGGTAGCCGGCCAGGAAGACCACGGCAAACAGCTTGGCCAGCTCCGAGGGCTGGATATTGATCGGACCGACGGCAATCCAGCGCCAGCTGCCGTTGACCTCGCGGCCCACGCCCGGGATCAGCACCGCGATCAACAGGGCGATTCCAAGGAACAGCAAGGGGAAGCGGAACTGCTCCCACAGGCGAATCGGTACCGAAATGACGAATACCAGTGCGGCAAAGCCGATCAGGACGTACACCAGTTGGCGAATCATGTAGAACAGCGGATTGCCCAGCTGGCCGGCGGCGACTTCCATCGAGGCGGACGACACCATCACCAGGCCCAGGCCAAGCAGGCACAGGGCTGCCACCAGCAGCGGCATATCCATGTCGAAGCGATGGGGTCCGATCAGCGGCCCTGCCGACTGCTTGAGCATGGCTACACCGATCATGGCGTCAGCCCCCTGGCAGCGGCAGCGAACAAGCGGCCCCGCTCCTCGAAATTGCTGAACATGTCCAGGCTGGCACAGGCCGGGGACAGCAACACTACGTCGCCGGCCTTGGCCACAGCCGCGGCGGCTGCCACGGCCTGATCCAGCGTCTCGACCCGGACCAGTTCCGTGCAGCCCTCGAGCACACCGGCCAGCAAGGGCGCATCGCGGCCCAGCAGTACCACAGCGCGGCAGTGCTGGCCGACGCTCTTGCGCAGGGGTGCGAAATCGGCGCCCTTGCCGTCGCCACCGGCGATCAGCACGATCCTGCCCGAGCA
>JAESUC010000178.1 GCA_016763285.1 Pseudomonas sp.
CGCGCCCTCAGCAGCAGCGTCCGGCCTCTTCGCAGCCCAGTCAGCGACCGGCCCAGCAGGCGCCGCAGCAGTCTGCGCCACAGCAGCCCGCGCCTGACTACGACAGCTTTGATGACGATATACCCTTCTAGCCCCGTCGTGGTCTGCTCGACGAAATACCCAGAAACCTCCGGCGACGGAGGTTTTTGCGTCCTGGGGCTTGTGCCAGTCGGCGGAAAAAGTCGGTCGCGCTATGTTAACCTATGCGGCATAACGACTGTTGGTCGCCACCGTGATCAGGCAGTATTTCCGAACGCAAGCCAGCCTCCGCGCGCGGCCGCCCCGGGTATGCCGGCCGGCCACGCGTGGCGCTCGCTCCCTTTGAAGATTGCAGATGTCCGAAATCTATTTTGTCCGTCATGGCCAGGCCTCATTCGGTGCCACCAATTACGATCAGTTGTCAGGCAAGGGTCACCAGCAGGCCCGTCTGCTCGGCGAATACTTTCAGCGCCGCGGCATGACCTTTGACCACGTATTGATGGGTGACATGGTCCGCCATCGTGAAACGGCGCAGGGTATTGCCCAACCGCTGGGCCTGGATGAAAGCGCCTTCGAAGTGTTCCGGGAGCTCAACGAATTCGATTTCCATGCCATCCTGGCAGCCTACACGACGCAATTTCCCGAGCAGGCGCTCCCGGAAAAGCCGGCTGTTGCCGACTTTTTCAAGCGTCTCAGACAGGGCATCATGCTCTGGTCCCGTTGCGAGCTGGAGGGTGATCTTCCCGAGACCTGGGCCGATTTCGAACAGCGGGTGCAGCGCATGAAAATGGATATCATGGCCCGCTGCGCCGGCAAGCGCGTACTGGCGGTCAGCTCCGGCGGTGCGATTGCCATGCTGGTAAGCCAGTTGTTGCGTTCGCCCAGCGAAACCATGATCGAGCTCAATCTGCAGACCCGCAATACGGCACTGATCCACTGCGTGTTCAACCAGCGCAACATGCGCCTGAGCAGCTTCAACAGCGTGCCCCATCTGGACGATCCGGCGCATCAGTCACTGATCACCTATGCCTGAAAGTGGCTGGGCGCCCGCAGCACGCTGCGGGCGCCCAGCCACAGGTTTTCTGAATACAGGGTACAAGCATGCGAATGCGCATTTTGCTGCTGGAAGGGGACTCGACGCTCGGCGTGTCGTTCCGTCAACTGGCAGCGCAGGAAAGTATTGATGTCCAGGTGGTCGATCGCCCGGGCGCGGGTTGGCAGCCGGATCAGTTGGCTGGCTGGCTTGAGCGTCACCCGGCCGATACGGTCGTCAACCTGGCTTACTTCCACGAGCAGTTCCAGCTCGGTATTGATGACCCGGCCGCACTGTCCCGTCTGGAGATCTTCAGTCGGGAGCTTGCGGACCTGTGCGCCGAGAGCGGACGCCTGCTGATCCAGCCCTCCAGTGCACGGGTGTTTGATGGGCTCAAGGCCACGCCCTATACGGAGAAGGATGAGCCCGCGCCAGGGGACGAGTTGGGCAGCCTGCAGGCCCGGCTCGAAGGCTTGCTCGCTACGCGTTGCCCCCGCTATGCCGTGTTGCGTTTCAGTTGGCTGCTCGACAACACCCGCGACGGTCAGCTGGTCAGGCTGATCGAGCAGTTGCACGGGGAGGGGCCGGTGCTGCTGGCGGAGGAATGGCGTGGCAATCCGACGCCGGTGGACGATGCTGCCCGGGTCCTGCTGGCGGTGCTCAAGCAGCTCGACTGCGAGGCACCCCTGTACGGGGTGTACCACTACGGCAGCACCGAGCCCTCCAGCTGGATCAGTTTTGCCAAGAGCCTGGCCCAGGAGTTGATGGCCAGCAACAAGCTCGACCGCGATCCGGTGATTCGCTCGATTCCCTTCGACAAGCAGACCGAGGCGGGCTGGGAGCCGCAGAACGCGGTGCTCACGAGTCGGCGCATCCTGATGGCGTTCGGCGTGAAGCCGCGGCCCTGGCGTAGCCAGTTGACGCAACTGCTGACGGGAATCGAGACCCCGCAATGAAAAACGGCCGCAGATGCGGCCGTTTCTTTGTTGCCTGGTGACGCAAGATCAGAACTTGTAGCCGATGCTGGCCATGTAGACCATGGGATCGATATCCACGTCCACCTTGCTTGGTAGGCCGCCAGTGCGGAACTCGGCGGTGGTTTCGATATCCACGTACCATACAGCTGCGTTCAGATACACCTGCTCGGTCAGTTTGTAGTCCAGACCCGCTTCCAGCGCGTAGCCAAAGGAATCATCCAGTTCCAGATCGGAGAAGCCGGCGCCTTCTGCGGTGCTGGACAGATCTTCGCTGAAGAACATGGTGTAGTTCAGACCGGCACCGACATACGGCTGCAGGGCCGAGTTCTTGGCCATCGGAAAGTACTGCAGCGTGACGGTCGGTGGCAGGTGCTTGATGCTGGCAAAGCGAGTCACGCCCTTGAGCTCGATGTCGTGACTGAAGGGGGTGGCGCCCAGGACGCCCAAGCCGATGTGATCAGTCAGCATGAAGGTGCCGGTGATGCCGACCTGGGTGTTGCTGTCGACGCCGACTTCCAGACCGGTGTTGGCACCGCCGACGAATACATTGCCGCTGCTTTCCTGGGGATCAACCACGGCGGCGCCGACGCGAACGATCACATCGCCTGCCTCGTAAGCCTGAGCCACGGAGGCGGCAAGCAGGGCGGGGGCGAGAAGCAGGCCGGCGGCCAGTTGAGTAGTGAAGCGTGACATGAGGATAACTCCCTTGCGTGTTGGTATGGCGAGACTGTATGCCTTGTTGCAGAGTCGGTTATTGATCTGGAGCAAAAATCGATACGTCAGCCGAATATGATCGAATGATGGGTGCAGGTCTTGAACAATCGGGATGTTCAAATGATAATGCTTCTCTTTTAAATGGCCCGGTCGGGCACGATATTCCGGAGAATCTGGATGAAAGTGGTTTTATGGGTACTCCTCGCGCTGCCCCTGGTGGCGCTGGCGCAAGGGGCAGCGGAGCAGGCCCTGGATGAGAGCCAGGCGCTGGTACGTGAGGCGCGGGACTCGCAGCAGCGCGTCGAGCAACTCGACGACGCCACCCGGCAGGCGCTGGAGCGGTACCGCCAGGCGATCGAGCAGCGTGAGCAGTTGACCGAATACAACGCCCGCCTCGCCGATATGGTCGGCACGCAGGCGGAGGAACTGCAGGCGCTGGAGACGCAATTGGCGAGTATCGAGGATACCCAGCGCGAGCTGTTGCCGCTGATGCAGCGCATGTATGCGTCCCTTGAACAGTTCGTGGCCCTGGATCTGCCCTTTCTGCTGGACGAGCGTGGTGAAAGGCTGGCGCAACTGGACGCGCTGCTGAAAAGTCCGAATGCCAGCGTAGCGGAAAAGTACCGCCGCCTGGTGGAGGCCTACCAGATCGAGAGCGACTACGGGCGTACCCTGGAAGCCTGGCGTGGCACCCTGGGCGCGGATGACCAGGTGCGTGTCGTCAACTTCCTGCGCCTGGGTCGGGTCATGCTGTTTTATCAAAGCCTGGATGGGCGCGAGCAGGGTTACTGGGACGCCGATGCGGGGGAGTGGAAGCCCCTGGGCGACGATTACCGCCGCACCCTGGAGCAGGGCCTGAGCATTGCCCGTCAGCAGCAGACGCCGGTCATGCTGCGCCTGCCGCTGCCACCGGTTGCTGAACAGGAGGCCGGGCTATGAAGCGCATATTGATGGTGCTGACCCTCTGCTCGCCAGTGCTGGTCAACGCGCAGCCAGCGGACCTGGATGCCCTGCTACGGGATATTCAGCAGGTGCGCAGTACCGAGCAGGCCGCCATGCGCGAGCGTGAGGCGCAATTTGTTGCCGAGCGCGATCAGCAGCAACGGCGCCTGGGTGAAGCGGAACAGGCCCTGGCTCAGGTCCAGGCCGAGGCGGATCGCCTGCAGGCCGAGTTTGATCGTCAGGCAGCGGCGCTGGAAGCTGGCGAAGCCGAACTGGCACAACGCAGCGGCAATCTGGGCGAGCTGTTCGGAGTGGTCCGTCAGGCCGCCGGCGACACGCGCAGCCAGTGGCAGGATTCACTGCTGAACATGCAGTTTCCCCAGCGTACCGAGATGCTCGACCAGCTGGCCGAAAGCCGGCGCATCCCCACGGTGCAAGCGCTCGAAACCTTCTGGTTCGCCTTGCAGCAGGACATGACCGCCAGCGGCAAGGTGGCGCGCTTTGACGCGCCGGTGGTGGGCGTGGATGGCGAGCAGCGCGATTTGCCGGTGGTGCGCGTGGGACCCTTTACCGCAGTGCAGGATCAGGATTATCTGATCTATCAGGCCGATGCCGGACGGTTGCTGGTCGCCGACCGCCAGCCGCAGGGCCGCGGGCTGATAGACGATTTCACCGCGCCCCGGGAAGGGTTGGCCGACCTGCGTGTCGATCCGACGCGAGGCAATGTGTTGCAGCAGTTGCAACAGACGCCCTCACTGCTCGAGCGCGTTCATCAGGGCGGTCTCGTGGGCTATGTGATTCTGGCGCTGGGTGCACTCGGTCTGTTGCTGGCGCTGTGGCGTCTGGCCTGGCTGCAGCGAACGTCCGGGCGGGTGGATCGTCAGGTTGACGACCTCGACAACCTCAAAAGGGACAATCCGCTGGGGCGCGTACTGGGCGTGATTGGCAGCCACCCCCGTCTGGAGCAGCTCGATACGCTGGAACTGAAGCTGGACGAGGCCATTCTGAAGGAAACACCGGCGCTGGAGCGCTGGCAGGGTCTGATCAAGTTGCTGGCGGCAGTCGCACCTCTGCTGGGTCTGCTCGGTACCGTGACCGGTATGATCGCCACCTTCCAGGCCATTACCCTGTTCGGCACCGGTGATCCCAAGCTGATGGCCGGCGGTATCTCCCAGGCGCTGGTCACCACCGTGCTGGGTCTGGTCGTGGCTATCCCGCTGCTGTTCATGCATGGCCTGGTGGCCGCTCGGAGCAAGGCGCTGATTCAGTTGCTGGAACAGCAGAGTGCCGGCCTGATTGCGCTGCACCTGGGTGGTGAGGAGAAGCGGGATGCCTGAGGGGCTCTGGCAGCTCAGGGATTTTCTCGACAGCGGCGGCTGGGTGCTGTGGAGCATTCTGGGCGTGACCATCGTGCTCTGGACCCTGATGCTCGAAAGGCTCTGGTTCCTGGGTCGTGTGTTCCCCCGGGAGTCGCGTCAGCTGCAGCAGGGCTGGTTGGCCCGCAATGATCGCAGCAGTGTCGCGGCGCGGCACATCCGGGCTGCCTGGCTGTCCCGCGCGCAGATACGCCTGCAGCGCTACATGCCGATGGTGCGGGTGCTCATAGCCCTGTGCCCCTTGCTCGGTCTGCTGGGAACGGTCAGCGGCATGGTGCAGGTGTTCGATGTGATGGCACTGAGCGGCACCGGCAACCCCCGGGCAATGGCAGCGGGTGTCTCGCGGGCCACGGTACCGACCATGGCCGGGATGGTGATTGCCATCAGCGGATTATTTTGTCTGGCGCGGCTGGATCAGCAGGCGCGCCGGGCCTTGCAGCGGCTCAATGACCGCCTGCGTTTTGAATAGGACAGACTAGATGCGCATGCGCAGACACCACGCCGGCAGCGACGACGAAGCCGGCATCGACATGACGCCGATGCTCGACATCGTGTTTATCATGTTGATCTTCTTCATTGTCACCAGCTCCTTTATCAAGGAGGCGGGTATCACCGTGCAAAGCCCATCGGCTGCCACCGCAGCGGAACAGCCCAAGGGCAATATCCTGATTGCGATCAGTCCCGATGGCGAGATCTGGATGGATCGCCAGCAGGTCGACGTGCGCGCAGTCAGGGCCGCCGTCGAGCGGATGCTGGTAGACCAGCCCGATAGTACGGTGGTGGTGCAGGCCGATCGTGATTCGCGCAGCGGACTGGTTATCCAGGTCATGGACCAGGTGCGCCTGGCCGGGGTGCAGGACGTGGCGCTGGCGGCGACTGCTGCGGCAGCCGGAGCGCGCTGATGCGATTGCTGCTCAGTTTTGCCGGCGCTTTGCTGGTGGCGCTGATCCTGTTCGCCCTGATGGTGATCCTGGTGATGCCGCCGCGTGATGAAGCCGAGGTCGACCAGGAACTGACCCGGATCAGTTTCGTGCGCTCGGTCAGCGACACCGCCAGCGAAAGTCGTCAGCGGCAACCGCTTGAGGCGCCGGAACGGCCGCAGCCACCGGAGCCGGTACCACAGGTCCAGCCGGTGGATGCGCCGCAGCAGCCGGCGCCCGAGGTCAATCTGGCCATCGAGATTCCCAGCCTGCCCACATCGATTCAGCTCAGCAGCGCGCCCACCCTGGAGGGGTTGCGCGCCGCCGAAGCAGCGCCCGCACCAGCGCCACCTGCCGCGGCACCCGCACCGGCGGCGTCACAGGGTCCGAGACTGTCCCAGGAGCCGACCATGCTGGTCGAGGTCAAGCCGGATTATCCGCGCCGCGCGCAGGCTTCGGGCATCGAGGGGCGGGTGGTACTTGCCTTTACCGTGACGGCGGAGGGTCGAGCCGAAAATGTGCGCGTGATCGAGGCCGACCCGCCGGGGCTGTTCGAACGTGAAGCGCGCCGCGCCGCAGTGCGTTCGCGCTACGTCCCCCTGCGCGAGAACGGGCAGCCGGTCGCCAGTGAAGTTAACAAACCCTTCGTCTTCCGTATGGATGGGGGCCGCTGATGCGTCATGTGCTGATAGTGCTATTGCTGGTCTGCAGCCTTCAGGTGCAGGCCCAGCAGACGATCGAACCGCAGGTATTCAAGGCGCTTGGCAGCGCCAGCGCGGCGCAGCAGAAGCAGGACTACAGCGCAGCGCAGCGTGTTCTGGAGGCGGCTCTGGCGACCACCGAGCCACAGAGCCTGGAGCGCGCGCTGGTGCAGCAGCGCCTGGGCTACCTGGCGATAGAGCGCCAGCGCACTGGCGAGGCGATAGACTGGCTACGCAAGGCGCTGGCTCAGGGTCAATTGGAAGCAAGGGCAGCCAGTCAGGAGCGGCGTAACCTGGCGCAGCTGCTGGCCCAGACCGGTCAGGATGCTGAAGCCGCCAGGCTGCTCGAAACGGAAATGGCCGCAGGGACGCTGCCGCTGGCTACCCGGCAGCTACTGGTGCAGCTTTACAATCGCCTGGGCCGGTATGCCCAGGCGATCCCGCTGGCCGAACAGGTCGTGCGCGACAATCCTGCCGCCGACGCGATCTGGTACCAGTTGCTGGCGGGTATGAACTATCGACTGCAGCGCTACGCGGCCGCAGAAAGATGGTTCCGGGTACTGCTGCAGCGCGAGCCGGGCAATGCCCAGTACTGGCGCCAGCTGGCGGGTATGCAAAGCCTGGACGGGCGCCAGGTCGAGGCAGCGGCCACCCTGCGCCTGGCCCACGAAGGCGGGGTTGGCCTGAATGAGGCCGATCTGGAGAATCTTGTGGCATTGCAGGTAGCCGCTGGAGCCCCCTGGCAGGCGGCGCGGCTGCTGGAGGCATTGCTCCGGCAGAACCTGCTCGCTGCCAGCGGCAAACGCAGTGAACAGCTGGCCCGGCTGTGGCAGCAGGCGCGGGACTACGAGCGGGCCCAGCAGGCCTGGGGGCAGCTGGCGCGCAGTTCGGGGCAGAGCGAACACTGGTACTGGCTGGCGTCGGTGCAGTTGGAGCAAGGCCGCTGGGCAGAGCTGCTGGAGAGCGTGGCTCGGGCTCGCCCGGGGGCCTCAGCCCGCCAGCGGCGGATACTCGATAGCTGGGCTGAATACGCCCGTCGGGCCATGGAGCAGGACGGGTGAGCCAGCTGTCAGCTGAAGTTGGCGCGCGGCTGGCGCTGGCGGATACTCAGTAGGTATAGGGTTCCACGTCGGCATTGGCGATCCGATAGCCGGCATTGGCCAGGTCGCTTTCCACGTGCTCCACCTGCATGGCACCACTGACCCAGAATGGCTGGTACAGCTCGGCCAGCTCGATACCCCGGGCACTGCGCACGTGCACGATCTGGTTGGAAGGCGGCGGCGGCACGTGGATGCAGGCGCCGAAGTAGGGCACCAGCAGAAACTCGCTGACCGAGCCGTCCGGATCAATACCCAAGGGAACGATGTACCCCGGCAGCTTGACCTCGCGGCCATCGAGCGCAGCGACCACCGGAGCATCGGGTTGGCTTTGCACAGCCGGATCGCCGAACTCCTCCTCGCTCAGAGCGTCTGCCAGGGAGGCCAGGTCATGGGTCGGTTGCGGCAGGCCGATCAGGGGCTGCGCATCCGGGGGCACCAGATCACCCCAGCTGAGTTCTTCCACGGCAAGGGCGGGCGCAGCGCAGAAGACCAGTGCGCAGGCGGCGGTGATGGCGGCAAGATAGCGCATGTAATACCCCGTGGGTTTCATATCGACAGTCAGGTCCGGATTGACAGGCCATCGGCGAGCGACTGCCGGTAGGCGCGCCAGGCTGGCACGCTGCCCATCAGGATGCTGGCACCCAGAATAGCGCCGAGCAGTTGCCATTCATAGACTCCCGGTGGCGTGATCGCGATGAACAGTCCGTAATGGGAGAGAATCAGCGGCCGTGCCAGCCAGAGGCCCAGATACATGAGGCCCAGTCCCAGCAGGATGCCGGCCAGCGCCAGGCTGGCGGCCTCGAGCAGCAGCAGGCTGAAGACATGCTGCGGCCGTGCGCCTACCGAGCGCAGGATGGCCATTTCCCGGCGGCGCTCGTTCAGGCTGCTGAGAATGGCGGTAAGCATGCCGACCAGTCCGGTCAGCACGACAAACAGGGAAACAATGAACAGGGCCTTTTCAGCCACGCCGAGCAGGCTCCAGAGCTCCTGCAGGGCGACACCGGGCAGAATCGCCTGCAGCGGCTCGCCGGTGTACTGGTTGATCTCGCGCTGCACGGAGAAGGTCGCGATCGGGCTGGTCAGACCCAGCAGGACCGCGGTAATCGCCTTCGGCGTCAGGTCCATCTGACGCGCCTGCTCGGCGCTGATCGCAGCTGCGCCACGTGCGGGCATCCCCTGCTGCCAGTCCACATGCAGGGCCTCCATACCCTCGAGGCTGATATGAATGGTCCGGTCTACCGGCGTTCCGGTCTTGTTCAGGATGCCGCGGACGCGAAACGGCTTGTCGCCGTGGTCGACAAAACTCACCGCACCGGTGCCATGGGCCAGGACCATTTCGGTATCGAGGTCGTAGCCCAGTTCCCGGGCGACGTCCGCCCCCAATACCGCGTCATACAGATCGCCTGGCAGGGCGCCGAGAGCCAGTTCGAGGGTCTGGTCGCGACCGTACCGGTAGTGTTCGAAGTAAAGCGCGTTGGTACCCATGACCCGGAACCCGCGGTGCGAGTCCCCCAGGGAGATCGGAATGGCCCACTCTACCCGCGGGTGGTTCGCGACCTTCTGGTAACTGTCCCAGCGGATATTGTTGGTGGCGTTGCCGATACGAAATACCGAATACAGCAGTAGCTGAACCGAGCCGGAACGGGCGCCGACCACCAGATCGGTACCGGCGATGGTACTGGTGAAGCTGGCCCGCGCTTCGGTGCGGACCTTTTCCACTGCCAGTAGCAGTGTCACGCTCAGGGCGATCGCCAGTACGGTCAGGATGGCGGAGAAACGGCGGTTGGCCAGGCTCTTGATGGCCAGATGCAGGAGATACATCACAGCACCTCTGCGGTCGGTGCCGCGCGATTCAGTTCACCGAGCGAGAGGGCACGGTCGAACAGCGGTTCCAGGGACGAATCGTGACTGACGAACAGCAGGCTGCTGCCGCCACGCTCGCATTCAGCGAACAGCAGACGCAGGAAGGCCTCGCGGCTATCGGCATCCAGGGCCGAGGTCGGCTCGTCGGCGATCACCAGCTCCGGGCTGCCAATCAGCGCCCTGGCCGCGGCCACCCGTTGTTGCTGGCCGATTGACAGCTCGTTGACGGAGCGACGCAGCAGGGCCGGGTCGGACAGCCCCAGGCCCGCCAGCAGCCCCGTGGCGCATTGCTCCAGACTGTCGTTGTGGGCCAGCGCGCGGCCCCGGCGCAGTGGCGAGAAGCGGCACGGCAGGGTGACGTTCTCTACCACGGAGAGATAGGGCAGGAGATTGAACATCTGGAATATGTAGCCGGTGTGGTCGGCACGGAACCGATCCCGCGCACTGGCCGACAGGCTCGGCAGGTCGGTCTCCAGCACCCGGATGCTGCCATTGCCCGGTAGCAGAACCCCGCCAAGCAGACCGAGCAGGGTGGTCTTGCCACTGCCCGAGGGTCCCTTGAGAAATACCCGCTCGCCCCGGTCCAGGGTGAAGGAGGCGATGTCAAGCAGCCGCGGCTGGCCTGGCCAGGCAAAATGCACGTCATCGAGCTGTATCAGTGGGCTTGGCATGGCAGGGTCTGGCGCAGGGAATGGGTTGGGCAAGGGCCGTGAACAGGGGGAGTATATCTGATCCGTTCACGGCCGCAGCCTTACAGGCGGATGATGTTCTGTGCCGGTGTCAGCTCACCACCCTGCTGGCCGCGGGGCGTAATGGCCTGCAGCAGCAATTTTTCGGTGCGGGGGAACACCTCGAACAGTTTCACTTCGATTTGCTCGATCGCATCCGGATTGGCGCAGTCGTAATGGAAGCTGGCCTCGATGTCCGAGTGGGCACTACCGTGATCCGCATGGCCATGTTCTGCATGAGCCTCGCCGGCGTGCTCGGCGTGCTCGTCATGGTGAGCTTCATCGTGGTCGTGGTGCTTCTTGGCATGCTCATCGTGATGTTCGTGCTCTGCTGCGTCGGCGTCGGCTTCGAACAGCGGGCTCTTGGCTTCGGCCTCTTCCAGCGCGCAGCCTGCAGCATCGGTAATGGCGAACAGTGCGTCCGCCCGCAGCAACTGCTTTCTGGCGTCGGCGAGCGCGGCGAAGTCCTCGG
This sequence comes from Pseudomonas sp., assembly GCA_016763285.1. GTDB lineage: Bacteria > Pseudomonadota > Gammaproteobacteria > Pseudomonadales > Pseudomonadaceae > Halopseudomonas. Next base: position 10,845 of record JAESUC010000178.1, read on the forward strand.
CAGAACCCGGCATGTGCTCGAAGCCGACGATATTCGCCGCCGGGCTGTCCAGTTCGATCATCAGCTGGCCACCGTCGACCACCAGATTGAGGGAGGCCACACCGTGCTCGTGGGCGTCCAGGCTGGCGGTACTGGCATGTTTCTGATCATGATCGCCGTGGCCATGGTGATCATGGTCGTGGCTCTGGGCCTGGATGGCAAAGGCGAGGGTGCTTAACAGCCCGCCAAGCAGCAGGGAGGTGTGGCGCATGGGAGTGTCTCCGCGATTGGGTTTGGATGTTATCCTATAACACAATCGGGGAGGGTGCTACCGGCCATTGCGTTGCCGCCGGAGCGTCAATACAGCGCCTGATACAGCTTGCGTCGATACTCGATGGTCAGCGGGTGCTCGCTGCCCAGCACGTTGAACACCTCGAGCAGGGCCCGGTGGGGTGTGCCGTCGGCGTACCCCCGGTCGCGCTGGAACAGGTCGAGCAGAGCACCCAGGGCTTCGGCATACCGCTGCGCGGCCAGATCAACGACAGCGAGCTGATAGGTCGCCTCGCTGTCACCGGCGTCCGCTTGCAGGCGCTGCTCCAGGATGCTCCGCTCAGGCATGCCCACGGCCTGGCGCAGAAATGCGATGTGCGCCCTGGCGCCGGCCAGCGCACGTTTGTGCGTGTCCCGATCCTTGACTGCTTCGAGCACCTGTTCGGCGGCATCGAACTGGTGGTCCATGGCCAGTGCGCGACCGAGCAGAAGCAGCAGGCCGTCATCCGCCTGCTCACTGATCGCCGGCTGCAGCAGGGCAATCGCCTGCGCCGCATCGCCCTGTTCCAGCAGGCCGGCCGCAACCGCCGCCAGGTCTGCGCCGGTATCCTCGATGATCTCGGGTGGTGCGCCCAGGTGCTGTTCCAGGATCGCCCGGATCGCGCTTTCCGGCTGGATGCCGGCAAAGCCGTCCACCGGCTGACCGTCCTTGAACAGGACGACGGTTGGCAGACTGCGAATGCCGAAGCGTTCGCTCAGTCCGGGTTGCTGGTCGCAGTCGACCTTGGCCATCAGCAGGTCACCGGCATAGCTATCGGTAATGGTGGCGAGTACCGGCATCAATGCCTTGCAGGGGGCGCACCATTCGGCCCAGAAATCCACCAGCACGGGCTTGTGAAAGGAGTTTTCCAGTACGTAGCGATCGAACGTGGCTTCGGTGACATCAAAGATATGCGGTGAGGCGCTCATGGGCGGTTTCCGGCTGGTAGTCTGATAAAAAGTGGGTTGCTGTGCACGTGTGTGCAGATATGGGGTATGACCAATACAAAATCAAGCGCCGCTCGTTGCCCGATACAGGCTGACCTGGCGAAACTCGACCGGTTCACCCAGATCCGGCCAGGTGCGACCCTCGAGTACGCGTTCGCGGCGATACCCGGGGTGCTGCAGATCACGTACCCGCGAGTCGGCCAGCAGCACGGCGCCGGCCCGCTGCACAAACCGGTCGAGAAAGAATCGGTTGTCGGCGTCATAGAGCACGTCGGCGGCGACAATCAGATCCACGGGCTCGCTCTGGGCGAAGAAATCCCCGGCGTAGGCCAATGGCAGGGCGTTGAGTCCGGCATTCAGTTCACAGGCCATCCGTGCCTGCGGGTCCAGATCGCAGGCAATGGTGCTTTGCGCTCCAGCCAGGCAACAGGCCAGTGCCACCACGCCCGAGCCTGATCCGAAGTCCAGTACGCGTTTGCCGCGTACCTCCTGCGGGTGATCAAGGATCCAGCGTGCCAGAGCCAGACCGCTGCCCCAGCAGAACCCCCAGTAGGGCGGATCTTCCAGGATGCGGCGGGTCTCCTCGCTGGAAAAGGCCTGATCCAGGTTGTCCGGGTCCAGCAGCCACAAACGCAGCTCCGGCACCCCGGGCAGATCACTGGCAACGAGGCGGGCATGGGGGAGGGTTCGGCGTAACTCGGCCTGCAGTGCAGCAAGGTTCATCGGGCGGGGTCCTGAACAAAGGGACCGCATTGTAGCGCTGCCGGTGTCCATAGCGAATATCAGCTGCTGTAAAGGGAGGTGTGCAGGTGGTTCTGCAGGTATTCGATCAGCGCCCGGGTGGCAAGCGTCGGGTACAGATTGGGCGCGGTCAGCAGATAGAGCTGGTCCCCCCAGGCCCGAACCCGGGCCTGGTACTGTGGCAGCACACGCACCAGCTCGCCACCTGCCAGCTCCTCGCGGACACTGTACAGCGGCAGCAGCGCGCAGCCGATGCCGGCCAGCGCGGCGCGCTTGATGAACAGCATGTCCTCGGTCTGCAGCCGTGGGCGCAATGTCAGGGTACGGGTCTGGCGGCCGTCATGGAGCTCCAGCGGCAGGCGTTGATCGGGCAGGTTGACGCTCAGCATGTCCAGCTCCAGCAGATCATCCGCTGTCTGCGGGGTGCCCTGCCTGTGCAGAAAGTCGGGGCTGGCGCACAGCGCCCAGTCGACCGGCCCCAGGTCCCGCGCGACCAGGGCATCGGGCGGCGTCGAGGTGACACGGATGGCCACATCGATTTCGGCGGCGACCAGGTCGAAGATGCGGTTGCTGAAGGTCAGCTGCAGGCTGACTTCCGGATACAGGCGGGCAAACTCGAGCAGCAGTGGGCCGACCACCTGCTGGCCGAGGGCTACCGGTGCGCTCAGGCGGATGTGGCCGCGCAGGTTCTTGCCCAGGTCGTCCACTGTCGCCTGCAGGGCGCCCAGCTCCTGGCTGATGCGGGCAGCGTGTTCATACAGCGCCCAGCCGATCTGGGTCGGCTCGACTCTGCGCGTGGTGCGCCGGAACAGCTGCAGTTGCAGGTCCTGTTCCAGTACCTTGAGTCGCCGGCTGATATGCGAGCGGGACGTGCCCAGACGCCGCGCCGCGCCGCTCATGCTGCCGGTTTCAACAACGGCGCACAGGCACTGCAGGGATTTGATATCCATTGATTGTCGTCATTTGGTAAACAGTTTGGACTTGTTGCGGAGCATTGTAGATCAAGTGGCCGCCTCTTATAGTCCATGCATCGTATTTTATGGTCCTGACCTTCAGTGCCCGTTCAAGGAGAACAACAATGAGTCTACCCAGTGTGCTGCAGCATTCGTTGAAGCTGCCCGTCATCTGCTCACCCCTGTTTATCATTTCCAACCCGGACCTGGTGATCGCCCAGTGCAAGGCGGGTGTTGTCGGCTCCTTTCCGGCACTCAATGCCCGTCCCGCCGAAGAGCTGGAAGTCTGGCTCAAGCGCATCACCAGCGAGCTTGAGCAGTACAAGCAGGAGAACCCCGATGCCGTGGTCGCGCCCTTCGCGGTGAACCAGATCGTGCACAGCAGCAACGACCGCCTGCAACACGATGTGGAAATGTGCGTGAAGTACAAGGTACCGATCATCATTACCAGCCTGCGTGCGCCCAATGACGTGGTGGAGCCAATTCACAGCTACGGCGGCCTGGTGTTCCATGACGTGATCAACGTCAAGCATGCCAAGAAGGCTATCGAGGCGGGTGTCGACGGCCTGATCCTGGTCTGTGCTGGCGCGGGTGGTCATGCCGGCCAGCTCAGCCCCTTTGCGCTGGTATCGGAAATTCGCGCCTTCTATGACGGCCCGATCATCCTCTCCGGCTCGATCGCCAAGGGTGAGCAGATTCTGGCAGCACAGGCCATGGGCGCCGACCTGGCCTACATGGGTACCCGCTTTATCGCTACCCATGAGGCCAATGCCGATGCGGCCTACAAGCAGATGCTGGTCGATACCACGGCCGATGACATCGTCTACAGCAACCTGTTCACCGGTGTGCACGGCAACTATCTCAAGCCCAGTATCCAGAATGCCGGCATGGACCCCAACAATCTGCCCGAGGGCGACAAGAGCAGCATGAAGTTCGGTTCCGGCGGCAGCAACAAGAGCAAGGCATGGCGGGACATCTGGGGCGCCGGTCAGGGCGTGGGCAGCATTGCTGCCGTTACCTCGACTGCCGAAGCGGTCAGCCAGCTGGAACAGGAATACGCCAGTGCCCAGGCGCGCATGCAACAGATCACGGCGCCCTACGGAACCAAGGCATGACCGCACGCCTGGTCTGCGCCGATCTGGAGCGCAGCGGGGAGGAGGTGGCCCGACGCGCCCTGAAGCTTGCCGGTGGGCTGGCGCGGCTTGGGGTGGCCGACGGTGATGTGATCGCGGTGATGCTGCGCAACGGTCCGGCATTTGTCGACGCGATCCTCAGTTGCCAGACCGCCGGGTGCTTCTACTGCCCCGTCAACTGGCACTTCAAGGCGGCCGAAGTCGGCTTTCTGCTACAGGATTCAGGCGCCCGGGTGCTGTTGGTCGAGGCGGATCTGCTGGAGGACATCAGGGGCGTCATTCCTGACGGCATGATCGTGCTGATCAATGACGGCGAGGACGATTGCGGCAATCAGCATGCCTATGAACCCTGGCTGGCAGAGCAGGGTCCGTACTCCGGTGAGCCGCGTACGCCCCGTGCGCACATGGCCTATACCTCCGGCACTACCGGCAGACCCAAGGGGGTAAAGCGCTTTGCCCCGGCGCCGGAGCAGCGCGAGGCGATGGCGGCTGCAATGCGTGAGCTGTCCCGCGAGGCATGGGGCATCGAGCCTGGCGTGCGAACGCTGGTCTCGGCTCCGCTGTATCACAGCGCGCCCAGCTCCTTTGCCCAGCAGTCGATTCTGCAGGCCGAGCTGATGGTGTTGATGCCACGTTTTGACGCCGAGCAGACCCTGGCGCTGATCGAGCATTATCGCATCGATACGGTGTTTCTGGTGCCGATCATGTATGTCCGTCTGCTGCGACTGCCGGATGAGATCAAGGACCGCTACGACCTGTCTTCGGTGCGCTTTGTGGCCTCCACGGGAGCGCCCTGCGCGCCGGAGGTGAAACAGGCCATGCTCGACTGGTGGGGCCCGGTGATCCACGAGACCTATGCTTCCAGTGAAACCGGCATGATCACGATCCAGGATCCCGCTTCCGCGCGGCGCAAGCCCGGCAGCGTCGGTCGGCCAATCGGTGATACCCGCATCCGCATTGTTGACGAGCAGGGCCAGGACTGCGCGGTGGGTGTGCCCGGTATCGTCTATGTCCGGCAGCCGGCGGTGCCGGATTTTACCTACCTGAACAACGAGCAGGCTCGGCTGAACGCCGGACTGGATGGTCTGGTCACCGTGGGTGATATCGGTTATCTGGATGAAGACGGTTATCTCTATATCTGCGACCGCAAATCCGACATGGTGATTTCCGGCGGGGTGAATATCTATCCCGCCGAGATCGAGCATGTATTGATTACCCTGCCTGGTGTGATCGATTGCGCCGTGGTCGGACTGCCGGACAGCGAATATGGCGAATCACTGCTGGCCGTGGTGGCTGCCGCCCCCGATGCGCTGACTGCCGAGCAGGTGCAGCAGTACGTGCGCGAGCGGTTGGCCGGCTACAAGGTGCCGCGTCGAGTTGAGCTGATCGAGAGTCTGCCGCGCGATGACAACGGTAAGGTAGCCAAGCGACTCCTGCGCGAGCGCTTTGCGCCGCAATGAGCGGGGTCGCGCCCAGGCGACGGGCGGATCTTTCTTGCGCTGAAATGTAAAGATGCATTTTTATCGGGGCCGGGACAAGAGTAAGATGTGAACGCTTTTCAGCCTCCCGGGAAACTTCTATGCACTGTCCATTCTGCGGCGCCCATGACACCAAGGTGATTGACTCCCGGCTGGTGGCCGAGGGTGACCAGGTGCGTCGGCGCCGCGAGTGTCTGGCCTGCCAGGAGCGCTTTACCACCTTTGAAACCGCCGAGCTGGTTCTGCCGCGGATCATCAAGGGCGATGGTCGTCGCCAGCCCTTCGATGAAGAAAAGCTGCGCGCCGGTATGCAGCGGGCGCTGGAAAAACGACCGGTGAGTGTCGAGCAGATCGAAGCCGGTATCGGCCACATCAAGCATCGCCTGCGTGCCACCGGCGAACGTGAAGTGCCGGCCATGGTGGTCGGTGAAATGGTCATGAACGAACTCAAGCAGCTCGACGAAGTCGCCTATATCCGGTTTGCCTCGGTGTATCGCCGGTTCCAGGATCTGAACCAGTTCCGCGAGGAAATCGAACGGCTCTCGCGCCGCGACAAGGACGAGCCCGATGCCTGATCAGGCAATCAGCGACCGGAGCATGATGGCCCGGGCGCTGCAACTGGCAGAGCGAGGCCTGTATACCACTGATCCCAATCCCCGCGTCGGCTGTGTGCTGGTACGCGACGGTCAGATCGTGGGTGAGGGCTGGCACGTGCGCGCGGGTGAAGGCCATGCCGAGGTGAACGCGCTGAGTCAGGCTGGTGCGCAGGCCCGTGGTGCGACAGCCTATGTCACGCTCGAGCCCTGCAGTCATACCGGTCGCACGCCACCCTGCGCCGACGCGCTGGTGACCGCCGGGGTGGCCCGGGTAGTGGCAGCCATGCAGGACCCCAATCCGCTGGTGGCGGGGCGCGGTCTGGCCCGTTTGCGCGATGCCGGGATTGAGGTTGAGTGCGGCGTGCTCGAAGCCCAGGCGGCAGCGCTGAATGCGGGTTTCGTCAAGCGCATGCAGACCGGCTTGCCCTTTGTGCGGCTCAAGCTGGCCATGAGTCTGGACGGCCGCACGGCGATGGCCAGCGGCGAGAGTCAGTGGATTACCGGCCCCGAGGCCCGCGCCGATGTGCAGCGCTTGCGCGCGCGCAGCAGCGCGGTGGTATCCGGCGCCGATGCGGTGCTGCTGGACGATTCGGCGCTGACCGTACGCAGTGCGCAGCTGGGCCTGCCAGAGGCCGAGGCCCAGGCGGCGGCCGAGCGTCAGCCGTTGCGCGTGCTGGTGGATGGCCGCCTGCGTGTGCCCCTGACCAGTCGACTGTTCCAGCAGGACGGTCCGGTGCTGGTGGCCTGCCGCCTGGACCAGTCGCCGGAGCAGGACTATCGCGCCGTAGGCGCGGAGCTGCTGGCGCTGCCCAGCGCGGGTAGTGACTTCGTGGATCTGGAAGCCCTGTTGCGCCTGCTGGCCTCGCGCGGCTGCAACGAAGTGCTGGTGGAATCCGGCGCCGGATTGGCGGGCGCCTTTCTGCGCGCCGGGCTGGTGGACGAGTTGGTGATCTATATGGCGCCAAGACTGCTCGGCAGTCTGGCGCGACCCTTGTTGGAATTGCCCTTCGACAGCATGGCCGAGGCCATGCAGCTTGATGTGACCGACATGCGGGTAGTCGGCCGTGATTGGCGTATCACGGCGCGACCGGTTCTTCCTTTCTGAGAGTGATGCATCATGCATATGGCAGTTCAGTGGTTGCTGATCCTGATGGCAGTAGCGGCGTTTCTGGGCGTGGTTTTCGAGGAGCTGATTCACGTCAACAAGGCCAAGGTGGTGCTGTTTTTCGGCGCCCTGGCCTGGATGGTGCTTTTTACTGCGGCACCGAATGACGCGTTTCGCGAGCGGGTACAGGCGGCGCTAAGTCACAACATCACCGATATTGCCGGCCTGTGGCTGTTTCTGTTGGCCACCATGACCTTCGTTGCCTATCTGAACAAGAAAGGCCTGATCGAGAACATCATCTACAGCGTGCTGCCGGGGCGCGTCACCGAGCGCAAGCTGTTGTTGCTGACCGGTCTGTTCTGCTTCGTGTTCTCCTCCATCGCCGACAACATTACCGCTACCCTGGTCTCGGTCGCCCTGGTGCTGAGCCTGAAGATGGAGCTGCGCAAGACCCTGCGTTTCGCCACGCTGGTGGTGTTCGCGGTCAACTCCGGTGGCGTGGCGATGATCACCGGCGACGTGACCACGCTGATGATCTTTCTCGCCGACAAGGTCGAGATCACCCATTTGCTGATGCTGGCCGGTCCGGCGTTTCTCGCGGTACTGCTGTTGGCTGCGTTGCTGTCAGTGGGCCTGAAGGACGAAGTGGTGATCGAAAAAGCGGCCCTGCAACCGCTGCGCGGTGTCGACCAGGTCATCGGCCTGCTGTTCCTGCTGACCATCATCGGCACCATTCTGGGCAGCCTGCTGTACTCGATCCCACCGGTTCTGACCTTCCTGACCGGCCTGGCGCTGATGTTTTTGATTGCACGGTTTTTCAATGAAGACATAGAAAACGACCCGATTCTGGAGTACGTACGGGCCATCGAGTTCGAGACGTTGCTGTTCTTCCTGGGTGTCCTGCTACTGGTGGGCATGTTGCAGTTCATCGGTGTGCTGCAAGGCCTGACGGCACTTTACGACCTGGTTCCGGTCATCTTCGCCAACTTCCTGATGGGGGTGCTTTCGGCGCTGATCGACAACGTGCCGCTGACCGCAGCGCTGCTCAAGGCTGATCTGCAGATGAACACCGCCGAGTGGATGGGCCTGACTTATGCTGTCGGAGTGGGTGGTTCATTGCTTATAATCGGCTCCGCTGCCGGGATCGTGGCAATGAGCAAGCTGCCCGGGTTGACCTTCCTGACGTATATGCGCAGTTTCGGGTTGCTCTTCGCGGCCTTTGTCTTCGGTTATATCTCGGTTTACGGGTTGGGTCTGCTGGTCAGTGGCTAGTAGACTGCACCCCTGAAAAAGAGGCACTTACATGTTCACAGGCATTATCGAAGCGGTTGGCCGGATCCAGAGCATGCAGCCCCGTGGCGGTGACGTCCGGTTGTATGTCAAAACCGGCTCTCTGGACCTGGGCGACGTCAAGCTGGGCGACAGCATTGCGGTCAACGGCGTCTGCCTGACCGCGGTGGAGCTGCCCGGGGATGGCTTCTGGGCCGACGTCAGCCAGGAAACCATTCGCCGCACGGCACTCTCGCGCTTGAAAGAAGGCAGCCGGGTCAATCTGGAAAAGGCGTTGACCCCTTCGTCTCGCCTGGGCGGCCATCTGGTCAGTGGCCATGTGGACGGTGTCGGCAAGGTGCTGTCGATGAACGAGGACGCACGCTCCTGGCATTTTCGCATCGAAGCGCCGGCAGCCCTGGCGCGCTATATCGCCGAAAAGGGTTCCATCACCGTCGATGGCACCAGCCTGACCGTCAATGCCGTGGACGGCGCCGTGTTCGACCTCAACATCGTGCCGCATACCATGCAGGAAACGGTCATGGGTGATTATCAGGCCGGGAGCCCGGTGAACCTGGAAGTCGACCTGATTGCCCGCTACCTCGAACGTCTGCTGCTCGGCGACAAGGCTGCCGAGCCTGCGGCCGAGAGCCGGCTGAGCATGTCGTTTCTGGCCGAGAACGGCTACCTGAAATCCTGAACTATCAGGCCGTGAATTTCCCAGTCCTGAATGTTCCAGTTGCGAACGTTCAAGTCTGAACAAGAAGCCCGGGAGGGCCGCATGAAACTCAATACCGTAGAAGAACTGCTGGAAGATATTCGCGCTGGCAAGATGGTCATCCTGATGGACGACGAAGACCGCGAGAATGAAGGTGATCTGATCATGGCGGGCCAGGCCTGCCAGGCCGAGCACATCAACTTCATGGCCCGCTATGGCCGCGGCCTGATCTGCATGCCGATGAGCCTGGAGCACTGTGAGCGGCTGAATCTGCCGTTGATGGTGCAGCGCAACAATTCCGGTTTCGGTACCAAGTTCACCGTGTCGATCGAGGCGGCCGTGGGCGTGAGTACCGGTATCTCGGCTGCGGACCGTGCGCGCACCGTGCAGGCCGCCGCTGCCCCTGGCGCCGTCGCCGAAGACATCGTCAGCCCCGGCCACATCTTTCCGCTGATGGCCCAGCCCGGTGGTGTGCTGGCCCGCGCCGGCCATACCGAGGCGGCCTGTGACCTGGCGCGCATGGCCGGCTTTGGCGAGTCGGGC
>JAESUC010000179.1 GCA_016763285.1 Pseudomonas sp.
ATTCAGAACTGGGTACCACTGGACAGTGCCGGACGTGAAACCGGTGCCGATTCGCCAGCTTCGTTCGCTATCGACCTGGCGGGTAGCACCCAGTTTGCAGCCAGCTTTGCGGTCACCGCTGTAGTCCAGGACGGCTTCACGACCGGTGATCTGGCGGGTCTGGAGATCGACGATGCAGGCTTGCTGGTGGCACGCTATACCAACGGCCAGACCCGCACTCAGGGGCAGGTGGTGTTGGCCAACTTCGCCAACCAGCAGGGTCTGACCCCGCTGGGCAAAACGGCCTGGGCACAATCTTCTGCCTCTGGTGAGCCAGTGGTCGGTGCGCCCGGGACCGGCACCCAGGGCACTATCCAGTCCGGCGCCCTGGAGCAGTCGAACGTGGACTTGTCGGAGCAGCTGATCAACCTGATCATCTCTCAGCGCAACTATCAGGCCAACGCGAAGACCATCCAGACAGCGGACGCGGTCACCCAGACCATCATCAACCTGCGTTAACCCTGGACCCTGTCCGGCCCTCGAGCAGAGCGGCAATACCCGTGAACCCAAGTTTGCCGGTATTGCCGCTCTGCTTTTTTGTTTAATCGGTATCCTGTTGATTAAAAACGATTAAATTCCTGTATAGATGAGCTGGCATGATCCGTGCTTTATCTCCCTGTAATAGCAGCAAAGCGGCAATTCCTTGTCGCCCTGGGAGTACAGCGTGGATAAATCACTTTTCATCTCCATGACCGGCGCCAGCCAGAATATGCTGGCTCAGCAGGCCCATGCCAACAATCTGGCGAACGTCAGTACCACCGGCTTTCGGCGCGACTTCGAGCAGGCCCGTTCGATGCCGGTCTACGGTGAGAGTCTTCCGACGCGTGCCTATGCAATGACCGAACGCCCCGGTACGGATCTGGCCTCCGGCAGCATGCAGGAGACCGGCCGTGAGCTGGATATTGCAGTGGAAGGGGAGGGCTGGATCGCCGTACAGGCGCCTGACGGAACCGAAGCCTATACCCGTGCCGGGAGCCTGAAAATTGACGCCTTCGGCCTGCTGCGTACCAGTAGCGGCATGCCGGTGCTTGGCAATGCAGGCCCTATTGCTCTGCCCCCGGCTGACAAGGTCGAGATTGGCCAGGACGGCACCATCAGTATCCGCGCCGAAGGCGAAGCGCCCAATGTGCTGGCCGAGGTGGACCGTATCAAGCTGGTCAATCCGGACCCGACGGCGCTGCGCAAGGGCGAGGATGGCCTCATGCGCGTGGAGGGCGTGGCTGAGCAGCCAGCCGATGCGGCCGTTCGCGTCGCTTCCGGCTTTCTGGAAAGCAGCAACGTCAATGCGGTGGCGGAGATGACCGCCATGCTGTCACTGGCACGGCAGTTCGAGCTGCATATCAAGATGATGCGCACGGCCGAGGAAAACAGCCAGGCCACCAACCGAATTCTGCAAATCAGCTGAACCTGATCAGTCGCGCCCCGACGGCGCGCTAGGAGAACACCATGCACGCAGCACTTTGGGTAAGCAAGACCGGTCTGTCCGCCCAGGACACCATGCTGACCACGATTTCCAACAACCTGGCCAACGTGGCGACGACCGGCTTCAAGCGCGACCGTCCCGAGTTCGAGGATCTGCTCTATCAGATCAAGCGCCAACCGGGCGGTCAGACCACCCAGGACACCCAGCTGCCGTCAGGCTTGCAGCTGGGCACCGGTGTACGCGTGGCGGGTACCCAGAAGATCTTTACCGAGGGCACCCTGCAGACCACCGAGCAGCCGCTTGATCTGGCAATCAATGGCAAGGGCTTCTTCCAGATCCTGATGCCCGACGGCAACATCGGTTACACCCGGGACGGCAGTTTCCACCTGGATGCCGACGGTCAGATCGTGACTTCCAATGGTTTCCCGCTGGAACCTGCGATTCAGCTGCCCGACGATGTTCAGTCCTTCACTGTAGGCGAGGACGGCACCGTCAGTATTTCGGTATTCGGTGATCCAGCGGCTCAGCAGCTGGGCATTCTCCAGACGGCCAACTTCGTCAATCCGGCCGGCCTGCAGTCGATCGGCAACAACCTGTTCCTGGAAACAGCTGCCAGCGGTGCGCCGCAGGCAGGCAATCCGGGTCAGAACGGGCTGGGAACGGTACTGCAGAACACACTGGAGAATTCCAACGTCAGCGTGGTGGAAGAGCTGGTCAACATGATCACCACCCAGCGCGCCTACGAAATGAACTCCAAGGTCATCTCGACTGCCGACCAGATGCTGCAGTACGTCAGTCAGAATCTCTAAGAGGAACACGTGAGATGAAAACCCTGCGTCTGGTTCTGGTTGTATTCATCCTCGGGTCGCTGGCGGCATGCATGCAGATGCCGCCGACGCCAAACGACCCCTCGTACGCACCCATCCTGCCGCGCACGCCGGTTGCGCCAGAGCTGAACAATGGCGCCATTTATCAGGCCGGATTCGAGATGGGCCTGTATGACGATAACAAGGCCAGGAGGGTCGGTGACATCATCACCATTACCCTGCAGGAGCGTACCGCCGCCCGCAAGAGTGCCGACAACGAGATCAGCAAGAACAGCTCGACCCAGATTGCCAATCCGACCCTGCTGGGCAATGTGGTCGGCGCCAAGGGGCTGGACCTGGGGGTCAACATTTCCGGCAATCGAACGTTCGCCGGTGATTCCGAGGCCAACCAGACAAACAGTCTTAATGGCTCGATTACCGCGACCATCTTCGAAGTGCTGCCCAATGGCGTCATGCGCGTGCGGGGCGAGAAGTGGATCACCCTGAACAATGGCGACGAGCTGATCCGCGTGTCCGGCCTGGTGCGCAGCGAGGATATCGGTCCGGACAATACCGTACCGTCCACCCGTATTGCCGATGCCCGTATCGCCTACTCGGGGACCGGTGCCTTTGCCAACGCCAGCCAGCCGGGGTGGCTCAGCCAGTTCTTTCTCAGTCCGATGTGGCCTTTCTAGGAGTAGTGAGCATGCGTAACCTGCTGTTGTGCCTGTGTATAGCGCTTGCTGCCCCCCTGGCCCAGGCCGAGCGTCTGAAGGATATCGCCAGTGTCGCCGGGGTGCGTTCCAACCAGCTGATCGGCTACGGCCTGGTGGTCGGCCTGGTGGGCTCGGGTGATCAGACCAGCCAGACGCCCTTCACGGTACAGACCTTCAATAACATGCTGACCGAGTTCGGTATCACCGTGCCCCCGGGCACGCGTATCCAGACCAAGAACGTGGCGGCGGTGGCGATTCATGCCGAGCTGCCACCCTTTGCCCGGCCGGGTCAGACCATCGACATCACCGTTTCGTCGATTGGTAATGCCAAGAGCCTGCGCGGCGGCAGTCTGTTGATGACGCCGCTCAAGGGGATCGACGGGCAGGTCTATGCGATTGCCCAGGGCAACCTGGTGGTCGGTGGCTTCGGCGCCGAGGGCGCAGACGGTTCACGCATTACCGTCAATGTGCCCAGCGTCGGACGCATCCCTGCCGGGGCCACGGTCGAGCGGGCGGTGGCCAGCCCCTTTGCCACGGGTGATCATCTGGTGTTCAACCTCAATCGACCGGATTTCACCACGGCCAAGCGGGTCGTCGACCAGATCAACAATACCTTCGGACCGGGCGTGGCCCAGGCCCAGGATGCCGGCTCCATCACCGTGCGGGCACCGCTGGATCCGAATCAGCGGGTCGACTACATGTCGATGGTGGAAAACCTGCAGGTTGACCAGGGCAATGCGGCGGCGAAGATCGTGATCAATTCGCGTACCGGTACCATCGTCATCGGCCAGGATGTGCGGGTTCAGCCGGCAGCGGTGACCCATGGCGGCCTGACGGTGACGATCAGCGAGAATTTCCAGGTCAGTCAGCCTGACGCACCCTTTACCGATGGTCAGACCGTGGTCACGCCCAGCTCCCAGATCAATATCGAAGAGGGTGACAGCCGCATGTTCGTGTTCAATCCCGGAGTCTCGCTGGACGAGATCGTGCGGGCGGTGAATCAGGTGGGCGCGGCGCCGGGGGACCTGATGGCCATACTTGAAGCGTTGCGGCAGGCTGGCGCCCTGAACGCCGAACTTGTCGTCATCTGAGCGAGGATTCGATCATGAGCCCGAACGGCATCAGCTATACCGATCTCAACTCCATGAGCGAGTTGAAAGCCGGTTCCAAGGCCAATAGCCCTGAGAACATGCAGCGCGTGGCCGAGCAGTTCGAATCGCTGTTCATGAACATGATGGTCAAGAGCATGCGTGATGCCAATCAGGCGTTTGCCGAAGGCAATCCGCTGAATACGCCGCAGACCCGTTTCTACCAGGACATGTATGACAACCAGCTCTCGGTCCACCTGGCCGAGAAGCAGGGCCTCGGCCTGGCCGATGTCATGATGCGGCAGCTTTCGCCCGAGAAAGCCCCGGCTGCCTCAGGAACCGGGCTTGATCGTCCGGCCCTGAAAACAGACTTTCCGGCCCCGGCCCGCAGCGCCGCTATCACCGATGGCGCGCCGGACCATTCGGCCCTGCTGGCCAAGCGGCGACTGGGCTTCTCGCTGAGTCACGGCGTTGCCCAGTCCGCCGTGGCGGATAATTCAGCAGCAGCAACAGCAGTAGCAGCGCCGGCACCGGTACAAAGCGAGCCGGCTCTGGCCTGGCAACCCCTGCGCGCTCTGCAGGGTATTGCGCGCAACCAGCCGAGCAGCGCCGATGCCATTGCCCAGGCTGCACCTGCCAGCCCCGGCCCGTCGCGCTTCTCCAACTCGGAGGAATTCGTTCAGGCGATGCTGCCCATGGCCGAGAAGGCGGCTGCACGTCTGGGTGTGGATCCGCACTATCTGGTGGCCCAGGCTGCCCTGGAAACCGGTTGGGGCAAATCCATCATCAAGCGGCCCGACGGCAGCAACAGCCATAACCTGTTCGGCATCAAGGCCCATGGCGGCTGGCAGGGTGAGTCCGCCAGCGTGATGACCCATGAGTATCGCGATGGGGTCAAAGGTCAGGAGCGTGCGAGTTTCCGCAGCTACGCCTCATTCGAGCAGAGCTTCGATGACTATGTGAACTTCCTTGAAGGCAACGGCCGTTACAAGCAGGCCCTGGCCCGGACCGAGAATCCCGATACCTTCTTCCGCGAGCTGCAGCAGGCAGGCTATGCCACCGACCCGCAATATGCCCGCAAGATCTCCCAGATCGCCCGACAGCTGCTCAGTGATGCCGGCACCCGCCAGGCTACCCAGATAGCACAGGCTGAAGATCGCTCCAGCACAGGCAGGGCATAAGCATGGCAGACCTCTTTGGCATCGGACTCAGCGGGCTCAAGGCCAGTCAGACCAACCTGTCGGTCACCGGCCAGAATATCTCCAACGTCAATACGCCCGGTTACAGCCGCCAGACTGCCGTGCAGGCAGCTCGTGATCCGAGCTTCACTGGCGCGGGCTATATCGGCAATGGCACCAGCGTTGTCGATGTGCAGCGGGTGTATAACGAATTTCTGACCAACCAGGTCCGCAGCAGCACCGCTATCAATTCCGAGGTCACTGCCTTCCAGACCCAGATGGAAGAGCTCAATACCCTGCTGTCCGGCACGGCCACCGGCATTACTCCTGGCCTGCAGAACTTTTTCGACGCCCTGCAGACGTCGATCGAGGATCCGGCCAGCCTGCCTGCCCGGCAGCTGTTTCTGTCCGAGTCGGAGGGGTTGGCATCGCGTTTCAATACCGTGCAGACCCGTCTGTCCACCCAGACTGAATTCATTGGCCAGCAGATGGGTACTCTGACTGGCCAGGTCAGCCGTCTGGCTGAGTCGATTGCCCAGTACAACGATTCGATCGGCCGTGCGGTCGCCAACGGATCCGAACCCAATGACCTGTTCGACGCCAGGGATGAGGCGGTTCGTCAGCTCAGTGAGCTGATCGGCGTGACCGTGGTGCCCCAGGACGGCAGCAGCATCAACATATTCGTCGGCTCCGGGCAGCCTCTGGTGGTCGGCAAGGAGGCCTCGAGCCTGCAGGTGGTGCGCGGCACCGCAGACCCCTCACGGGCAGAAGTGCAGCTGGTCAGCGGTGGGTCCGCCCAGGGCATCACGAGTCTGATCAGTGGTGGTCAGCTGGGCGGTCTGATTCGCTATCGTCAGGATGTGCTCGACCAGGCGCTGAATTCCGTCGGTCGGCTGGCACTGTCGATTGCCAGCGAGGTCAACGACCAGCTGGGGCAGGGTCTGGATATCAACGGTCAGGCGGGGGGACAGCTGTTCAAGGATATCAACAGTCCGGATCAGCTGGATCTGCGTAGCCAGGCACGGCCCACCAACAGTGACCCCGACACCAAACTCAATGTATTCATTACCGATACGGCGCAGCTGAGCACCTCCGACTACGAGGTGCTGTTCAGCAGCGCCACGCAGTACAGCATTCGCCGCGTCAGCGACAACGAAGTGACCGGGCCCCTGGATATAAGCCCGACTCCGCCGGCCACCCCGGTGGAGATTGACGGCTTTCAGATCACCCTGCCTGCAGGCGGCAGCGTGGCGGCCGGTGACCGCTTTCTGGTGACGCCGACCCGCTATGGCTCAGGTGGCATGGAATCGGTCATGCAGCAGCCCGAGGAGCTGGGTTTTGCCGCGCCCGCCAGTGCCGACTCCAGTCTGGCCAACCGAGGCACAGCAAAGATTACCCAGCCTGCGCTGGTGGACGGTCCGGCGCCGATTGATCCGGCCGCCATGCAGGCTTACCTGCCGATCGAGATGCGTTATGACCAGGCTGCAGGTACGCTGAATCTCACCAGCGCCTCTGGTGCGACACTCACACCGGCGTCCTTCGCCATCAATCCAGGGCAAACCAATACCCTGGCCTGGGAGGTGGACGGCTATAGTTTCAGCATGAAGATGACGGGTACGCCGCTGGACGGAGATACCTTCGAAATCCAGTTCAATGAGGGCAAGTCGGACAACCGTAACGCACTGGCCCTGTCCGATCTGCAGACCAAGGCGGTGTTGGGCCAGGAAGGCGGCCGCGCCGGTTTTTCCTTTGTCGACGGATACGGTGATCTGGTCCAACGCGTCGCAACCTTCACGGCCCAGGCCCGCTCCGATAGCGCATCGAGCGGTGCGGTGCTGAAACAGGCGACCAATAACCGCGACTCGGTGTCGGCGGTGAACCTGGATGAGGAAGCAGCCAACCTGATCAAGTTCGAGCAGTATTACAATGCCTCGGCCCAGGTGCTTCAGGTTGCACGTTCGTTGTTCGATACACTGATAAGCAGTATTCGCTGACAGGTGACAAGCCATGCGTATTTCGACAATACAGACATTCAATAATGGCAATCAGGGTATCCAGGACAACTATGCCAAGGTGACCCGGACCCAGGAACAGGTCAGCTCCGGCAAGCGGCTGCTCTCACCGGCCGATGATCCGGTGGCCACCGTGCGCCTGCTGCAGCTGGACCAGGAAGCCAACCGCCTGGAACAGTTCAAGTCGAACATGAGTGCGGCGACCAATAGCCTGAACCAGGAAGAGGCGACACTCAACTCGGTAACCAATATCCTGCAACGCGTGCGTGAAATAACCCTGCAGGCGGGCAATGGCGCCCTGGATGCGTCCGATCGACAGGCCCTGGCGCAGGAGCTGACCGAGCGTGAAGACGAGCTGTTCGGCCTGTTCAACAGCCGTAACGCGCGGGGAGAGTATCTGTTTGGCGGATTCCAGAGCCAGACGCCGCCCTTTGTCCGCGAGCCCGATGGTACCTACAGCTACGAAGGTGATCAGGGGCAGCGCTCGATTCAGATTGCCGGCTCCAAGCAGTTGGCCATCAACGATAACGGCAAGGATCTGTTTGTCGATGTCGGCAACGTCAACCGGGTGGTCACGGACCGAACCCTGCCCGCGGCAGACCCGGCGGTGCCTTTTCCACGCATTTCCCTGGGCGTGGTGGAAGACAAGACAACCTATGATGCCGATTTCTTCCCCAATGCGCCGGTGACCGTCAGGATCGCTGCGGACGGCAGCAGCTATGAGGTGTTTGAAACCGCAAACGCCGCCAACGTGCTGGCGTCCGGACCGATCGAGCCGAACGAGGACAATAATCTGCAGATTCGTGTCGCGGGGGTGGTCGTCAATATTGACGGTGAATTGGCCGGTGGCGAAGAGTTCTCCATCGACCGCGGCAATACCGCGGAGACCGGCGAGAAACGCAGCATTCTGCAGAATATCGCTTTTCTGCGTGAGACACTCGAGACCACCGGCGACTCACCTGAGGACAAGCTGCTGCGCCGGGACAAGCTGGCAATCAGCCTGGAAAACATCGATAACGCGATGGACAGCGTACTGAGTGTGCAGACCAGCATTGGCGCCCGTCTCAATGTGATCGAGTCCACCGGTAACGAGAATGCGGAGGTTTCGCTGATCAACACCAAGGTGCAGGCGGAGCTGTCGGAGCTGGACTACGCCGAGGCGCTCAGCCGCCTCAGCCTGGAGTCCGTGGTCTTGCAGGCGGCCCAGCAGAGTTACGTGAAAATCAGCGGGCTGAGCCTGTTCAATCTGTTGTGATCCGGGTGGGGTTAGAAGCCCAGCGGTAGCGGGCGTTTGCCGCCGCCGAGTTTCAGGCCTACCTTGAGAATCGTATCGTTGTCCACAGCGGCCACCACCCAGGTGTGCCCTTCCCATTCGAGCTTGTCACCCACCACCGGGTGACCGCCAAAGCGCTTGCCGAGAAAGTTCGCCAGGGTCAGCTCGTGCAGGTCCTCGGGGACTTCGAAACCATAGAAGCGCCCCACGGCACCCAGCTGCGCATCGCCTTCGAGGATGAAGTCTCCGAAGAATTGCCGGTTCGCCAGATAACCCGCCGCATGGGGCTTGCTGAACAGCTTCGAGAGGGCGGGCAGGTCCTGGGGGCGCCCGATGATACACAGCACATCGTTGAGCGCGAGTGCCGTGCTGCCGCGTGGATGCAACAGCTCGCTGCCGCGGAATACCGCGGCGATGCGCGAGTTGTTCGGCATCGCCAGTTCGCGCAGGGTCACACCGACACACCAGTTGGCATTCTCCAGCTGGTAGATCATGACTTCGTATTCGCCTTCGACGGCCACATCCAGGCTGGTCCTTTGCAGTGGCTCGGGTTGCGGCGGTATCTCCACCCGGCACAGGCGGGCGGCCAGCGGCAGACTGGAACCCTGCAGCAGCAATGAAACGAGCACCACGACGAAGGCAACGTTGAACAGTAACTGGGCCTGCTCCAGTCCGGCGAGCAGGGGGAAGATCGCCAGGATGATAGGCACGGCCCCGCGCAGTCCCACCCAGGAAATGAACAGCCGCTCGCGCCAGGAAAAGACAAAGGGGCTCAGACAGACAAGCACGGCTACCGGGCGCGCGACGAAAATCAGGAAAAGCGCAATCAGGATGGCCGGTGCCGCGATCGGCATCATCTCGCTGGGCGTCACCAGCAGGCCGAGCATGAGGAACATCCCGATCTGGCTTAGCCAGGCCATGCCATCCTGAACATGCAGAATGTTCTGCAGGTTATGCACGCGCCGGTTGCCGAGTACCACGCCGGTCAGATAGATGGCGAGAAAGCCGCTGCCGCCGATGCTGTTGGCAAAGGCGAACACCAGAATGGCACCGCTGGTGATCAGCAGCGGGTACAGGCCGGTGGCCAGCTTGACCCGGTTGACCAGACTCGCCAGCAGCACCCCCCCGGCCAGACCGCATACGCCGCCTATGCCGAACTGCTGCACAAAGGCGCCGAGAAAATGCCAGCTGAAACTCTGCTCGCCGGTAGCAAGCATGGCCACCAGGGTAATGGTCAGGAAGATCGCCATGGGGTCGTTGGAGCCGGACTCGATCTCCAGCGTGGCGCCCACCCGCTGCTTCAGGTTCAATCCCTTGCCCTGGAGCAGGGAGAACACGGCCGCTGCGTCAGTGGAGCCGACAATGGCGCCCAGCAACAGCCCCTGCAGCCAGTGCAGATCCAGTAGCCAGGCCGTAATCAGTCCGGTCAGACTGGCCGACAGCACCACGCCCGCGCTCGCCAGGGAAATGGCTGGCCAGAGCCCCACGCGAAAGTTTTCCACCCGCGTACGCATGCCACCATCGAGCAGAATGATGGCCAGGGCCAGGCTGCCGATCATGAAAGCGGTATCGGTATTGTCGAAGGCGATGCCGCCGAAGCCATCCTCGCCCGCCAGCATTCCGATGATCAGAAAGATCAGCAGCAGCGGTATCCCCAGTCGCGAAGACAGGGAGCTGGCGAGAATGCTGGCGCACAGGAGCAGGGCGCCAATAAGAAACAGCGTGTTGATGGAATCCATACAGCAGGGCAGCCCGTTCAGGTATCGTAGCAACTTCCACTATATAGTCTGGTCTGCGGCTGTTGGGGAAAAATGTCCTGTTGTCAGTCGATCATGAGCGGGAGAGGGGTGAATATGGATGCGGATTTCTGGCATGAGCGCTGGGAGCGAGGGGAGATCGGTTTTCACAAGTCGCGGGTCAATCCATTGCTGCTGCATTGGTGGCCTTCGCTCGGAGTGAAATCACCCGAGACCGTGCTGGTGCCACTGTGCGGCAAGAGCCTGGATATGCTCTGGCTTCACGAACAGGGCTATCCGGTGATCGGAGTGGAATTGTCCAGGCTGGCGCTGGATGACTTCATCAAGGAGCACGCACTGCCCTGCCAGTGGCAGTCTCGAGATGACTTCGAGGTGGCCCTGTGTGACGGACTGGATCTGTATTGCGGCGATTTCTTCGCATTGCAGATCGTGCACCTGGAGCAGGTGAGAGTGGTGTATGACCGCGCCGCGCTCATAGCGCTGCCGCAGGCGTTACGGGCGCGCTACGTCGCTCACTTGCGGGAGCACCTGCCGGCCGGATGGAAGATGCTGCTGATCACGCTCGATTACCCGCAGGAGGATCGTCCCGGCCCGCCTTTCAGTGTGCCTGACGCCGAGGTCCGTTCGCTCTTCGCCGGCTGTGGCATCGAGGTCCTGCAGGAGTGCGATGTACTGGATGATCACCCGGTCTTTCGCGATCAGGGCATGACGCGTCTCAGCGAACGGGTGTACCTGGTGGTCGACGATCCGGCACCAGAGCGCAGCGCCGGCTGATGCCTCCAGGCGGCCGGCGTGCCAGCACGGGCGCGCCGGCCCTGATCTGATGTCTTGACGGAGTTGCCATGGCGGCCGCCCTTGTTCTGCTGCTGAAACTCTTGCCCCTGTATATCACGGTGATACTGGGCTGGCTGGCCGGTCGATTCCTGCAGGTCAGCGGGAAGAACATAGCCGGGATGATGTTGTACATCGTCACCCCGTCAGTGGTCTTTGCCGGCGTGATGAACGCGCCTCTCTCGGTCAGCGTCATCATTCTGCCCTTTGTGGTCTTTGCCTTCTGCACCGTCCTTGGCCTGCTCCATCTGTTGGTCGCCCGCGGCTGGTTGAACAATGCCAGCGCCAATATCATTCCGTTATCGGTGGGCACCGGCAACACGGGGTATTTCGGGATTCCGGTCGCGCTCCTGCTGTTTGGCGAGCAAGGCTTGAGCATTTATATCGTCTGCCTGCTGGGTACCACGTTGTATGAAAACTCGGTCGGTTTCTATCTGGCAGCCCGCGGGCGATTCGGGGTGAGAGACTGCCTGCTCAAGGTGGCCAGGCTCCCTTCGATCTATGCCTTCTGCCTTGCCGTGCTGCTGAACCTGTCCGACCTGTCCATCCCGTCGGTACTGGTGCCGTTGTTCGACAACCTGCGCGGGGCCTACAGTATTCTCGGGATGATGATCATCGGTATGAGCATCCTGAGCTTTCGCGGCCTGGCAGGGGACCTGCGGTTTACGGCACTGGCCTTTTTCGGCAAGTTCGTTTCCTGGCCCCTGCTGGCGCTGGGATTCTGGTGGCTGGACAGCCATTGGCTGCAGATCTACGATCTGGCGGTCTACCAGGCGATTTTCCTCATTTCGATCACTCCGATCGCGGCAAACACCGTGGTCATCGCCACACTGCTCGACACCGAGCCGCAGCAAGCTGCGGGAACAACGCTGCTCAGCACCCTGTTTGCCCTGGTCTATATTCCCCTGATGGTTTCACTGGTGCTGGTTGCCCAATAACAGCAATCTGCCTGCATGCAGTCTGCCTGATAAAAAATGAGCAGTTCATGCAAAATGCAATGCAGTCTGGTCTGTGATAATTGCAAGTGATTGAAATATAACGATTAAAATGCTGCTGCAGCCTGGCATGCGATCTGCAACTACCCCTGTGTAGGCGATATTCTCGCTAATCAGCGTGCGCTGATAACTCTGATCATTACCGGGAGGAAGTTCAGAATGAAAGGTCGGGACGTTGCTTTTTTTGTAAGTCTTCAGGGGATTCTGTTGGGCGCAGCCTTTGTGCTTTCGTCTGGTGAGCCGGATATGCAGAACAACATGCCAACGGGGTCACAGCAGGTTGAAATCAATAGCTGGATCAAGGATCAAGGCGCAGCCCAGGCAGTAGCGCGTCAGATGAATATGCCAAACCCTGTCAGTCTCGAGCAGGGCAATGATAACGACTCGCTGGTCGCCTTGCAGCGTGCCCGCCAGCAGCGCAGCTGGGTTTTCTAGAACCCTGCTGTGCGATCCCCGTAGCGTCTTCGAGAACACTAAATCGAGCCTGCACGACAGTCGTGCATGATGCACGAAGTCCGCTTCGCCGCCAGCGGAGCGCCTGACACCTCCAGGCTGTTACTGTTTTTGCAACGATCCGTTGCCGCTTTTCCTAAAGATACCCCTATAGTGGCCGATATGACCTAGTGTATGTCGGGGCATGCTATTGCGCCCTGCTGGTATCAGCGCGGCTTGCCCAACCGCGCCTAAAGAGGGGACTGCCTTATGAATGCGTTGCGCAATATGAGTTTTCGCTGGAAGCTGACGCTCCCGATGTTGGCCCTGGCGGGCCTTTTCTGCTTGCTGGGGGCGGTTGCCTACCTCGATACCGACGACCTTTCTTCTCGTCTGGAACGCTTCTCTGCAGGCCTTCTGCCCCAGGCTACCAACCTTCTGGAAGCCGATCGTGACCTCTACCAGGCCCTGGTGGCCGAGCGGTCACTGGTGCAGGGTGTGGCGCGCGATCAGCAGGCGGAACTGGTAGCAGAGCATGCTGCGAACATGCAGCAGGCAGCCGATCGGGTGAAGGCCTCCAGCGCCCTGGCAGAGGCCCCCGCCAGCCGGGCACTGGCCGAAGATTTTGCACGGGCCTTCGAGGCTTGGAAGCGTGTCAGTCTGGAGGTGGTGCGTCTATCCCAGAGCGAGTCCTTTCAGGACAAGGGCGAGGCCAACCAGCTCAGCTTTGGCGAGTCGGCGGCGCTGTTTGGTACCGCTCGCGATCTGATTGATCAGATGACCCAGCTGGTAGACGTCGAAGCTGCCGAGGACCTGGCCGAGGCCGAAACCGTGACTGCTGCCAATGCCCGCAAGCTGGTGTTGGTGGTCGTGCTGGGGCTGGTTATCTGTTTGCTCACGCTGGTATTTCTGCCGGGGCTGATCGTTCGACCGATCGAGAATATCCTGTCACGGGTGCGCGATATCGCCGGTGGTGGCGGCGACCTGACCAAGCGAGTGGAGGTGACCTCCTCCGACGAAGTGGGTCAGCTCGGCCAGAGCTTCAACTCTTTTCTTGATCAACTGCAGATACTGATCCGCGAAGTCGCCGAATCCACTTTGCTGGTGGCCTCGGCGTCCGAACAGATGAGTGCGATCGCCGCCAGCCAGGACCGACTGGTCAATGATCAGCACCTGGCCATCGATCAGGTCAGTACCGCAGCTACCCAGATGACCGCTGCCATCCACGAAGTAGCCGACAATGCCCACAGCACAGCCGAAGCCGCACGCCAGGCGGACCAGCAGGGGCATGCCACATCCGAGGTGGTAGGTCAGACCATGGACGCGCTGCGTCGTCTGGCCAAGGACGTCGCCGAGGCGGCGGGGGTGATCAACCGCTTGGAGCAGGACAGTGACAAGATCGGGGGGGTGCTGAGCGTGATCCAGGCGATCGCCGAGCAGACCAACCTGCTGGCGCTCAACGCCGCTATCGAGGCCGCCCGTGCCGGCGAGCAGGGCCGTGGGTTCGCTGTCGTGGCCGACGAAGTACGCACCCTGGCCGCCCGTACCCAGGATTCGACGCGCGATATTCAGGAAATGATCCAGAGTCTGCAAACCGGCAGTTCCCAGGCGGTGACCGTCATGCGCCGCGGTGCGGGACTGGCAGCCGAGAGTGTCGAGCAGGCAGAGGGCGCGGAGAAGTCACTGAGCGATACGGCCAAGTCGGTCGTGCGTATCAACGACATGGCCGCACAGATCGCGTCGGCCTGCGAAGAGCAGACCCAGACCACCGAGGAAATCGCACGCAACATCAGCGGGATTCGCGATCTGTCCGATCAGGCTGCGCAGAACTCCAGCGAAAGCCGCGAGGCCAGTGAATCCATGGCCAGGCTCGCCGCTGGGCTCCAGCAACAGGTGGGCCGCTTCAGAACCTGAGGGGGCCAGCTTCCTCTCAGGAATGGGTTGTAAGTTGTCGCCAAGCCGTTACAATAGCGCGGCCTGTTCAACACAGGCGCGTTATGGTGGCCCTGCCGGTCCCCTCGCAATGATTCGCCGTTAACCTGGTCAGGCCCGGAAGGGAGCAGCCACAGCGGTTACATCGTGTGCCGGGGTGTGGCTGGTAGGGCTGCCACCCATGACGTCCTGCTGTCATTCCGTTTCAATAGCCCTCCGCGCACCTCGCAAAGTCAGCCTGCTTTGGTTACAGTACCGGCTTGCCTTTCAGACCCTATCGGACAGCACACATCCAATGAGTTATCAGGTACTTGCCCGCAAATGGCGTCCGCGCCTGTTTCGCGAGATGGTCGGCCAGACCCACGTGCTTCAGGCCCTGATCAACGCGCTTGATCACGACCGGCTGCACCATGCCTATCTGTTCACCGGGACGCGCGGGGTGGGCAAGACCACGATTGCCCGCATCCTGGCCAAATGCCTGAACTGCGAAACCGGCGTCAGTTCCGAACCCTGCGGCACCTGTTCGGCCTGCCGGGAGATTGACGAGGGTCGGTTCGTCGATCTGATCGAGGTCGACGCGGCAAGCCGCACCAAGGTGGAAGACACCCGCGAGCTGCTCGACAATGTGCAATACGCGCCTTCGCGGGGCCGCTACAAGGTCTACCTGATCGACGAAGTGCACATGCTCTCGAGCCACAGTTTCAACGCCCTGTTGAAAACCCTCGAGGAGCCACCGGAGCACGTCAAGTTCCTGCTGGCGACCACGGATCCGCAGAAACTCCCCGTCACCATTCTCTCCCGCTGCCTGCAGTTCTCCCTGAAGAACATGCTGCCGGAAAAGATCGTCGAGCACCTGCGTCACGTGCTGGGGGAAGAGCTGATCCGTTTTGACGAGGAATCCCTGTGGTTGCTGGGCCGTGCTGCCGATGGCTCGATGCGCGACGCGCTGAGTCTGACGGATCAGGCGGTCGCCTTTGGTAATGGTGCGCTGCAGGTGGCCGAGGTGCGCAGCATGCTGGGCACCATCGACCATGGCCAGGTATTCGGGCTGCTTGACGCCCTGGCAGCGGGTGACGCCGCTGCGCTGCTCGCAGCGGTCGCCGAGCTGGCGGAACAGGGGGCGGACTTTGCCGGTGTGCTGGGAGAACTTCTGTCCGTGTTGCAGCGGGTCGCTATAGCCCAGGTGCTGCCGGCGGGGGTGGACAACAGTCTGGGCGACCAGGAGCGGGTACTTGACCTGGCGGGACGGATCAGTGCCGAGGATGTGCAGCTGTTCTATCAACTGGGCCTGCATGGTCGCCGGGACCTCCCGCTGGCACCGGAGCCGCGTGGTGGCTTCGAGATGGCGATGTTGCGCATGTTGGCGTTCAGGCCCGGTACCCTGGAGCAGGATGCACTGGCTGCGCCCCCCGAGGGTTCGCCGGGAAAGCCCACGGGAGTCAGCCAGGCCAGGGCTGAATCCGGTTCACCCAGGCCAGATCCCGGAGTGACCGAGGCTGCTGGACGGCCGGAGGCGGCAGCGGAGCCGGCACAGGCAGCGCCGGCGCCGGAAATGGCAATCACCCCCCCGCCGGCTCAGCTGGCAACGCCCGAACCCGAGGTCCATAAGCCGGTCGCGGACGTTCCCGAGCAGGCCGACCCGACCCAGTCAGAGCGGGAGATGCGGCCGTCGGAGATGCCGCGGGCTGAATCCGAGGACCTGCGGCGTCATCCTGCCGGTGGGCAGCCACTGAAGACTACCGCGCCGGTCAAGCCGCCGCAGAACGAGCCGCCAGCCGAGTGGCTCCAGGCGACCGCAGCCAGCGATCAGGACCTGGATGAACGTGACGCTGACGACGAGGACAATCTGGATCTCGGACAGATTGTCGGCGACTGGCAATCGGCAGATGCAGTGGCCGCAGCCACCGCCGATGCGGATCTGGACGACAGCGAATCGGACGCGCAAGACAGTCTGCCTGAGGCAACCGGCCTGGCCGCCCAGTGGCTGGATATCTTCCTGCAACTGGGGCTCAGTGGTCTCACCCAGAGCATCGCTGCCCACTGCCAACTGGTAGAGCGCTCGGAGCAAGGCTGGGTCTTGCATCTGGATCCGGGCCACAGTGCGCTGTACAACGAAAATCATCGCTTGCGCCTGCAGCAGGCGGTGGTGGAGCATATGGGCATGCCGGTTGACCTGGACGTGCGCGTAGCGGCTCCGGATCAGGAAACACCGGCAGTCGCTGCGGCGCGGCGAAAGCACAAGCGGCAGCAGCAGGCCGAGGCGAGCATTCAGCAGGACCCTCTGGTGCTGGGACTCATGCGCGAGTTTGCGGCGCAGATCTGTGAAGGTAGTATCCGCCCCATTGATACAACGACCCCTGGAGAGAGGACAACAGCATGATGAAAGGTGGAATGGCCGGGCTGATGAAGCAGGCGCAGGAAATGCAGGAAAAAATGGCGAAAATGCAGGAAGAGCTGGCCAATGCCGAAGTTACCGGCCAGTCCGGCGCCGGTCTGGTATCGGTGGTGATGACCGGTCGCCATGACGTCAAGCGCATCAGCATCGACGACAGCCTGATGAGCGAGGAAAAGGACATCCTGGAAGATCTGGTAGCTGCAGCCGTCAATGACGCAGTGCGCAAGATAGAAAAGAACAACCAGGATAAAATGGCTGGCATGACCAAAGGCATGAATCTGCCTGATGGCTTCAAGATGCCATTTTGATTTGAGCCCTTTATTTTTTCAGGCGGTGCGATGAGCTTCAGTCCCCTGATACGCCATCTGATAGATGCGCTACGTGGTTTGCCCGGCGTCGGACCCAAGACGGCTCAGCGCATGGCGCTGCATCTGCTGGAGCGCGATCGTGACGTGGCCCGGCACCTGGCCGGGGCCCTGGCAACGGCGATGGATGGCGTGGGGTACTGCAGTCAGTGCCGGACCCTCAGCGAAAACGATATCTGCGCCATCTGCGCAGACCCGCGCCGTGATCCGAGTCTGCTTTGCGTGTTGCAGAGCCCGGCAGATGTGTGGGCGGTGGAGCAGGCCGGCGGATATGGCGGCAAGTATTTCGTCCTCAAGGGACAGCTGTCGCCGATCGACGGTATGGGGCCGGAGGAGATCGGCATCCCGGCCCTGTTGGCAGCGGTTGAGCGCAACGGGGTGGCTGAGGTGATACTGGCGACCAACCCCACCGTGGAAGGCGAGGCTACGGCGCACTATATTGCCAGCATGCTCAAGCCTCGCGGTATCAAGGTTTCACGTATCGCCCATGGTGTACCGCTGGGCGGCGAGCTGGAATATATCGACGGCGGCACCCTGGCCCACGCTCTGGCTGGACGCACGCCGATAGTCTGAACCGAGCGGCGGGGCCGGCGGGCTGAGCGCGGTGAGATCAGGAAGCCAGCTGACCACTGCGGAAATCGCGCAGTGCCTGTTCGATTTCTTCGCGGCTGTTCATCACGAAGGGGCCGTACTGGACGATGGGCTCACGCAGCGGTTTCCCTGCTATCAGCAGGACCCTGGCACCCTCCGGCCCCGCCCGGAGGGCGATCGAGTTGCCCTCGCCGAGCCGGCCCAGCTGGCCTGCGGTGATCAGGGCCTCTTCGCGTCCCTCGATCCGCAGTTCACCTTCGTAGCCGTAGAGCATCGCATTGAGATGGCTGGCTACCGGCAGTTCGCAGGTTTCATCCTTTCCCAGTTGCAGGTCCGCATAGAGCACATCGGTTGTCTTGCCGCCGATCGGCCCGGTGCAAAGCTCTCCGGATATCCCCAGATCGCCAGCGATCAGCCGGGCCAGGCCACCACCGGGCAGGGTGCATTCGGTGATGTCACCTGCAGGAAGGTCCCGATAGCTGGCCGGCTGCATCTTTTCCGCTGCAGGCAGGTTGACCCAGAGCTGAAAGCCGCGCATCAGGCCGGCGTCCTGCTGCGGCATCTCGGAGTGGATGATGCCGCGTCCGGCGGTCATCCACTGGACGCCACCGGGCTCGAGCAGGCCGCGATTGCCGAGATGATCCTCGTGCAGCATGCGACCCTCGAGCATGTAGGTGACCGTCTCGAAACCACGATGGGGGTGGGAGGGAAAACCGCCGACATAGTCTGCTGCCTGATCCGAGCCGAATTCATCGAGCATCAGGAAGGGGTCAAAGCGCTCGGCGCCGGTCCCGCCGAATACGCGCTTGAGCTTCACGCCGTCGCCGTCGGATGCCGCGCGGCCGACCAGCTTTTCCACCAGATCACGTTTGATTACTGCCGCCATGATTGACTCCTTGATTACCAATGGAGTCAGTGTATTGAGCATTTATCCGATGAAAAAGCAGAAAATATGCTGGTTATCTATCGATCTGATCGATGAGAAGGCGAGGGACACATTATGTTTGGAGAGTAACAGCATGACGCCTCAACGGCCGGAGCCGCTGAGGCGAGTACGGGTATGTTCAGTCAGCAGTGGCGTTCTGGGCCTTGAGTTCCTCGACGATGCGATCATAGGCCTGGCAGGGGTCATGCTCATCCGTAGTCGGATTGCGCAGTTGCAGCGCTACCAGCTGCTCATAGAGCTGGTTGGCCTTGACCGGATCGCCATCTGCCAGACGGTGAACGGTCTGGGCGACTTCTTCAGCCTTGGCAACGGCCTCTTCATCGGTGCATGCGGCGAAGGCAGGCACGGAAGCGATGCTGAGCATACCGGCGATAATCAGGCTGGATAGTGTTTTCATTGGAACCTCAACAGTTACGGGGATTATATAATCATGTTAGCGGCAATCGGCCGAACGTCCAAGCGGGTGCGGCAATTGGCCCTGTGCCGACGCTGGAGAACCGGTCTGGATAAATACGGTAATAGAGTGGAGGTTGCGAACCGATCGCCATCACTGTAGATGTAACCAGGCTTTTCCGCCATTGATGCGAGCCCCGTATGTCCGGCCATAGTGCAAAGGTGTTTCCCGTTTTGTTGCTGGTTCTGCCCTCGGGCGGTTTTGCCGAGCCCGTACTGGTGGGGTTCGGGACGCACAAGCCGCCCTATGTGTTCGAGCAGCAGAACAGTGGGCTGGAGTATGACCTGGTGGAGGCCGCGCTTGCCCAGGCCGGTCTGGAGATGAAGCCCTACTACGCGCCCCTGGAGCGCCTGCATCGGATGCTGCAAAACCGGGAGCTCGATGCCATGGCGAGTACCAACCAGACCAGTGGTGTCGATGCCCATTACTCGGACGTCTACATCGAGTACCACAACGTGGCGGTCACCCTCAGGCACAGGAATATCCGGCTGGACGCAATGGATGATCTGCAGGGTTACTCCATCAGCGCGTTCCAGCGTGCACGCTTCGTTCTGGGTCCGGAGTTCAGCTCCATGAGCGCAGCCAATCCGCGTTATCGTGAGGAAGCGCGTCAGATAACCCGCAATCTTCTGCTCTACGCTGGACGTATCGACGTGATGATCGGCGACAGGCGAATCATCCAGGCGTTCAATGACGAAATAGCGGATCGGGTTGATGTCAGTCAGCCGGTGACCGAGCACCTTTTGTTCCCACCGACAGGTTACCGGGTCGGCTTTGTTGATCCGGCCCTGCGCGACCGGTTCGACCAGGGCCTGAGGTCGATCCGGGCCAATGGCGGTTACCAGAAGATCGACCACAGCTATGCCGCCCATAGTCCGCCAGTGACTGAATAGCCTGCATCTCTGGCCTGTCAGACCCCACGTCCATCGCTGTTATCGGATAGGCTCTGAATACCACGAATAGATCGCCGGATACGGCAGGCACCCCAGGAGTAACGCATGAATGTTCCGCGCACCTTGGTTCTGGCGCTGACACTGGTCATGTCACATCACACACAGGCTCAAACCATGCCCGCACCCGATACTGTACGTCTCGATCAGCTGCGCCTGATGGAAGGCTTTCCACCGCCGGCTGACAAGCAGGTGACAGCGCAGAACTTCCTGATGCAATTCCCCAACCTGCGGTGGGCGTTCCACCATATGCGCGAGCTGATACCCTCGCGCAACATAGGCCGCGGTGGCTCCTTGCCCGCCGCCTTGCCGGCCGGTGAGGCTCTGCGCGAGAAGATCGACAACATGACTTTCACCGGACCGCAGGGCAATACCCTGACCTTCGGTCAGTATCTGCAAGCCACCTACGCCGATGCCACGCTGATCATGAAGGACGGCAAGCTGGTGTACGAGGCGTATCACGAGGGGATGCCTGCCGAGAACCCGCATATGCTCTGGTCGGTTACCAAATCCTTTGGCGGCCTGATCGCCACGCAGCTGCTCGAGGAAGGCACGCTCAAGGCAGATGCCCTGATTACCGAATACGTCCCGGAGCTGGAGGGCAGCGGTTGGCGTGGAGCGACCATACAGCAGTTGCTGAATATGACGGCGGACATCGACTACAGCGAAGTCTATGCCGATGAGCAATCCGATGTGATCAAGTACGCGCTCTCTGCCGGCATGTTGCCGGCCCCGGAAGGCTATGGCGGCGCCCGCAACCTGTACGGCTATCTGCCAACCATCGGCGCCGATGGCGAACACGGTGACCGTTTCATTTACCGCACGGTCCACACGGAGGTGTTGGGGTGGGTGCTGCGCAGGGCGACGGGCAAGCATGTCGCCGAGCTGATCAGCGAGCGAATCTGGAGCAAACTCGGAGCCGAGCAGGATGCTTACATGCTGCTCGACAGCACGGGCACCGAGTGGGCCGGTGCGGGGCTCAATGCAACCCTGCGTGATCTGGGGCGCTTTGGTGAAATGATGCGGCTGCAGGGCCGCTATAACGGTCAGCAGATCGTCAGCGGTTCGGTCATTGCCAGTATTCTTGAGGGCGCCGACCGGGAAGCGTTCAAGGCATCAGGCCGCGATTATCAGCCTGGCTACTCCTATCGCAACCAGTGGTGGATCAGTCACAACCGTGACGGCGCCTTCGAGGCCCTTGGCGTGCATGGCCAGATGATTCACGTTAACCCCGCCGCAGGGCTGGTGGTCGTGCGTCTGTCATCGCATCCCATAGCTACCTCGGCCGAGACCTTTCCGACCACCCGGCCGGCCCTGGCGGCATTGGCCGATCTGCTGCGCTAGCAGCCTGTCCGACTCAGGCGTCTGCCGCAGTGGAGCAGAACTCGGTCCTGCAGGCTGCTAGGCCTCATATTCCCTGAGCATGGCTGCCGGTATGTCTCGCCGGTGAGCCAGGCTGGTATCGCCGGTGTCCGGGTGATAGACAATCAGCAGCTCGCCCTTGTCTATCTGCCTGCGCAGTCGTTCCACACGTTGTTGGAGGCTGGCCTCGTAGCCATTGTCCGTCCCTTCGCGGGTGACGAAATCTTCCAGCATGCGTGCCAGCGTGTCAGGCTCCAACAGGGTATGGGGTATCAGCATGGTGTCTACTTCCCGGATGACATGGGCGGTAATGATACACTGCGCAGCTGTTAACCGGCCGCGATTCCCTATGATTACTGATCCACTGTTCTATCTCTGCGCCATTCCCGCAGTGCTTCTCTACGGCATTGCCAAGGGCGGCTTTGGCGGCAATATTGCCATCCTGTCGGTCCCGTTGATGGCTCTGGTCATGTCGCCGCAGCAGGCCGCGGCCATTCTGCTGCCGATTCTGATTGCCATGGACGCCATGGCCCTGCGGACCTTTCGCGGCCGCTGGGACAGAGCCAACCTGCGGATCATCCTGCCCGCTTCCCTGGTGGGTGTGCTGCTCGGGGGGCTGACGTTCCGGGTCCTCAATGATGCCCACATCCAGTTGATGATTGGCGCGATCGCGCTGATCTTCACGCTCAATATCTGGCTGCGTCGGGGGGAGCCCGCGCCCCGGGCGGCAGGACGCCTGCGGGGCAGTTTCTGGGGCATGGTCGCCGGCTTCACCAGCTTTGGTATTCACGCCGGGGGACCGCCGATCAACGTCTATCTGCTGCCGCAGAAACTCGACAAGACCTTGCTGATGGGCACCATAGCGGTGTTTTTTGCGGTCGTTAACCTCGCCAAGCTGCCGGCGTATATCTATCTGGGGCAGTTCGATACCACCAACTTGCTCACGGCTCTGGTATTGCTTCCCCTGGCGCCGATCGGCGTGCGCATGGGGTTCTGGCTGCTGCAACGCAGCAACGAGAAGCTGATCTACCAGCTGTGCTATGTGTTCCTGTTCGTGACGGGTGGGCGGCTGTTCTATCAGGGGGTTATCGGTCTCTACGCGGGGGCATGATCCTCTCGAGTATGCCGTAGAGTGCCTCGGGCTGGACGGGTTTGGCCAGGTACTCGTCCATGCCTGCCTGTGCACCTGTTTCACGATGAATATCCAGGGCGTGGGCGGTCAATGCGACAATAGGAACTGCCACGCGCCCGGTCTTTCGTTCAAAGGCACGAATGCGACGTGTGGCTTCAAAGCCGTCAAGCTTCGGCATCTCTGCGTCCATGAGTATGAGCTGGAATTGATCTGGGCCGGACTCGTAACGCTGGACTGCCGCGGCGCCGTCTTCCGCGATGACGACATGACAGCCGTAACGCTCTAGCAGGCCGCGCACCACCATCTGGTTTACCGGGTTGTCCTCAGCGACCAGCACCGTGAAATCCGCTCGCACCCCGGCCGCCGGCAGGCTGGGTGGTGATGTGTTGCTGGCGGGCCGCTCGGTCAGCACTGCCAGTGCCTGCAGTGCTTCGCGCAAGCGGGCAGGGGTGATCGGTGCGTTGCAGGCGACCAACCGATCGCCGGCATGCATGGGCGCGTCGGGTGCAAGAATGACCGACCTCAGCAAAAGCGAAGGCACCGGGCGCTCCGCCATGAGGCGCTCGAACCAGGCAAGTTCTGCCCCGTTCATGCCGGCCGTTGCGACGACCAACAGGCAGTCGTTCGCGGGTTGGGGCAGGGGAGTGCTGGCCGAACGTATCTGTACCTCAAGGCCCAGCCGCAGGAGCAGCATGCTGTAACAGTCCAGCGCAGTCTGATCGCAGCCGACCAGCACGGCCGAGCTTGCCCAGGGGAGTGGCTCCGCAGGACTGGCGTTTTGTTCAGGCAGCATAAAGGTGAGCTGGAAGTAAAAGCACGCACCTTTGTCGGGTACGCTACTGACCTCGATCCGGCCGCCCATCAGAGCGGCCAGCTCCTGACTTATTGCCAGCCCCAGACCGCTGCCACCGTAGCGGCGGGTGGTGGTGCTGTCAGCCTGGGTGAAAGAGCGGAACAGTTCCTTGCGTGCCGGTTCCCCGATACCTATCCCGGTATCGCTCACCGCGAAACTCAGGCGGCAGAGCCCCTGCTCATCGGCCAGTTCTGCGCTGTCGATGTGCAGGGTGACGTGGCCGGTGTGGGTAAATTTCAAACCGTTGCCGAGCAGGTTCAGCAATATCTGCCGGAGTCGTGTCGGGTCGCCAATCACCCGTCGGGGCACGGCCGGATCAATGCTGCAGTACAGTTCCAGTTGTTTGCCCAGCGCCTGCGCGGTAAAGAGGCTGCAGGATTCGGACACCAGCTCTTCGACATCGAACTCGATCTGCTCCAGTCGCACCTGCCCGGATTCGATACGAGCGTAGTCCAGAACGGCATTCACGACCGACATCAGCGCCTTGCCCGAACTACTGATGGTCTGCAGATAGAAGCGCTGGGTACGGTCCAGCGGCGTGTCGCGCAGCAGCTCCACCATACCCAGCACGCCGTTGAGCGGCGTGCGGATCTCGTGGCTCATCTTGGCCAGGAAGCGTCCCTGGGCGCGTGATTCCAGCCGAGCCTGGCGGGTCTGTTCATCGGCCTTGAAACGCGCTTCCTTGAGCGCATTGATGCGGTCGGCAAGGCCCAGCGAGAGGATGAAAAGCTCCATGCAGATACCCAGCTTGACCCAGTCGGCACCGTAAGAGACGGCGATTTCGTAGCCCAGCGATCCCGCTGTCGACAACATCAGCGAGCAGAGCAGTACGCCCCAGGCCAGGGTGTAGTACGAGCCATAGCGAAAGCCCTGCCGCCAGACATGGATCCCGGTGGCCAGCAGGACAGCAGAGGTGGACAGCACGTAGAGGCTGGCCAGCAGGTTGTACAATGTCAGCCCGATCAGGGGCAGGCTCAGCAGGGTAATGGTCACCAGCACGATCACGGCACGCAGCAGCCGGTCAATGCGCGGGAAATGTTCAGCGGTATGCAGGAAGTGCCTGCTGAACTGTGTGGCGACGATACAGTGCAGGAACATCAGACTGTAGATGGACACCGACTGGAAGCTGATGCCTGTCTGCAACCACTTCCACAGCAGCCCGTCGAAGGCAGCCATGAACAGCAGCATGTTCAGGTTGTAGATCAGATACCAGAGGTAGCTGGTTTCGCGCAGCGAGGCATACAGAAACAGATTGTAGGCAAACAGTCCCAGCATGACCCCGTAGAACAGCCCCTGGGCCAGGGAACTTATTTCCAACTGGGTGGCTGCCGTGGCCCAGGTTGAAAAATACAGGGGCAGAAATACAGTGCTGCTGGTCTCGACACGCAGGAAGATCCGACTCAGGCCGGGCGGCAGCGAAACCGTAAGCCAGGGGTTGCGTACCTGTATCGGCCTCTCGTCAAGCAGCAGGTGATCCCCGCTACGCTGGTAGGCCAGTTGCTTCTGCGCGTCGAAATGGAACAGCTCGATCTGATCAAGAATGGGATAGTTGACCTCCAGCACGCCCGCCAGATCCTGACCGGTCCGGTTATCCAGCGAGATGGCTACCCACCAGGCCGAATTATTCTTGCCCTTGTTGATGTGCGTGCCGGCGACGGGCTGCCAGTCTGACAGCGGGCGTTTGCGAATATCACTGATCAGCAGATGCTGGTCCGGGTCTTCGAGTAGCAGGGCCTGACCGGCAAGATTGATACGCAGGTGAGTCGAGTCGAGCGTGATCGGGGCGCCGGGAAGAGATTCTTTCGGTGCAGCGCGGGTCTCCGCGCTGGCATGTGCCAGCGACGTCAGCAGGGACAACGAACAGCAAAGGGACAGCCAGCGAAACCAGAGCATCGGATGCATACCTTGCGGACGCGCCGGCTCTTGGGTTTGTTATCGGCGTGCCACTATTGATGCTAGCACAGCACTGGCAGAAAGGTGTTTCGCCAGAACGCTGCCCATGCCTGCTCCGAGAGAGGGCTCAGGTCCCACGTATCAAGTGGCGCAGGAGAAAGCGACTGGGGTGTACTGCGCGCACCAGATCGCTCGGTAGTGGCAAAGGCTCGTTCTCCAGCAACGCGCCGATCAGTTCCCCGCTGAGGGGGGCGCTGATCAGACCCCGCGAACCATGGGCTGCATTGATATATAACCCGCGATGCCATGGCGCAGCGTTGCAGGGCTGCTTCGATGCATCCTTGGCCAGCACAGCGTAATCCTGTCGAAACTGCTCGGCATCCACCACCGGGCCGATCAGTGGCAGGTAATCCGGGGATGTACAGCGCAGGGCGGCCCGGCCCTGCAGTGTCTCAGGCAGCAGTGCGGCCCCGCTGCGCAGGGCGCTGTCGAGTTGCGGTGACAGGCTGGTCAGCAGCTCGAGGTTGCTGGCGTTTTCCTCTGCACTGGGTTCGGTATCCGAGCGGTCAAAACGAAAACTGGCGCCTACATAATGCGCCCCTAGGCGTGCCGGAGAGACGTAGCCTTCGCCGCACAGTACGCTACGCAACGCCTTGCTGCCGGCCGTAACGGGCAGGCGGGTAACCTGGCCGCGAATGGACTTGAGCGGCAGATGCGCGGTCTGCAGAAAGCGCCTGCTGTCACCAGCGCTGCAGACGATGGCGACCGGCGCCGACTTGAGAGTCAGGCCCTGAGCGTCGATCGCGTGCCAGCGGTCTGCGCGATAGTCCAGGTGCATGGCTTCGCTACAGCTTTTCAGCTCGATGGCGGGGTGCTGGAGCAACCGGGCGCACAGGGCCGGGGGGTTGACCCAGCCGCCAGCGGGGAAGTGGAGCCCCCCTTCGCTGACCTCGACACCAGCGATCGCGCTGGCCTCGGCTGCGTCCACCCCATGCAGAAACTCGGTTGGGTAGCCCTGCTCTGCCAGGGCACGCAAACGGGCGGTTTCCTTGGCATTGCCACTCAATTGCAGGACGCCGCAGGCAGACCAGCCGATGCCATCTTCGGGCAGCACGCTACGCAGCAGATGCAGACTGTAGGCATAGCTGCTCTGGATGAAGCGTGACAGGGGCGGATGGTGGGGCGACAGCTTGCAATAGAGAATGCCCTGGGCATTACCCGAGGCTTCCCGGGCCTCGCCGGGATGACGCTCGATCAGGGTCACCGACCAGCCGCGCCGGGCCAGTGCCCAGGCCGTGCAACAGCCAGCGAGGCCCGCACCGATGACCATGGCCTCCCGTGCAGCAAGCGGCTGCCCGGTTGGCCGCGCAAACCAGGGCGCGGTCCAGCTTGGTGCCAACTGATCCGTCAGCCTGGCAGCGAGCATTTCGCGCTTGGCTCCATGGCCCTGTGCCTGCTCGGCCATGAAACCGGCCGCAATCAGCCCCCGGCGCACTTCCCCTGCACTGGTGAAGGTGGTCAGGGTGGTTCCGGGCCGCGAGAGCCGCGCCATTTGCTGATAGAGCGCCGGCTGCCACATGTCAGGATCGAGCTGCGGTGCCACGCCGTCCAGAAACCAGGCATCCACCCGGGCGTCGAGCTGGGCGAGCATCGCCAACGCATCGCCTGCCAACAACGTCAGGCTGATTCTGCCGCCGTCGAATACCAGGCGCTGCCAGCCCGGTGCGGGGGAGCTGTAGTGCTGCAGCAATTGCTCGGACCAGGGAGCCAGTTCGGGCCAGAGCTCCAGAGCGCGGCGCAGATCCGCTGCCGCCAACGGGAATTTCTCGGCGCTGACGAAGTGCAGGTGGGCGTCAACCGGCGCGGTGCTGTCCCAGAGCTGCCACGCCGCAAGGAAGTTGAGTCCGGTACCAAACCCGGTTTCAGCGATACAGAAACGGGCTCCGGCTGGCAGGGTCCGCCAGCGTTCCTCCAGCTGGTTGTGACGCAGATAGACGTGACGGCTCTGTTCCAGGCCGTCATGGCGGGAGTAGTAGATGTCGCCGAAGCGAACGGAAACGGGCTGACCCTCTTCGGTCCAGCTCAGCTCCGCCAGGGATGGGGACGAACTCACGGCTTCTCCAATGGCGCAACGCGGTGCGCGCCATTGTACAGCCAAGATCAGAGTGGCGCGGTAGCCTCGTGCCTCAGGCTGCGCCGCCCCAGTTGATATTGGGCAGAATCAGCAGTAGCCAGGTGGCTACGAATACGAGGCCGACTGCAGAAAAGCGGGTTTTGATCGGCTTTTTCATCGCAAGTGCCTTCTTGTCGCGTTTTTTGTTGTTGTGCGCAGCCGTCATGTCACCGCGCTGTTGCGGGCGCCGCTGATACATCTGCAACGCTATTGTGACTTGATGATAGATGCTGAAGCAATCGTGCATTAGACCAATTGGCTACATCCCACGCCGGGCATTTCGCGAACAGATATGAATGTGCAATCAAACTGACATGCCGGTGTGCTGGCGCTTTGGTCAGCGTAAATGAGCTTTTTGGTCATTGTCGCTGTCGCGCTGCGAGGTAGGGTAGAGCACAGGGTCACAATGGAGAGAGCAGATGACTGAGGCAATGATTTTCGATGCGGTGCGCACGCCGCGCGGCAAGGGCAGAAAAGATGGCGCGCTGTACAGCGTCAAGCCGACCAATCTGATGGCCGGACTGCTGCGCGCATTGCAGCAGCGTACCGGGCTGGATACCAGTCAGGTGGACGATATTGTCCTCGGCTGTGTCACCCCGGTGGGCGATCAGGGTGCCGACATTGCCAAGACAGCAGCGCTGGCAGCTGACTGGGACGACTGCGTTGCCGGTGTGCAGATCAATCGGTTCTGCGCCTCGGGTCTGGAGGCGGTCAACCTGGCTGCCATGAAGGTCCGGTCCGGGTTTGAGGATCTGGTGGTGGCCGGCGGCGTCGAGTCGATGTCCCGTGTGCCCATGGGTTCCGACGGCGGGGCCTGGGCCATGGATCCGGAAACCAACATGCATACCCGCTTTGTGCCCCAGGGTATTGGTGCTGACCTGATTGCCACTCTCGAAGGCTTCAGTCGCGAGGATGTCGATGCCTTTGCCCTGCGCTCGCAGCAAAAGGCCGCACGTGCCCGAGCAGACGGCGCCTTTGCGCGTACGCTGGTGCCGGTGACCGACCAGAATGGCATCGTGCTGCTCGACCACGACGAGTTCATTCGCCCTGACAGCAGCATGGCCGGACTTGCCGCGCTCAAGCCGAGTTTCGCGGCGATGGGCCAGATGGGCTTTGACGCGTCGGCCCTGCAGCGCTACCCCCAGGTGGAGCGGATCCGCCATGTACATACCCCCGGTAACAGCTCGGGGATCGTTGACGGCGCCGTTGCCATGCTGATTGGTTCACAGGCCAAGGGCGAGGCGCTGGGCCTGCAAGCCCGTGGTCGTGTCGTTGCTACCGCGGTGACCAGTACCGATCCCACCATCATGCTGACCGGTCCGGCGCCCGCGACCCGCAAGGTACTGGCGCGCGCCGGTATGAGTATCGACGAGATTGATCTGTTCGAGGTCAACGAGGCCTTCGCCTCCGTGGTCATGCGTTTCATGCGTGAGATGCAGGTGCCCGAGGAAAAGATCAACGTCAATGGCGGCAGCATTGCCATGGGCCACCCGCTGGGGGCCACCGGTTGCATCATCCTGGCCACGTTGCTCGATGAGCTCGAGCGGCAGCAACTGCGCTACGGCCTGGCCACGCTCTGCGTGGGTGGCGGTATGGGCATAGCCACCATTATCGAGCGCATCTGAGGAGCCGACCATGAGCAATGCCATAGCGTACGAAAAAGGTCAGGACAATATCGTTCTGCTCACGATGGACATGCCTGGCCAGAGCGCCAACACCATGAATGCGCTGTACCGCCAGGCCATGGCCGAGACGGTTGAGCGTCTGGAACAGGAGCGTGACGGGATCGCCGGGGTGATCATTACGTCGGCCAAGAAGACCTTCTTTGCCGGGGGGGATCTCAACGAACTGGTCAAGGTGACGCCGGCGGGCGCCGCATCCTTCTACCACATGGTGCTCGGGCTCAAGGCCCAGTTGCGCCGGCTGGAGACCCTGGGCAAGCCGGTAGTGGCCGCGATCAACGGCGCTGCCCTGGGCGGTGGCTGGGAGCTGGCGCTGGCCTGCCATTACCGTGTGGCTATCGACCAGCCCGCAGTCAAACTCGGCTTGCCGGAAGTCACTCTGGGCCTGCTCCCCGGTGGTGGGGGAGTAGTGCGCATGGTGCGCCTGCTGGGTGTCGAGAAGGCATTGCCGTACCTGGTCGAAGGCAAGCAGGTCGGCCCCGGCAAGGCGCTCGAGGCGGGGTTGATTCATGCCCTGGCAAGCGACCGGGACGACATGCTGGCCCAGGCCCGTGCCTGGATACTCGCCAACCCGCAAGCGGTTCAACCCTGGGAGGCGAAGGGCTATCGCATGCCCGGTGGCACGCCGAGCAGTCCGGCGCTGGCGCAGATGCTGCCTATTGCGCCCTCGGTGCTACGCAGCAAAACCCACGGCTGTCTGCCTGCGCCGGAAAAGATTCTGTGCGCCGCGGTTGAGGGCGCTCAGGTGGACTTCGACACGGCCCAGATCATCGAGACGCGCTACTTTACCGAACTGGCCACCGGTCAGGTCGCGAAGAATCTGATCGGCACCTTCTGGTTCCAGCTCAACCAGATCAAGGCCGGCGGTTCCAGGCCTGCCGGTATCGAAGCCAGACCGATCAGCAAGCTAGGCGTGATTGGTGCAGGCATGATGGGGGCCGGTATCGCCCATGTGGCTGCCCAAGCGGGTATCGCGGTCGTGCTCAGGGATGTAACGCCCGAAGCGGCAGAGAAGGGCAAGCGCTATTCGGCAAACCTGCTGGACAAGCGGGTATCGCGTGGGCAGATGTCAGCCGAGAAGCGTGACTCTGTGCTGGCGCGTATCCATCCCACGATCGACGACGCCGATTTCACCGGCTGCGACCTGATCATCGAAGCGGTGTTCGAGGACCGGGACCTCAAGGGCCGCGTCACCCGGGCTGCCGTGGAGTGCGCGCTACCCGATGCGGTCATTGCGTCCAATACCTCGACCCTGCCGATCACCGGCCTGGCGGCTGCGATTGACCAGCCGCACCGCTTTATCGGGCTGCATTTCTTCAGTCCCGTGGACAGGATGCCCCTGGTGGAGATCATCCGTGGGGAGCTGACAGATGATCTGACCCTGGCACGCGCCTTTGATTTTGTCATGCAGATCAACAAGACGCCGATCGTGGTCAGCGACAGCCGCGGCTTTTTCACGTCAAGGGTCTTCAGCACCTTTACCAGTGAAGGCATTGCCATGCTCGGAGAGGGCGTGTCACCAGCGTTGATCGAGAACGTGGCGCGTCAGGCTGGAATGCCGGTAGGGCCCCTTGCCGTGTCGGATGAGGTATCGATGAGCCTGATGAGCCATATCCGCGAGCAGACGCGCAAGGATCTGGCCGCCGAGGGCCAGGCGATACCGGAGCATCCGGCATTTGCCGTGATCACCCGCATGGTCGAGGAGTTCAAGCGCCCGGGCAAGGCGGCGGGCAAGGGGTTCTACGATTACCCGGAGACAGGCCGCAAGCACCTGTGGCCTGCGCTGGCGGAGCATTTTGCCCGCACCGAGGCGCCTTTGGCCGTCGCGGACGTGCGCGATCGCCTGCTCTACATTCAGGCGATCGAAACCGTGCGGTGTCTGGAAGAGAATGTGTTGCTGTCGGTGGCCGACGCCAATGTCGGCTCGATTTTCGGCATCGGTTTTGCCGCATGGACCGGTGGTGCCCTGCAATTCATCAATCAGACCGGCCTGCCGGCGTTCGTCGCCCGGGCCCGGTATCTTGCCGAGCAGTATGGCGAACGCTTCGCGCCGCCGGCCCTGCTGCTGCAGAAGGAGGCCGACGGCACGCTGTTCTGAGAGGGCTCTCAGCCCTTCAGCCGATCGGTCCGGGCGGCCATGATCAGATCATTGCGGTGCAGGCCGCCCAGGTCATGGCTCCACCAGGCGACCGTGACCTTGCCCCACTCGGTCACTATCGCCGGGTGGTGTCCGACATCTTCGGCCAGCGCTCCGACCCGATTGGTAAAGGCGAGGGACTGCTGGAAGTCCTTGAATGTGTAGGATTTTTCTACCCGGGGTATGCCGTCCACACTGACCAGCTCCCAGCCGTCCAGGTCGGACAGCAGTTCCCTGGCCTGCCGATCATCAAGCGCCCGCGCAGCCTGCTTTGATGTATCCAGCGATTCTGTGGCCAATGTAGCCATGCTGTTCTCCTGTTGTTATCCGCTATATCCACGCCCAGCATAGCAGGCTGACCGGTTCGGCTGCTGAGCGCTGTCGCGGCGGATGTAACAGGGGGTATCATGGCACCTGGTAGGTCAATCCGGTCGGGGAGAAGTTGATGGGGCAGCGATGGCTGAGCAGGTGCCTGCATTTCATTGGCTGGCGGCCGGACAGCACCAGTCACCAGGAGAAGTTCCTGTCGGCACTGGGCGCTACGCTGTCGCTGCTGCTGGTGTACTGGATCACTCATATCGGCTTTGCCGGCGACGGCGCCCTGTGGGTAACCGGTTCGATGGGCGCCAGTGCCGTGCTGGTCTTCGCCATGCCCCATGGCACTCTGTCCCAACCCTGGTCGGTGATTGGCGGCCAGGTCATCTCCGCCACCTTTGGTGTGGCCTGCAATTTCTGGCTACCGGCCGGTCCCTGGGTGGCCGCGCTGGCCGTGGGCGGCAGCATCATGCTGATGATGTACGCACGCTGCCTGCATCCGCCGGGCGGGGCCACGGCGATGATCGTGGTACTGGGTGGGCCAGCCGTGGAGCAGGCCGGTTTCAGCTTCGTGCTGTACCCGATCCTGCTTGACGCCCTGGTCATCGTGGGCGCAGCCATCCTGTTCAACAGTCTGTTCGACTGGCGTCGCTATCCACTGGCTCTGGCGCGAACCGAACCGGGCAAGCTGACCGGTATCGCGCCAGAGGACTTTCACCATGCTCTGCGGGAGATGAATTCCTATGTCGACATCCAGTTTGACGACCTGCTCAAGCTGGTCGAACTGGCCAACTCCCATGCCAAGAGCAAGCGGGTCGACGAGGAGGATCTCAAGGTCGGAGGTTTCTACAGCAACGGGCTGCCCGGCAAGAACTGGTCCGTGCGCGAGGTGGTGCAGATAGTCGCCCGCCGTCCGGGGCGTCCAGGACGGGTCCGGTACCGTACCATCAAGGGTATGGGCGAGGGCGGTAGCGGTATCATGCGGCTTTCCGAATTTGTCCGCTGGGCACGTTATGCGGTGGAGCCCGATGATACCGGCTGGCACCGATTGCACGATGGCGATGCCGGCAGAAAGAGCTGACTCAGACCTTGGTCCAATAGGCGCGTGCAATTTGCAGGGTGATGATCCTCAGGTGTTCTGCTCTCCCTTGGGCTGCCACCCGCAAGGGTGCAGCTATTTTTTTGCCTGGCGTAACAGTTGACCTCGCAAGTTCATTTCAGCTGTAGCTGTGCGCCTGAGCGCGCCACCACTAGAATGCCGGGAGTCATCCCTGCCCCCTGTTTCCGAGTCTTCCCATGCACGTCTCGTCCGGCCGTTGGATCTATGGTTTTCTTCTGGCGATGGTTACTACCGTCCTGTGGGCCGTTCTGCCCATCATGCTCAAGGAAATACTCAAGGGAATGGATCCCTATACGGTGACCTGGTACCGACTGTTCACCGCCGGTGTGGTGCTGTTCGTCTGGCTGGCCTGGCGTCGGCGACTGCCTTCCATCCGGGCCTTGTCGGTCACCAATCGCTGGTTGCTGGTGGTCGCCATCGTGGGTCTGACCCTCAATTACGTGCTCTATCTGATGGGCCTGAGTCGGCTGACCCCCGGTACCATGCAGCTGATGATCCAGGTGGCGCCGATCATGCTGATGCTGGGCAGCATGTGGGTATTTCGTGAGCGCTTCGGTATTGGCCAACTGATCGGTCTGCTGGTGCTGCTGGCAGGCTTCGTGCTGTTCTTCAACCAGCGTCTGGGTGAGCTGTTCACGCAGATGACCAGCTATACGCTGGGGATCCTGATTACCCTTGGCGCTGCGCTGACCTGGGCCCTCTACGGTCTGGCGCAAAAGCAGCTGCTGACCATCTGGTCATCGATCACCGTGATGATGGTGATCTACCTGGCATGCTCGGCTCTGCTGCTGCCGTTGACGGCGCCCGGAACCATCATGCAGCTGA
This sequence comes from Pseudomonas sp., assembly GCA_016763285.1. GTDB lineage: Bacteria > Pseudomonadota > Gammaproteobacteria > Pseudomonadales > Pseudomonadaceae > Halopseudomonas. The sequence goes on from JAESUC010000179.1 coordinate 33,676, forward strand.
CCGGTCTGCAGTTCTGGTTGCTGGTGGGGTGCTGCCTGAACACATTGATTGCCTATGGCGCCTTCGCCGAAGCCCTGGTGCACTGGGAGGCGTCGCGGGTGAGCGCGACCATCGCCACCACACCGCTGTTCACCTTTGCCATGGTAGCGGTCGGTTCAATGCTCTGGCCCACGGTGATCAAGCCCGAACTGCTGAACAACCTGGCGTACCTGGGCGCGTTACTGGTGGTCAGCGGCTCGGCCCTGGTCGCCCTGGCACCGAGCCTGATACAGAACCTGAAGAACCGGCGGCTGCGGCGGCTGGCCGTCACACCGCCGCCGGCAGCGTCATAGCAGGTCCGCCCGACGGCCCGGTGCTTGCCGGGAACGCTTCGCGACGGGGCCGTCGCTTCTACCGGGTTCGCCGTTGACCGCCATCGCCACGGTTGGCGGTGGGAGCGGCCGCCTGGCCGCGAAGGGCGTTATCCGGATTGTCCGACCATCTGCTCCGGCTTGACGGCCTGATCGAATTCCTCCGCGCTCAGGTAATTGAGTTGCAGTGCCGCCTGCTTCAGGGTGGTGCCTTCCTTGTAGGCCTTCTTGGCGATATCGGCTGCCTTGTCATAACCGATGACCGGGTTCAGGGCGGTGACCAGCATCAGGCTGTTGTCCAGGTGCTCGCGCATGCGCTGGGTATCGGGCTCCATGCCTTCCACGCAATGCTCGCGGAAGCTGTTGCAGCCATCGCTGAGCAACCGGATCGACTGCAGCAGGGTATGGATGATCACCGGCTTGAACACGTTGAGCTGCAGGTGCCCGCTACTGGCGGCCATGCCGAGGGTGACATCGTTACCCAGTACCTGGCAGGCAATCATCGACAATGCCTCGCACTGGGTGGGATTGACCTTGCCCGGCATGATCGAGCTGCCGGGCTCGTTGGCTGGCAGACGCACCTCGGCAAACCCGGCGCGCGGACCGCTGCCCAGCAGGCGCAGGTCGTTGGCCAGCTTCATCAGGGTGGCAGCCAGTTGCTTGCAGGCGCCGTGCAGCTGGATCAGCGGCTCGTGCCCGCTGAGCGCGGCGAACTTGTTGGCCGCGCTGGTGAAGGGCTGACCTGTCAGGCGCGCGACTTCTTCGGCCAGCTTGTCGGCGAATCCTGCCGGGGTATTGAGGCCGGTGCCGACGGCAGTGCCACCCTGGGCCAGGGCGCAGACGCCGGGCAGGGCCTGTTCCAGGGCGTGCAGGCCCATGTCCAGTTGCACTACGAAAGCTGACAGCTCCTGACCGAAGGTCACGGGCGTGGCATCCATCAGGTGTGTGCGGCCGATCTTGATCAGCTCGGCGTGGCGACGGGATTGTTCGTCCAAGGCGTCGCGCAGCTCACGGACAGCGGGTATCAGCTTTTCCCGGGTCTGCAGCACGGCGGCAATATGCATTGCACTGGGGAAAGTGTCGTTGGAACTCTGTGACTTGTTGACGTGATCGTTGGGGTGCACCGGATGCTTGCCACCCCGTTCGCCGCCGGAGAGCTCGTTGGCGCGCCCGGCAATCACCTCGTTGGCATTCATGTTGCTCTGGGTTCCACTGCCGGTCTGCCAGACCGAGAGCGGAAAGTTGTCATCCAGGCGGCCTTCCAGCACGTCATCGGCGGCCTGCTCGATCAGCGTGGCGATTTCTTCGTCCAGATTGCCCAGTTGATGATTGATCCGGGCGGATGCCTTCTTGATCGTCGCCAGAGCCTGAACCACCGCCAGCGGAATGCGCTCTTCGCCGATCGCGAAGTAGTGCAGTGAACGCTGCGTCTGGGCACCCCAGTACCGGTCGGCAGGTACTTCTATGTCGCCCATGCTGTCTGCTTCGGTGCGCGTACTCATGCTGATCCTCCAGAGTGGTCAATGTGAGTGATGGCTGTCAGTATAGAAGCTCGTGTCGGCAACCCCGGAGAATCCACCCTTTCCATGCGTAATCTTGTGTTGCTGCTGTGCTGGGTCCTGCTTGGTGCGGGGATGCTTTCGCCGGCCATGGCCGATGAGGCGTCCCACCGTGCCAGCGCCGAGCGCTTTCTCAGGCTGGCCAATGCCGAGGGCATGACGGCCCCGGTCTACGCGCAGGTCAGCCGGTTGATCAACGCGCAGTTTTCGCAGCTCGGCGGTTCGCTGCAGTACGAGGCCGTGCTACGGCAGTATCAGCAGGAGGCGCGTCAGATCCTGGACCGCGAGCTGGCCTGGGAGGCTATTCGCGATGAACTGATCGATCTGTACCTGCCACTGTTCAGTGAAGAGGAGTTCGATCAGCTCGCCGAGTTCTACCAGTCGCCGGCCGGTCGCAAGCTGATGCAGCATTTGCCACAGCTGACCCGCGACTCCATGGCGATCAGTCGCGTGCGCGTCGAGGAACGTGTCGAGCCCCACATACAACAGTTGCTCGAGCAGATGGCCGAGGACGTCGAAGCACGTCAGCAGGGTCTGCGTTAGGGGTCCACTGCGGTACAATCGTGGCCTTCAGTCACCAATCAGTAGTCATCGACAGCGGAGACACCATGGGCGAAACCCAGAATGCATTGCACCAGGCGCTGCAAAGCCTGCAGCCGGTTCATCTGGAGCTGGTCAACGAGAGCTATATGCACAGTGTGCCGCCGGGCTCGGAGTCGCATTTCAAGGCAGTGATCGTCAGTGACGAGTTCGCCGGCCTGAATGCAGTCAAGCGTCATCAGGCGGTGTATCGCTGCCTCGGCGATCTGATGTCCCGCATCCATGCCCTGGCGTTGCATACCTACACGCCGCAGGAGTGGAACAGTCGCCAGCAGGCGCCCGACTCCCCCAATTGCCTGGGCGGCAGCAAGGCTGACGGCAAAACCAGCCACTGACGTGTCCCGCTACCTCTGCTAGAATCGCCGGCGCTGAAAACCGGCGCTGAAAAACCGGTGCTGAAAAAAATGGTACGCCCTTTACGTGGGCGCCAACTGAACACAGAGGTAATTCATGTCCCGAATCGTTGTCGTGGCGTTGTACAAGTTCGTCACGCTGGAAAACTATCCCGACCTGCGCCAACCGCTGCTCGACGTGATGCTGGAGAATGGCGTCAAGGGCACCCTGCTGCTGGCCCGGGAAGGTATCAATGGCACCATAGCCGGCCCCCGCGCGGGGATGGACGCGGTGCTGGGCTGGCTGCGTAGCGACCCACGCCTGAGCGACCTGGACCACAAGGAATCGCTGTGCGACGAGATGCCCTTCTATCGCACCAAGGTCAAGCTGAAGAAAGAGATCGTGACCATTGGTGTCGAGGGTGTCAGTCCGAACGAGAAGGTGGGCACTTACGTTGAGCCTGCCGACTGGAACGCGCTGATCAGCGATCCCGAGGTGCTGCTGATCGATACGCGCAATGACTACGAAGTCTCGATCGGTACCTTCGAGGGGGCTATCGACCCGCAGACCAAGAGCTTTCGCGAATTTCCCGAGTACGTAAAAGCGCACTACGATCCGGCGAAACACAAGAAGGTGGCGATGTTCTGCACCGGTGGGATACGCTGCGAGAAGGCATCCAGTTACATGCTGCAGCAGGGCTTCGATGAGGTTTTCCACCTCAAAGGCGGTATTCTCAAATATTTCGAGGAAGTGCCTCTGGAGCAGAGCCGCTGGAATGGCGAATGTTTCGTGTTCGATAACCGGGTCACGGTCCGCCACGATCTGGCGCCGGGTTCCTTCGATCAATGCCATGCCTGTCGCCATCCGATCTCGGCCGAAGAAAAGGCCTCGCCGCAGTACGAAGAGGGCATCAGCTGCCCCCGCTGCTACGACAGCCTGCCGGAGAAGACCCGGCGCCGCGCGGAAGAACGCCAGCGCCAGGTCAAGTTGGCCAAGTTACGCAATCAGCCGCATCCCATCGGGCAGCAACAGGCCCAATCGAACGGCAATAGCACCAGCTGACGGAGACGAGCATGTCCCAGCGCCTGCTGTATGTAATGGATCCCATGTGTTCCTGGTGCTGGGGCTTCGCGCCGGTAATCGAGCGCGTTCTGGCCGATTATCCGCAGCTGCCGTTGCATCTGGTGGCCGGCGGCTTGCGCCCCGGCGTCAGGGCGCCCCTGGACGACGCAGCCCGTGCGGCCCTTGGCGAGCACTGGGAAGCCGTGGCCATCGCCTCATCGCAGCCCTTTCTGACCCCTGATGACCTCCCCGATGCCTTTGTCTACAACACCGAACCGGCCTGCCGCGCCCTGGTGGCCGGACGGGAACTGGATGCGAGCAAGGTCTGGGCTCTGGTCAGGGCCATACAGCATGCGTTCTACGCCCGGGCAGAAGACGTCAGCCAGACCCTGGCGCTGATCGACCTGGCCGAGCAGGCGGGTTATCGGCGCAAGGCCTTCGGCGAGCGGTTTGACGCGGAGCTGACCAGGGCGGCGATTGCCGCAGACTTTTCCTGGACCCGCGACCTGGGCATCGCCGGATTTCCGACCCTGCTGGCCGAACGAAACGGGCAGCTGGCACTTCTGGCCAACGGCTATCAATCGCCCGGTGATGTGTTACCGCTGCTCGAGCGCTGGGTGGCGGCCGGGGAGAGCGCTGCTTCGGTATGAACTGGGTCCTGGTGTTTCATCTTGCGCTGCACGTGCTGCTGCCCCTGGCCGTGGCGCTGGTGTTTTTTCGCCAGCAGTGGCGCAAGGCCTGGCTGATCATGGTGGCGGTCATGCTGGTGGATCTGGATCATCTGATGGCCGACCCGATCTTTGCTGCAGATCGCTGCTCGATCGGCTTCCACCCGCTGCACACCTATACCGCGATTACCGGTTATCTGCTGATGACACTCTGGCGCCCGCTGCGGCTGGTCGGTCTGGGGTTGTTGATCCATATGCTGGTGGATGCCAGCGATTGCTGGCGCATGGCCGGCTTTGCCTGGCTCTGACACTGTATTGCAGGCACAAAAAAGGCCTGAAAAACAGGCCTTTTCCGATTGCGCTGACAGCTTCAGTGGCGCGAGAGCAATGCCGGCTTGGGCTTGTCTTCAGGCGCGTGGAAGAGCAGGAACAGCTGGGTCAGGATCTCGGGGATATGCTGCATCATGTCGTCGACCATAGCCTCGTCCTGGGCGATTTCGGCGAATTCAGGCTGGTCCTCGAACAGGCCGGAGCCGACCATGATCGGCAGCAACAGCTCGCTGACGGTTTCCTCGTCCTTGTCGAACCAGTCTTCCTCGCGCAGGAATACGCCTTCCAGAAAGCCGACGCACCAGCTGCGCAGGTCGGAAAGGTCCGGTTCGTCGCCCAGTTCGAGATCGCACGGCGGCTCCAGATCCTCGTCGCTGGCCAGCTCGCGGGCAATCTGTGATTTCAGGTTGCGCAGACCGTCTTCGATATCGGTCTTCTGTGCCTCGTCGCGGTAATTGGGTTCCTCGGCGAAGAGTTCAGCAATCCATTCCTCTTCTGGCACATCAACCGGACTGATGCACAGCGCAGCGAGATAGCCGTGCGCGGCAAGGTAATCCAGTGCTTCATCGTGCAGGTCGTCTGCATCAAGAAATTCCTGCAGGCGCTCGAGTTGGTCGGCGAAGGACATGGGACACCTCATAGTGGATAATGCGTGCATTGTACGCGCGCCCC
>JAESUC010000180.1 GCA_016763285.1 Pseudomonas sp.
TCTTCAACCGCTGGCTGCGCTGAGGCAAGGGACATACGGACTCCTGTCAGGTTATGGCCCAGGAGACAGAAACAAAAAACCCGCCTCGAGGGCGGGTTTTCAGAGCGACTTAAGTCAGCCCGCCAATACTGGAATGGCGGTCATAATCATCTGGCTTACACATACGCTGAGCTGTTTCATGCTTCGAATCTAGGCCTGCCTCAGCGCCACGTCAAGAAAAGTTTTGCCACACAGCCATGCTCGGCAGCCCGGTCTCCGGTCGGAAAGACCGGAACCTGACCCTGTCCTGGCACTCACATGGGTACGGACCCCGATGCAATCGGAAGGAGTACTGCTATGAAACTTTTCCATGTCTGCGCCGTTATCGGCTGCCTGCCCGCCATCGCCCTCGCTGAAACCGAAATCCTGCTGGACCAGGAGCTCAATGGCCTGGATGTTCGTACCTGGATCCTGGAGTCGGAGCAGGTTCCCGACGTTCTCACGCCGGAGAATTACAAACGGCTGCGCCTGACCAACAACCACGACAGTACCGTGCATTGCACCCTTGAGCCGGAGCCGGCGGAGGATTCCTGGACCTTTTTCCCCGAGGCGACCCTCAGACCCGGAGAGGAAGTGGAGCTGCGCGTAGGCGGTGATTACACCACCGAAACCATTCGGGCGAAGCTGATCTGCGAAGATACTGAGCTTTTGTAGCGCAGAGACTGATCCAGGCGTACGGCCCGGATCAGTCTGTCTGGCTCAGAAATCGAGCGTGGTGGAAACAATCAGCGTACGTGGCGCCCCCACGGTGAGGTAACCCGAACCCGGGAAGCCACCTGCCGATGCCCAGTAGTCCCGATCCGCCACGTTCTCGACACGCGCACGCAGGGTCAGCTGCTGCGCATCGTTGATGAACGTGGTGTATCGCGCGCCCAGATCGAGCCGGGTCCAGGAGGGCACTTCCTGGGTGTTGGCCAGGTCGGCGTACTGCTCGCTGGTGTAAATCACGCGACCGTCAAGCGATAGCCCGTTCACACCCGGCACCATCCAGTCGAGCCCCAGGTTGGCCTGAGTGCTGGGTGAACCTATTGCTTCCTGCCCATCGACATCGGCATCCAGCAGGCTGATGCCACCAAGCACTGACAGGCCGGACACCGGCTGGCCAAAGGCGGTCAGCTCCAGGCCGAGGTTTTCCTGATGATCAACGACCTTGAAGGTGTTGTTCTCGATCCCGCCAATCGGCTTGCGGCTCTGGTACACGCCAACGCTGCCGCCAAAACGACCGCCATCGTACTTGAGACCGACTTCGCTCTGCCGGGTCTTGTAGGGTTCCAGCGCCTCGCCCGGGTTGTTCACCGGTTGCGTAGCCGTCGAGGCCGGTGCGACGTCTCCCTTGACCAGGCCTTCAATGTAGTTGGCATAGGCAGAGAACTCGGGATTGATCTGGTAGACCACCCCGGCGATGGGCGTGACGGCGCTCTCGGAATACTCGGCTGTTTCAGCGCCGGAGGAGGCGTCATAACTGTGGGTTTCGATGTGCTGATGACGTGCCCCCAGGGTCACGCGCAGACGGTCATCCATCAGTGACAGAGTATCGGCCAGCGCCACGCTACGGGTATCGACTTCCTCGGTGACCTGCGGGTTGTCGGTATTGCCACCAACAAACGCGGTTGTCGGCGGCGCAGCGACATCTACAGGCGCATACAGATTGCTGCCGAAGCCGCCGAAGTCGGAGAAACCGAACGCGTTGCGCTCCTCTGACGAGAACACCGCCGCCGATAATGTGACGGTATGTTCTACCGCACCCGTGGCGAAGGCGCCGCGCAGGCCGGCTTCGCCGGTTTCCACCCGGTTTTCGCGCACGTTGGCAAAACGGAAGGAGCTGGTATCACCGGCGGCATTGATAACTGTGGGGTTGGCAAAGTCTCCAGACTCGTCTCCGCGACGCATGCCACCGGCGATCCAGCCAGTCAGATTGTCACGAAAATCATATTCAGCGCGCAGTGTGCCGAAGGTATCCCGGGCACTGGAATAGGTCCATGGCTGGGCGATGCTCTCGGAGGCGTCCGGCGTGGAGGGAATGTCCAGACCCGGGGCGATGGTGATGTTCGGCTGCGATTCGTCCTGGCGATGATCCTGGTGCCCGATGTCCGCCGATACTCGCAGATTGCCTTGACGGAAATCCGCGCCAATGGCGACCACGTCCAGTTCAGTGGACTCACCGTCCACTGCAGTATCGCCGTCGCGGCGGGCCAGATTCAGGCGCAGGCCGAAACGGTCGTCCTCGGAGCGGCGGGCGAAGTCGCCGGCCACATAGGCCTGACCACCCGAGCGCACGCCCGCGGTCACCTGGTTCAGTGGCTGGTTCGGTGCCCGCTTGGGCACGATATTGATGGCGCCGCCGAGACCGCTACCGCCAGGGGCAGCGCCGTACAGGAAGGCGTTCGCACCACGCAGTACTTCCACTCGCTCGACAAACTCGGTGCCCAGGTATTGCCGCGGCAGGAGGCCGAACAGACCGTTGTAGGACATGTCATCCGAGAAGATCGGCAAGCCACGGACCAGATAGACCTGCTGGAAGTTGCCAAAACCGCGTGCCACGCGCACCGCGGGATCATTGATCAGTACCTCGCCGATGCTGGCTGCCTGCTGGTCCTCGATCAGCATTTCCGTGTAACTGGTCACGGTGAACGGCGTTTCCATGTAATCGGCGTTGCCGAGAATACCGATTCGCGCTCCGCTCGCCACCTGGCCACCTGCATAAGGCGCCGGCAGACCGTCCGCGGAAGCGTCGGCACTGGCGCTCACCACGGTCGTGGCCAATTCGGTCGACTCGTCCTGAGTGGTATTCTGAGCCTGTGCAAACGGCGCCATCGTGGCCAGGGCAACAGCAAGGGAAAGGGCGGAGGGCTTGAAGCGGGTGGATGACATGGGGGGTTGCTCTGATGGGTAAGTAAGAAGAACCGTGGCGCATGGCGCACACCAGAATCGGAGCGCGCACAAGCAACGTAATACAAACGGTTCGCATTCTACTTACTGAAAAGCACTTTGCCCATCTCTTTATACGGCTGCGTGCTCAGGTAAAGAAGCCTGCGCGACGAACACAGACGTCCACATCAAAGGCCTCGCCAATGGCGACCACCGCCAGGCTTCTGATCAGGGAGGGGTCCAGCCTGGCATCCGTGCGGTGGGCGATAAAATCGGCATAGGGTACGTGGAATCGGGTCCATTGCGGACTCACCTCAAGCCCGTGACGAAAGGACTGCCAGGGTTTTTCCAGCTGGGTGGTCTTGATGCGCAGGTCGTATTCATGGGCCGGTCCGTAGAGTTCCAGAAACACACCCCGAAAGTTGGCCA
>JAESUC010000181.1 GCA_016763285.1 Pseudomonas sp.
CAGGCGCATTCGTAGAATTCGGGCATGCGTGCCAGCGGGCTGCCGTTGCCGTCGGGGACCACGTCCTCCGGCAGCACCACCGGCAACTGATCTTCCGGCACGGGTACGTCGCCGCAGGTTTCGCAGTGAATGATCGGGATAGGGCAGCCCCAGTAGCGTTGGCGGCTGATGCCCCAGTCACGCAGGCGGTACTGGGTCCGCGGTGCGCCAAGGTCTTTCTGTGCCAGTACATCGCCAATGGCGACCAGTGCACTGGAAAAATCCAGGCCATCAAATTCTTCGGAATTGATCAGCTCGCCTTTCTCGCCATAGGCATCCTGCCAGGGAGCCGGTGTTTCGTCACCGGCGCTGGTACGCACCACCGGTTTGATCGGCAGGCCGTACTGGGTAGCGAAATGAAAGTCGCGTTCATCGTGCGCCGGCACGGCCATGACGGCGCCTTCGCCATAGGTCATCAGGACGTAGTTGGCCACCCATACCGGCAGCTTCTCGCCGGTCAGCGGATGCTCGACAAAGAGCCCGGTGGGCATGCCCTTCTTTTCCTGGGTAGCGATATCGGCCTCTGCCACGCCGCCGCGCTTGCACTCATCCACAAAGCTTTGCAGTGGTGCATTGCCCCGGGCAGCGATGGTGGCCAGCGGGTGTTCGGCGGCTACGGCCATGTAGGTCACGCCCATCAGTGTGTCGGGGCGGGTGGTGAAGACCTTGAGCTTGCCGCTTTCGCCAATGCTCGCCTTGTCGTAGGGGAAATGCACTTCCATGCCGACGGATTTGCCGATCCAGTTGCGCTGCATGGTCTTGACCTGCTCAGGCCAGCCGGTCAGGTCGTCCAGCGAGCTGAGCAGTTCTTCGGCATAATCGGTGATCCGGAAGTAGTACATCGGGATCTCGCGCTTTTCGATCAGCGCGCCGCTACGCCAGCCACGACCATCAATAACCTGCTCGTTGGCCAGTACGGTCTGGTCGATCGGATCCCAATTGACCGTGCCGTTCTTGCGATAGATCACACCCTTCTCGAACAGGCGGGTAAACAGCCACTGCTCCCAACGATAGTACTGCGGTGTACAGGTGGCGAACTCGCGGGACCAGTCCATACCCAGACCCAGGCTCTTCAGCTGGGTGCGCATATAGTCGATATTGTCGTAGGTCCACTTGGCAGGGGCCACGTTGTTGTTCATTGCGGCGTTTTCTGCCGGCATGCCGAACGCATCCCAGCCCATCGGTTGCAGGACGTTGCGGCCCTGCATGCGCTGATAGCGGCTGATGACGTCACCAATGGTGTAGTTGCGCACATGCCCCATGTGCAACTTGCCGCTGGGGTAGGGGAACATCGACAGGCAGTAGAACGTATCCTGGTCTGGTGTTTCCGACACCGTGAAGACTTCATTGCGATCCCAGTCGGTCTGGGCAGCGCTTTCTATATCGCGGGGAGAGTACTGTTCTTGCATGGGGGCTGTATGGGCTCGTCTGGCTAGCGGATTATCTTGCAGCGCGGCCGGTAAGCCCTCGGAGGCTGCTGGAGCCTCTGCCCGGCACCGGTCAGGTCGCTGCGCGAATCGAATAGCGCAGGATACACCACCGGGCTGCCCGCAGGTAGTCCATGCCATTCGTCGCCGCAGGCCTGCATAGCTCGGCAGGGCAACTATGCTCTGGGTAACAGACCGGTGTGTGGTAGTCCGCCGGGCAATACCAGAGGAGATGTGTTTAATGAAAGGGACGGTACCCGAATCGCAGGACCGGAGCCGGGATTCCTCCTACGGGCGGCTGCTGCGTCGTCTGGATCAGGCGATGGACATGGCCCACACACGCCAGTGGATGGAGGGAAGCCCGCCAGCCTTGACCGAGCTGGAGCTCAGCGGTCTGACGCCGGAGGATCAGCGCCTGCTCTGGCGTATCCTGCAGGCCCTGGGAAACACCATGCCGCTGCCGGGCTCAGCCCCGGCTGGGCCGCTCACTTCTGCGGCGCACTATCATGCAGGCTACGAGACAGGTCAGCACCACTAACCCCAGCGGCCAAGCGCGCCAGCGCAGGTAGGGCGTCAGCCCGGTACGGGGGTGGATTTCCCCGCGCAGCACCGCCTGCTCGAACTGCGGTATGCGCTCGGTGATCCGGCCACGGAAATCAATCAGGGCAGTCACCCCATTGTTGGTACCGCGGATCATCCAGCGACCGCTCTCGATCGCGCGCATGCGAGCCATTTGCAGATGCTGCAGGGGGCCTATGGAGCGACCGAACCAGCTGTCGTTACTGATGGTGATCAGCAGCTCGCTCCTGGCGGCCAGCCGTGCCGCGAAATGGGGATAGACCGCTTCATAGCAGATGAAGGGCGCCAATCGGTAGCCGGCCGCTTCCAGTGGCGCCTGCACCGCCGGTCCGCGGGAGAAGCTGGACATCGGCAGATCGAAAAAGGCAATCAGACCGCGCAGCAGGTCCTGCAGCGGCACGTATTCGCCAAAGGGCACCAGTTTGTGCTTCAGGTACTGCTGGTCGGCCTCACCGGCGACCATGATGCCGTTATAGATCTGCAGCTCGCCGCTTTCGTAGTCGTCCACCGGGATGCCGGTAATCAGCGTCGTGCCCTGCGCCGCCAGTCGCGCTGCCATGCCATCGGTAAAAGCGATGGCCTGACTCTGCAGGACCGGCACGGCTGTTTCCGGCCAGACAATCAGGTCGACCGGGCCCTGGGCCACACTGAGGTCGCGGTAGAGGCTCAGGGTATGATCAATATGCGCCGGATCCCATTTGCGTGATTGCGGAATATCGGCCTGGATCAGCGCGACGGACAGCGGCGGACCGGCCGGACGGGTCCACTCCGGCAGAGTCAGTGCCTTGCCGCCCAGCCACATGGCCAGCAGCAGTACAGCCGCCGAGCCCGCGGGCCAGAGGCGCTTCCAGAGCCGCGGTTCGGCGAGCAAACAGGCGGTGAGCACACTGAGGAAGCTCAGGAGCCAGACGCCACCCACCGGCGCCCAACCGACCAGCCAGGTATCGGTATGGGTATAGCCATGGTAAAGCCAGGGGAATCCGGTCAGGAACCAGCCGCGGAAGACTTCCTGCAGCACCCAGAGCGCGGCGAATCCGAGGCAGGCCAGCCATGGCGCTTGCGCCGGCCGGAGCCAGCGCGCCCATATCCAGGCCATCAGCGCGATCACCAGTGCCAGTCCGGCAACAAAGCCGCCGGTCAGCAAGCCGGCAAGCACCGGCGAGGCATAACCATGCACATGAATGCTGATGTACACCCAGGACACACCGCTGGCGAACAGTCCCATGCCCCAGAACCAGCCGCGCAGGGCGGACTGGGCTGGCCCGGGCAGTTGCAGGCCCTGATACAGCAGGGCAATCGACACCAGTCCCAGGGGCCAGAGGTCGAAGGGGCTCAGGGCCAGGGTGCTCAGCGCACCCGCCAGCAGGGCCAGCACATGGCCCGGCCAGCCTGGCGCGCGCAGCCAGTGGGTCAGAGTATTCAGCAGGGGCATGGTGGTCTCAGGCGTCGACTACGGTGACTCGCAACAGGTGTACCCGGCGGCTGTCGGAATTGAGCACGCGCACGCGGAAGCCGTCCAGTTCGACGACTTCGTTGCGTCGCGGCAGATGACCAAAGGCATTCATCACCAGGCCGCCAACGGTATCGAATTCCTCATCGGGAAACTCGGTGCCGAAATGCTCGTTGAAATCTTCGATGGGGGTCAGACCCTTGACCAGGAAATCGCCGCTGTGCAGCGGTTTGATCTGGCTGTCCTCGTCGATATCGTGCTCATCCTCGATATCGCCGACGATCTGTTCGAGTACATCCTCGATGGTGACCAGACCCGATACGCCGCCGTACTCGTCGATCACGATGGCCATGTGATTGCGCGTGGCGCGAAATTCCTTGAGCAGCACGTTCAGCCGCTTGGACTCGGGTACGCAGGTCGCCGGACGGAGGATCTCCTTGATGTTGAAACGCTCGGTATTGTCCTCGAGCAGCAGGGGCAGGAGATCCTTGGCGAGCAGAATGCCGAGCACGTCATCCAGGCTTTCACCCGTCACCGGGAAGCGCGAGTGGGCGGCTTCGATGACTTCGGGCAGGAATTCGCGGGGTGTCTGGCTCGAGCGGATGGTGATCATCTGCGAGCGAGGGATCATGATGTCGCGCACCTGCATGTCCGAGACCTGCAGGGCACCTTCGATAATCGACAGGGCCTCGATATCCAGTACTTCGTTGGCATGCGCCTCGCGGAGCAGTTCCAGCAGTTCCTGGCGGTTCTTGGGTTCATGGACAAAAGCCTGGACCAGTTTGTCCAGCCAGGTCTTGTGTCCGTTGGTCGATCGATCTTCGCTCATGGTTCCTTTCTACTCGTTGTGTCAATGGATACAGCGTGTTGGGTCAGTTGGTTGTGCGCCAGGTTCACTCGCGTTCATCCAGATAAGGGTCGGCGATGCCGAGCTGCGCGAGCAAATTGCGCTCGAGCGCTTCCATCTCCTGGGCTTCGGCTTCTTCCTCGTGATCATGGCCGGTCAGGTGCAGACAGCCATGGATGACCATGTGCGCCCAATGCGCCATGGGCGGCTTGCCCTGTTCCAGCGCCTCGCGCTCGACTACAGGCGCACAGATCACCAGGTCGCCAAGCAGCGGGATATTCAGTTCGGGTGGCAGGTCGGCCGGAAAGGAGAGCACATTGGTAGGATAGTCCTTGTGCCGATAATCGCAGTTCAGGCTCTGGCTTTCTTCTTCATCGACCAGGCGGATGGTCAGCTCATGATCGGGATGGCTCTGCAGTGCCAGCCCGGCCCAGAGTCGAAAGCTGTCATCATCAGGCAGGTCGCGCGCAGCGCTTGCTCGCTGTATGTCCAGATCAAGAACGGCCGGTGTCGCAGGGGGCGGCTCAGGATTCATTGCTGCGCTCCTTGCGCTCGCCTTCCTGACGCAGTTCAAACCGGTCATAGGCTTCGACGATGCGCTGCACCAGGGGATGACGTACCACGTCCTTGGACTTGAAGTGGGTGAACCCGATGCCCTTGACGTCCTTGAGCACTTCGACCACATGGGCCAGCCCGGACTTGGTGCCGCGGGGCAGGTCCACCTGGGTGACGTCACCGGTGATCACGGCAGTTGAGCCAAAGCCGATCCGCGTCAGGAACATCTTCATCTGTTCCAGCGTGGTGTTCTGGCTCTCATCGAGAATGATGAAGCTGTTGTTCAGGGTGCGCCCGCGCATATAGGCGAGAGGGGCGACTTCAATTACCTGCTTCTCGATCAGCTTGGCCACGTTCTCGAAACCCAGCATTTCATACAGCGCGTCATACAGGGGACGCAGGTAGGGATCGATCTTCTGCGCCAGATCGCCGGGGAGGAAACCCAGCTTTTCGCCGGCTTCCACTGCGGGGCGAACCAGCAGAATACGCCGGACCTGTTCGCGCTCAAGCGCATCCACTGCGCAGGCGACGGCCAGATAGGTCTTGCCGGTGCCTGCCGGTCCGATGCCGAAATTGATGTCGTATTCCTGGATGGAGCGCACGTAACTCTGCTGGTTGGGGCCACGGGGCTGGATGGCCATCCTGCGCGTACGCAATACCACCGGTGCCTGGCCGCTGCTGTGCAGGGTTTCGCTGAGGTTTTCGAGCCCGGATTCCTGCAGGAACAGGTGAACGGTATCTGGCGTCAGCTCGGTGTTGTCGCGTGTCTCCCGATACAGCTGGCGTACAACCGCTTCGGCCGAGCGCGCGAGCTCGGGCTCGCCAATCAGCTCGAACTGGTTGCCGCGGTTGCGCACCTCGATGCCCAATCGCTGCTCTATGAGCAAAAGGTGTTCGTCGAACTGCCCGCACAGGTTGGCAAGGCGGCGGGGATCGACGGGCTCGATGCTGAAACGATGTATTTGCAGGGGAGCGTTCAAAATAATCTGTCAGTAACCTCATGGAATTCGGGAAATCACAGCATAGCGCGCAACAGACGCGATGCAAAGATGCCGCGATAAGCGGTCCGGGCCCACCCCGAAGGGCGTGCCCAGAGCGCTATCTCAGGCAGTATTCGGTTGTCAGTGAACGGTCTCGGCCACCAGTGTGCCGCGCAGGGAGTGCGGCAACGCCTCATCAATGGCGACATCGACAAACTGCCCGATCAGCCGGGGATTGTCGCAGCGAAAATTGACAATCCGGTTATGCTCGGTGCGGCCCTGGAGCATGCCGGGGTCCTTCTTCGAGTAATCGCTGACCAGGATGCGCTGCACGGTGCCTACCATGCGCCTGCTGTTGTCGAAACCCTGCTGATTCAGACGGGTTTGCAGAATCTGCAGCCGCTGCTTCTTCACCTCCATGGGGGTGGTATCGGGCAGATCGGACGCCGGTGTACCCGGCCGGGCGCTGTAGATGAACGAGTAGGAGAAGTCGAAGCCGATGTCTTCCACCAGTTTCATGGTCTGCTCGAAATCCCTGTCGGTTTCGCCCGGAAAGCCGATGATGAAGTCCGAGCTGAGAATCATGTCCGGAACGGCAGCGCGCAGTTTGCGCACGCGGGACTTGTATTCCAGTGCCGTGTGGTTGCGCTTCATGCCGGCGAGCACCCGGTCGGACCCGGACTGCACCGGCAGATGCAGGTACTTGACCAGCTCGGGTACCTCGGCGTGGGCACGGATCAGGCTGTCGGAGAATTCCAGCGGATGCGATGTGGTGTAGCGGATGCGGTCAATGCCGTCGATCTCGGCGATGACCCGGATCAGATCGGCCAGATCGGCGATGGTGCCTTCGTGGGTCTGACCCCGGTAGCCATTGACGTTCTGGCCCAGCAGGGTGATCTCCCGCACGCCATTCTCGGCAAGGTGTATGCACTCGGCCAGGACGTCGTCAAACGGGCGACTGACCTCTTCGCCACGGGTATAGGGCACCACGCAGAAGCTGCAATACTTGCTGCACCCTTCCATGATTGAAACGAACGCAGTAGGACCGTCAACGCGGGGCTCGGGCAGGCGGTCGAATTTCTCGATTTCCGGGAAGGACACATCTACCTGCGGCTTGTGCGTAGTGCGTGCCGCATTGATCATCTCCGGCAGACGATGCAGGGTCTGCGGTCCGAACACCACGTCCACGTAGGGCGCGCGGTCACGGATGGCCGAGCCCTCCTGACTGGCGACGCAGCCGCCGACACCGATGATCAGGTCCGGATTCTTGTCTTTCAGGGGGCGCCAGCGGCCCAGTTCGGAGAACACCTTTTCCTGGGCTTTCTCGCGGATCGAGCAGGTATTGAGCAGGATGATGTCGGCTTCATCCGGGCGATCGGTCATTTCCATCGCCTGGTTTTCCCCGAGCAGGTCGGCCATGCGCGAGCTGTCATACTCGTTCATCTGGCAACCGTGGGTCTGAATAAAGAGTTTCTTGGCCATGGGATGCGCTGGGCGTAGCCTCGTCAAAAGCGAAATTATACACTGACAGGGGAGTGGATGTCCTGCGCTGTGCTATCATCCGCGCCCGTCAGATGTGCTGATCCGGCTCGCTTGCCACAGGTTCTTACAGTTCCGTTATGAGCAAAGACAAACAACCGATATATCGAGTGATCTTCCTCAATCAGGGGCAGGTCTTCGAGCTGTATGCGCGCAACATCTTCCAGAGCGATCTCTGGGGCTTTCTCGAGATTGA
>JAESUC010000182.1 GCA_016763285.1 Pseudomonas sp.
ACCCCGCGTCTGAGGGCGCCATTCTACTCATTGGCGGAGGGCTGTCAAGCGATTGAACAGAAAAGATTTTTTCCTCGCGGGTTATGCCTGGGTAAGGTCGCGCTCCGTGATCAGGGCAAACAGCTCGCCAGGCCCCGCGTTCTTTGATGTGCGTCACAATGCCATCATTGCTATTTGGCTAAAGCGACTCCTTTGGCGTATGCTCCAAAAAGAGTCAGCCGATCAAAAAATAATAAATATCGCCCTCCGCGGCGGTGGAGTCCAAGGTGACCAAACATACCGATCATTTTGCCCTGTCTGTCTGGCGCGGGGAATTCCTGTCAAAGCACACCGAGAGTGACTACCGGGAACACGTCAAGGAAGTGACCGCACGGCATTTGGTCGTCGCCCTTCGGGTGTGGGCCTTCCTGCTTGTGGCATTCGGCTGGCTGGATTTCATGGCCCTGGGGCACAGTGACGGTTTCTATCATCTGATGGGTTCCCGGCTTTTATCGGCCTTCTTCCTGCTGTCGTTTTCGGTAATGGTCAAATATCGATCAGATCTTGCCAAGGACGGCGTAGGGGTCTCGATCCTTGAGGTTCTGGGATTCCTGCTCTTCTTTATTATCTATTTCGTACGGCCTGACATCGTCAGCTGGAACATTGGTGTCACAGTCATAATACTGATCAGTCTGTACATCTTTATCCCGAACCGCGTGGTTCATTCCAATATCGTCGCGTTTTTTGGCATTTTCGGCACATTGTATTGCCTGTTTCTGCTCGGCGCGGAGCCGCCGACGCTAGTGGCTCTGTTCTTTATCCTGTGCTTTCCCACCATTGTCGGCTACTTTGCCGCCACGCGTTTGAATCTGGCCAGCCGGCAGCAATACGCGCTGTTCATGGAAACAGTGCAGGTCAACCAGTCCCTGCAGGCGGAGATCAAGCGCCGTGAAGCGCTCGAAGTCGAGCTCAAGCTTCAGGCGACCACCGATCCGCTGACCGGACTACTCAATCGCCGGCAATACGAAAACCTGTTCTCCCGTGAGCAGGAGCGGGTAAAGCGCCATGGCAGCAAGCTGTCACTGTGCGTCGCCGATCTGGACCATTTCAAGAGGGTCAACGACGAGCATGGCCACGACGCCGGTGACCAGGTGCTCAAGCACATTTCCGATCTTTTCGTGGACACGCTCCGGCATACGGACATCGTCGGGCGCTTTGGTGGCGAGGAGTTTATCCTGCTGTTGCCTGATACCGATCTCGACAATGCGCTGACGGTCATCAGTCGGCTGCGCGAGAAGCTGCAGGCCAGCCCGGTGAATGTGGGAGACAAGGTGCTCCAGGTTACCGCGACTTTTGCGGTCACGGAGGTGGTAGCAGAGGATGCCACCATCGAGGACGTGATTCGTCGCGCCGACAAGGCGCTCTACCAGGGCAAGGAGGCAGGCCGGAACCAGGTGGTGGCGAGCTGACGCCCACCATTCAAGCCAGAACGACCAGCGGTCAAACGCTGTAGGCCCGGTGATCGCGTACAATGGGATCCTCAACCGATCCCTGCCGAGCTAGCCGAGTCAGCCCGCCGTGCGCAAAATCATCCATGTCGACTGTGACTGTTTTTACGCTGCCATAGAAATGCGCGACGATCCGCGTCTGCGCGGTCGCCCCCTGGCGGTGGGTGGTGATCCGGACAAGCGCGGCGTGATCGCTACCTGCAACTATGAGGCCCGGGCGTTCGGTGTGCGCTCGGCAATGGCTTCGGCCTATGCGCGCAGGCTGTGCCCCGACCTGCTGATCGTTCCGCCGCGTATGGCGGCCTACCGCGAAGCCTCGCAGGCAATCCACGCCATCTTTACCCGGTTTACCGAACTTATTCAGCCGCTGTCGCTGGATGAAGCCTATCTTGACGTCACGGCCAGTGAGTCCTGCCGTGGCAGCGCTACTCTGATGGCAAAGGAAATAAGGCGCCTGGTGCAGGCCGATCAGGGTATTACCGTGTCCGCCGGAGTGGCACCCAACAAGTTTCTGGCGAAAATCGCCAGTGACTGGAACAAGCCTGATGGGTTGATGGTGATCCTGCCCGACGAGGTAGAGGCGTTCGTCAAGAAACTCCCGGTCGAGCGCCTGCATGGGGTTGGGAGGGTCACTGCAGCGCGCCTGAAGAGCCTGGGGGTGGACGTCTGCGCGGAACTCTTGCCCTGGCGCAAGCAGGACCTGGCCAAGGAGTTTGGCAGCTTCGGTGAGCGCTTGTGGCAGCTTGCCCGGGGTATTGACGATCGGCCCCTGACGGTGGAAAGCAAGCGACAGTCGGTCAGCGTGGAAAATACCTACGACCAGGATCTACCGGATCTGGATGCCTGCCTGCACGCCCTGGCGCCCTTGCTGGAGAAGCTGGCGCAACGGCTCGGCCGGCTCGAAGGGGAATACCGCGTCAGCAAGCCCTTCATCAAACTCAAATTCCATGACTTTACCCAGACCACGCTGGAGCAGGCAGGTGCGCCGGTCACCCCCGAAGGCTACCGCGAACTCTGTATTCAGGCCTTCGCGCGCGGCGGCCGACCGGTCAGATTGATCGGCGTGGGCGTGCGTCTGGATCACGCTCACAGCCTGCTTGGTGAACAACTCAGCCTGTTCTGAGGTGCCTCAGTCGGGTTGTTTTTTTGCGCAGGTTGGACACAGGTGATTTTCGCCCCGGGGCTGCCAGCCCATTGCGCCGATCCGGGCTACGGCCTTGCTGGTGCGCACGGGCAGGGAGTCGCTCTCGAGTACCAGAAATTCGAAGGGCTCCTCTCGGCTACACTCATCGCAGCGTATCGACCAGCCGAGCACGGCCTGTCCGCGCAGATCGGGACCCCTGGCCGTGGCGGTCCATTGACCGGGTGGGTTGATCAGGTAGCGTACCTTGTCCACCTCCAGTGTCATGGGAAGATCGCGGCTTCCCTTGACCGTACAGATCAGGGTGTCGCCAGGCTGGATGCCGCCGCCATGACCGGTTACCTGATACAGGCCGGCCGCCAGCGTGCGGCACTCGATCAATGTGTGCGCCGGGTTGAAAAGACTGTGCCGGAAATCGTGTTGGGCCATGGGGCGTCACCGCAGAAAAAGGGGGGGCATGATAACACCGGGAGGTGGTGGTACATCACCCGGATCACTGATGGTCGGTCGGACGCTCCGGAGTCGGTATGATGTGTCCACGTTTCTGTCTACTAATCAAACAAGAGGATATCCCATGAGCGTCAAGCAATTGTTCGATCTGACTGGCAAGGTGGCCCTGATCACTGGTGGCACCAAGGGTCTGGGACTGCAGATGGCTGAAGCCCTGGGCGAGCAGGGTGCCAAGGTCTTCATCAGCGCGCGTAATGCGGCCGAAGTCGATGAAGTCGTCGCCCAGCTCAATGCCCAGGGCATTGAGGCCGGCGGCCTGGCCTGTGATCTGGGCAAGCTCGACACCCAGCCGGTCAAGGGGCTGGTCGATGCGGTCGAAGCCAAGTTCGGTACCGTGGACATCCTGGTCAACAATGCCGGAACCACCTGGGGGCAGCCGGCCGAGGACCACAGCTACGAAGGCTGGCAGAAGGTCATGACCCTCAACGTCGATGTGTGCTTCCTGATGGCACAGGAAGTCGCCCGACGTTTCATGATTCCCCGCCAGTCGGGCAAGATCATCAACATTGCCTCGATTGCCGGCTTCAAGGGTAATCGTGCCAATTCGGGCATCCATACCGTGGCCTACAACACCAGCAAGGCCGCTGCTATCAACCTGACCCGCGCGCTGGCGGGTGAGTGGGGCGCCTACAACATCAATGTCAACGCCATCTGCCCCGGCTATTTCCCGACCAAGCTGGCCAAGGGTCTGGAAAAGGTGACCGAGATGATCAAGCAGGGCACGCCCCTGGGCCGTATCGGTGGGGAAGAGGACATCAAGGGGCCAGCCGTATTCCTGGCTTCCGAGGCCTCACGCCATGTGACCGGTCAGGCGATCGCCGTGGACGGCGGCAACTCGGTAGTCTGATCCAATACCCTGCCGGGCTTCCTGCCCGGCAGGTTCAGAACCCGGCGGCAAGCCTGTCAGCGCTTGTCGGCCAGGCCCTGGCTCAACTGCGCTGCAGCCTCCTCGAGGCGTGATTTGTGGCCGGTTTCGATGGCCAGCATGGTCTCTTCATGCTCCCTGCGGGTGGTGCGCGGCAGGTCCTTCCAGGCCTGGTGGGTCGGGATGTGCGCAGTCGCGTCATAGACCGTCTCGAATACGGCCAGATCGAGCATCTCCCGGCGCGGGCCGGTGTAATTGTCCAGCAGCACCTTGATGCGTATGGCACCCTCGATGGGTGGTACCTGACCGTTGACCAGGCTCTGCGCCAGGAACTCGATGTCTTCGGCCAGGCGCTGTTCACGGTCGTGCTGTTGCTGCTGTTCCAGTTCGGTCTTGCGGCGGACTTCCCGCCAGAGCGACAGGGCATAGGCAGCCAGTACCAGAATGATGATCAGTCCTGCCAGGGCGAGCATGTTCAGTGTTGTCATAATCTCAGAGACTCAGGTCTGCGGGGTCCAGGGTGCCCTTTTCGCGCAGCGTCAGCGTGGGCGAAAAGAACAGGCCGGTGCGGATATGACCTTCTATCCGATAATCGATGGCCTGCTGGGTTTCGACCAGTCTGACGATGTCTCCAATGTGGCGCCACAGGTTGGAGCGCACATTCAATTCAAAATATTCCGAGCCGTAGGCCGGCACGGTAAACGCCTGATCGCTGACACCGGTCGCCAGGCGGGCATCGTTCAGATATATCTGGTACTGCATGCCGCGTATGGGCAGGCTGCGGTCATTGGGATTGTCGACACGCAGGCGGAGCCGGAACGACTGCTCCCACAGGTTGGCCTTGAGCATCTCGACGTTGGCCAGGGCAATCTCGGGTTTGGTGTAGGACGGACCAAACATGGAGCAGCCGGTCACAAGTGCCAGACCTGTCATCAGGACCAAGGCCGCAGCGATTCTGAACATGTCTCCCTCCTGGTAAGCAGCAGACTGAATTTTATCGTGTTGCCGGACTGCTCGCGTCTGTCCATACTAATCAAATGGCGCCATTGCTGCAGGACTAATCATTCCCAGGGAGAGACAAGATGCCTCTTTTCGAAATCGCTTTTCAAGGACAGGTACGTTCCGGTGTAACCCAGGAGCAGGCCCGCGCACGCATTGGCCAGCTGTTCCAGGTCGGAGGCGAGCAACTGGATGTGCTGTTTTCCGGCCGCCGGGTGGTCATCAAGCAGGGTCTGGATGAGTCCGCAGCGCAGAAATACCGCCAGGCAATAGAGCGGGCGGGAGCGCTGTGCAGTATCGATCCGATGGCGTCCGACTCTCCGGCCGAGCCGGTAGCGGAGCAGCCAGCGTCAGCCCCCGCGGCCGGCGCCGAGCCCAAAGGGTCCAGAGTCGAGCCCCGCGATGCCTACATGGCTGCCTTCAGCGATGTCGAGGCGCCCGATTTCGACATTGCACCGGTGGGTAGTGACATGCAGCATGAGTACGAGACGTTCACGCCTCTGCCGATAGACCTGTCTGCACTGAGCCTGGCACCGCCGGGCGCGGATCTGGATGAGCTCAAGCGATCGGAAGGGGCGCCAGTACCCAATACCGACCACCTCAAGCTGGAGGACTGAGCCGGCTGGGCTGGCCATGGCGACAGGGCTAGCGGCTTCAGATCGCGCAGCAACGCTTGTATTTCTTGCCGGAACCGCAGGGGCAGGGTGCATTGCGACCGCTGTCATCCCGATGATTGGGGTCGATGAAATACCAGCGGCCCTCCTTTCTGACAAAATCGGAGCATTCCCGGTGCTGCTGCGGGCTCCCGTCCGGGTCGCGCCAACGCGCAGTAAAGGTGACCTGAGCCTGATCATTGCCGCGCCCGGCAGCTGTCTCCACCTGCAATCCCAGCCAGCTGCTTTCCCTGCTCCACTGTGCCATAGCTGCGACATCCAGCCGAGCCTGTTGTGCGGGCAACGTGGTGTTCACAAGATAATCGATCAATCCGAGCGTATAGGCGCAGTACCGCGACCGCATCAGTTGTTCGGCGGTCTCGGCGGGCTGCCCGCTGTGCAGGCGGCCACAGCAGTCCTGGTAGAGCAGCGCGCTGCCGCAGGGGCAGGGTTCGGAGCGGACGCCAGGCTGCATGACTACCACCAGTAGCGGTCGAAGTTTTCCGGATTGGCCCAGTACTTGGCATTCAACCAGTCGGGGACAGTCTTGTATTCGGCAAGGTCATAGGTAAACAGGGTAAGGCAGCGCTGATCCTTCTCGAAGCGGGCATCGCGCTGCATCGCCAGCCCATAGAAGTCGCTGGCCTGCCAGTCGGGGGCCTGCTCCAGCTCTACCAGCACGGCCATGCGGCTGACGGACAGGTTGCGCAGGCCGGCCAGCAGTTCGACGCCCTGACGCTTGTCCAGCTTCTCCAACTGGTCCGCCACGATCGCCATGTCATAGCGCTGGTTGGCCAGCTCATCGGCAAGCGGCACCTGATGGGTTTCGAACAACGCGCACTGCGGATGCTGTTCGATGTAGGCCGCGACAGCCGGAATCGGGTCTCCGCTGATACACAGCAGCCGCTGGGGCTGGTACTGATCAAGAATGCCCAAAAGGGCCTGGGTAGGAGTGCTGGACATGGGCGTTCCGGTGGGGCGATGGTTGAGGGGTCAGAATCGGGTCTGCGAGCTATCCTCGCAAGTGCAAACTGCAACCAGAGGTTACCTGCCGGCCCGCAGCAACGGCAAGCCCGTCCCGGCCTGAAGTGATATGATGCCGCTCTTGCCTGGAGCCCGCATGCTGAATGATCAACTGAAAGGCCAGATCCAGACGGCCTACCGCACCTTCCTCGAAAACAAGTCCCTCAAGCCGCGCTATGGCCAGCGGGTCATGATTGCCGAAGTGGCCAAGCTGTTCGGTGGCATCAAGCTCGACGACGAGGGCCGCCGTGCCGGCGAGCCTGCCGTGGCCGTGGTCGAAGCCGGAACCGGTACCGGCAAGACAGTCGCCTATTGTCTGGCGGCAATCCCGATCGCCCGGCATCTGGGCAAGCCGCTGGTTATTTCAACGGCGACCGTGGCCTTGCAGGAACAGATTGTGCTCAAGGATCTGCCGGATATTCAGCGCAACGCCGGGCTCAATTTCCAGTTCTCGCTGGCCAAGGGGCGGGGGCGTTATGTCTGCCTGTCCAAGCTCGATCAGCTGCTCAGCGAGAACCAGTCTGCAGCCAGCCGCCAGCAGGGCTTTGCCGATGAAGGGTTCAAGCTGGATATCGATGAGGCCGGCCTCAAGCTGTACAGCAGCATGGTAGACGCGCTGGCCACCAGCAAGTGGGACGGCGAGCGTGATTCCTGGCCGGCGGCACTGGATGACCAGGACTGGTCGCGGCTGACCACGGACCATATCCAGTGCACCAATCGCCGCTGCGGTCATTTCAACCAGTGTGTCTTCTACAAGGCCCGCGAGGGTGTGCAGAAGGTCGATGTGATCGTCACCAACCACGATCTGGTGCTGGCCGATCTGGCACTGGGTGGCGGTGCCATCCTCCCCGATCCGCGCGACTGCCTGTATATTTTCGATGAGGGTCACCACCTGCCGGACAAGGCCATCGCCCACTTTGCCCATCACACGCGCATGGCGGCCACGGCCGACTGGCTCGATCAGCTGGACAAGAATCTGACCAAGCTGCTGGCGCAGAACCCCTTGCCCGGAGATTTCGGCCGGACCCTGGAGCAGGTGCCGCAGGTGGCCCGTGATCTCAAGCCGCACCAGCAATTCATGGCCCAGGCGCTGACCGAGGTATCCGACTTTGCCAGTGCCGAGGATCTCAGCGGCCAGGTGCGACCACAGCATCGCTTCAAGGACGGCGTCGTCCCCGAGCATCTGTGTGACATGGGCGTAGAGTTGAAAGCCGGTTTTGGCCGCATTACCGACCTCCTGCAACGGCTGGTGGACCAGCTCAAGGATGCCATGGACGGGGAAGCCGTCGGGGTGACCTCCCACCAGGCCGAGGAATGGTACCCCCTGTTTGGTGCCTTGCTTGCCCGCTCGGAAGGCAACTGGACGCTATGGACCCAGTTCTGCCTGGTGGATCCGCCCGAGAAGCCGCCCACCGCGCGCTGGCTGACCCTGACCGAACAGAACGACATCGAGGTGCACGTCAGTCCGATTCTGGCCGCTGATACCCTGCGTCAGTTTCTCTGGCACAGCGCCTTCGGTTGCCTGGTGACCTCCGCCACCCTGACTGCCCTGGGCCGTTTTGATCGTTTCAGTCAGCGCGCCGGGCTGCCCCGTGGCGCGGTGTGCACCATGGCCCCGAGCCCGTTCCGCTATGCCGAGAAGGGCGTGCTGCGCATTCCCGATCTCGGCGCCGATCCCCGTGACAGCGCCGGTCACAGTGCCGCGATCATCCAGCATCTGCCGGGTATTCTCGAAGAGGCCCTTGGCAGTCTGGTGCTGTTCTCGTCCCGGCGCCAGATGCTGGAAGTCTATGCGGGGCTGGGCAGTGCCTTTCGTGAACGGATACTGGTGCAGGGCGATCTCTCCAAGCAGGAGCTGATTCGCCAGCACCGGTCACGGGTGGATGAACAGCAGAAAAGCGTGATTTTCGGCCTGGCCAGTTTTGCCGAGGGTGTCGATCTGCCGGGCCGATACTGCGAGCATGTGGTCATCGCCAAGATCCCCTTTGCCGTGCCGGATGACCCGGTCGAGGCCGCGCTCTCGGAGTGGATCGAGCGCAATGGCGGCAATCCCTTCATGGAGATCGCCGTGCCCGACGCCTGCCTGCGCCTGATCCAGGCCTGCGGCCGCCTGCTGCGCAACGAACAGGATAGCGGTACCGTCACTTTGCTGGACCGCCGGCTGGTGACCCAGCGTTATGGCAAGGCGATCCTTAATGCATTGCCCCCGTTTCGTCGGGAGATCGACTAGCCGTAAAAAAGCGGCAGGCGGCAGGTGGCAAGCTTCAAGCGGCAAGTTGAACGAGCTTTGAAGATGAGTTTTCAGCTGGAAGCTGGAAGCTGGAAGTTAAACCCTGTGGGTGCTCGGGGTTCACGGCGCTTCATTGTTGCCGTTTGGGGAACGCGAC
>JAESUC010000183.1 GCA_016763285.1 Pseudomonas sp.
CGTACTCAGCGAACAGCTGCTTCCCCTGATATTCGTGAAGATTCATGCTTATCTACCGTTTTTGATCGTGTAGGAACTGCGTTTCATAACCACGGACTCACAGGACCGCCGTTACCCTTTATCACCCTGTGGGGTGACCGCACCGATTGCTCGGCCGGATTTGCCGCTTCGTGATAAGGCTGCCCGTGCTGTACGGCCGCAGAGCGACCGCTCGGTCACGGGCGCCATATATTACCGCTTCTTGCGGTTGGCGACATGTATTGCGTGACCGTTTACCGCCAGAGCTGCTTCATGCAGCGCCTCGGAACCAGTCGGATGCGAGAACACCATCATGCCCAGATCTTCGGCACTGGTGCCAAACTCCATACCGATCGCGCCCTGCTGAACCAATTCGGCGGCGCTCGGCCCGATCACGTGCACACCCAGCACCCGGTCGGTCTTGGCATCGGCGATCACCTTGACCATGCCGCCGGTCTCGTTGGCTGCCACGGCACGGCCGTTGGCGGCAAACGGGAAGACGCCGACATTGACTTCAACGCCTTCGGCCTTGAGCTGCTGCTCGTTCTTGCCGACCCAGGCGATTTCCGGATGAGTGTAGACCACGGCCGGTACCAGGTCGTAGTTCATGGCTGTCTTGTGACCGGCGATACGCTCGGCGACCATGACGCCCTCTTCCGAGGCCTTGTGCGCAAGCATGGTGCCACGCACCACGTCGCCGACGGCATACACTCCCGGCACGCTGGTGGTGCAGTAATCGTCAACGAAGATCACACCACGCTCGTCCATATCGACACCCGTATCGGCTGCCAGCAGGTTCTCGGTATAAGCCCGACGCCCTACCGCAACGATCAGCTTGTCGAACGTGAGTTGCTGCTCACCTTCGGCATCGGTGAAGGATACCGTTACCTGCTTGCGCTTGATCTCGGTACCGGTCACCCGGGCACCCAGACGAATCTGCAGGCCCTGCTTGGTAAAGGTCTTGAGCGCTTCCTTGGCGATCTGATCGTCCGCGGCCACCATGAACTTGTCCAGGGCCTCAAAGACGACCACTTCGGCGCCCAGACGACGCCAAACCGAACCCAGCTCCATACCGATGATGCCGGCACCGATCACGCCCAGTTTCTTGGGTACGCTGGTGAATTCCAGCGCGCCGGTGGAGTCGACGATGATATCGTCGGTCAGCGGCGCTGGCGGAATCTCGATGGGACGCGAGCCCGAGGCGAGGATGACGTTCTCCGCCTGGTAGACGGTCGTTTTGCCGTCAGCGTCGGTCACTTCCACCTTCTTGCCTGCCAGCAGCTTGCCGTGGCCTTCAATGCTGGTCACGCCGTTGGCCTTGAACAGCGCCGTCACGCCGCCGGTGAACTGCTTGACGATCTTGTCCTTGCGCTCGATCATCTTCTTGACGTCGATGCTCAGGCCCTTGGTCTCGATACCATGAATATCGAACCCTTCCTGGGCCTCATGGAATTTCCAGGAGCTGTCCAGCAGCGCCTTGGACGGGATACAGCCCACATTCAGGCAGGTGCCGCCGAGGGCCTGCTTGCCATCCTTGCCGGTGTACTTTTCGACACAGGCCACTTTCATGCCCAGTTGGGCAGCACGTATGGCAGCCACATAGCCGCCGGGGCCGGCTCCGATGACGATTACATCGTATTTATCACTCATAACCCAATTCCTCTGTTGCAGCTGTAAGGATGACGCTGCCCCGATGCTTGTGGCATTCAGGGGCAGCTCGCCGCGTGCTGTATGAAACGTGCAGCTGTTAAATCAGATATCCAGCAGCAGGCGGGCCGGATCTTCCAGCAGTTCCTTGATTGCAACCAGGAAGCTCACTGCTTCCTTGCCGTCGATCAGGCGGTGGTCATAGGACAGGGCCAGGTACATCATCGGCAGGATCACCACCTGACCTTTCTCGGCCATGGGCCGCTCCTGGATCTTGTGCATGCCAAGAATCGCCGCCTGAGGCGGGTTGACGATGGGCGAGGACAACAGCGAACCGAATACGCCACCGTTGGAAATGGTGAAGGTACCGCCGGTCATGTCTTCCATGGACAGCTTGCCATCCTTCGCCTTGCGACCGAAGTCGGCGATGGTGCCTTCGATGGTAGCCAGGCTCATGTACTCGGTGTTGCGCAGGATCGGCACCACCAGTCCGCGGTCACTGGACACCGCAACGCCGATATCCTGGTAGCCGTGATAGACGACATCGCTACCGTCGATGGAAGCATTGACTGCCGGATAGCGCTTGAGCGCTTCGGTCGCGGCCTTGACAAAGAACGACATGAAGCCAAGGCGTACGCCGTTGTGCTTCTTCTCGAACAGTTCCTTGTACTTGCTGCGTAGGTCCATGAT
The DNA here is from genome assembly GCA_016763285.1 of Pseudomonas sp. GTDB lineage: Bacteria > Pseudomonadota > Gammaproteobacteria > Pseudomonadales > Pseudomonadaceae > Halopseudomonas. Next base: position 2,356 of record JAESUC010000183.1, read on the forward strand.
CGGCTTCATGTTGACTTCGTTGTACGTGGTCAGCATGGCCATGCTCGACTGGGCATCAACCAGACGCTCGGCGATGCGGGCACGCAGGCGGGTCATCGGTACGCGTTTTTCCACGCGGTCGCCCTCGGCCAGCGCCGAGTTGTCCACGGCAGCGGGCCGGGCGGCGGGCTTGGCAGCGTCCGCGGGAGCCTTGGCGGGAGCGGATTTCTTCGCCTCAACCGCGTTCATCACGTCTTCCTTGGTGACGCGACCACCCTTGCCGGTACCGGCGATATCGGCCGGAGCCAGGCCGTTTTCCTCGGCCATCTTGCGGGCGGCCGGAGACAGCATCGGCTCCTCGTCACTGCCCTTGGGCCCCTCGGAAACCGGGTTGGCCACTTCGGTGGGCTGACTGGCGGCCTGCGGCTCGTCCTTGGCAGCCGCCTTGGGTGCGGCAGCACCGCCCTCGTTCAGCGTGCCCAGCAGCTCGCCGCTGAGCACGGTCTCGCCCTCACCCTTGACGATCTCGCCCAGTACGCCATCAGCCTCGGCGAGAACTTCCATCACGACCTTGTCGGTCTCGATATCGACAATCAGCTCGTCGCGCTTGACCGCGTCGCCGGGTTGCTTGTGCCAGGTCGCTACGGTGCCATCGGCAACCGATTCGGGGAATGTGGGGGCCTTGATTTCAATAGCCATTTTCGATCCTTAGATTAAATCTCTGTTATCTGCCAGATGCTCAAGCGGTAAGCGCGTCTTGCAATAGTTTTTCCTGCTGTTCGGCGTGCAGGGACGGATAACCACAAGCAGGGGACGCAGAGGCTTCACGTCCAGCGTAGTCCAGATACAAATTCTTGACCTTGTGCTGGGCAATAACCCGACGCATGTGATGCTGGCTGCAATACCAGGCTCCCTGGTTCATCGGTTCTTCCTGGCACCAGACCACCTTCTTCAACGACTTGTAGGGGGCCAGCACCTCGGCCAGATCGTCCTCGGGGAACGGATACAGCTGCTCGATGCGGATGATCGCGGCGTCTTCAATGCCATCCTTGCGGCGTTTCTCCAGCAGATCGTAGTACACCTTGCCGCTGCACATGACCACGCGCTCGACCTTCTTCGGATCCAGGCTGTCGAACTCCGGAATGACCGTCTGGAAGGAGCCGTCGGCCAGATCCTCCAGGCTGGACACCGCGAGCTTGTGGCGCAGCAATGACTTGGGCGTCAGGGCGATCAGCGGCTTGCGCAGCGGGCGGATCACCTGGCGACGCAGCATGTGGTAGACCTGGGCCGGAGTGGACGGCACACAGACCTGAATGTTGTGCTCGGCACTGAGCTGCAGGAACCGCTCCAGGCGTGCAGAGGAATGCTCCGGACCCTGCCCTTCATAACCGTGGGGCAGCAGCATGGTCAGACCACAGAGCCGGCCCCACTTGTGCTCGCCACTGGTGATGAACTGATCGATCACCACCTGGGCACCGTTGGCGAAATCGCCAAATTGCGCTTCCCACAGCACCAGCGCGTTGGGCGTGGTGGTCGCGTAGCCGTATTCGAACGCCAGTACGGCCTCCTCCGACAACAGCGAATCGTAGATATCCAGACGGGGCTGGTTCTCGGCCAGATTGGCCAGCGGAATGTAGGTCGAGCCGTCTTTCTGGTTGTGCAGCACCGCGTGGCGGTGCGAGAAGGTGCCGCGACCAACGTCCTGACCGGTGATACGCACCGGATGCCCTTCGTGCAGCAGCGTGGCGTAGGCCATGGTCTCGGCGAAGCCCCAGTTCAGCGGCAGCGCACCGGCGGCCATCTTGCGGCGGTCCTCGATGATCTTGCCGACCTGACGCTGGATGACCAGACCGTCGGGCAATTCGTTGAGCCGGTTGGCCAGGTCCTGCAGGGTCTTCAGATCGGTACGGGTATCGTGGCGGGCAGTCCAGGTATGACCCAGGTACGGCGCCCAGTCGACGAAGGAGCTGGTATCGGGTTCCTTGACCAGGCTCTTGACCACGTGATCGCCATTATCCAGGGCGGTACGGTATTCCTCGACCTGCGCCTGCACTGCATCGGAATCCAGGGTGCCGTCATTGACCAGACGCTCGGCGTAGATTTCACGGGTGGTCGGGTGCTTGCTGATCTTCTCGTACATCAGCGGCTGGGTACCGGAAGGCTCATCGGCCTCGTTGTGCCCACGACGACGATAGCAGACCAGATCGATGACCACGTCGCGCTTGAACTGCATGCGGTAATCGACGGCCAGCTGGGTAACAAACAGCACCGCTTCCGGATCGTCGCCGTTGACGTGGAAGATCGGCGCCTGAATCATCTTGGCGACGTCCGTGCAGTACTCGGTAGAACGCGCGTCATCCTGGCGGCTGGTAGTGAAGCCCACCTGGTTGTTGATAATGATATGGACGGTACCACCGGTCTTGAATGCGCGGGTCTGGGACATCTGGAACGTCTCCATGACCACGCCCTGACCGGCGAAAGCAGCGTCGCCATGGATGCTGATCGGCAGAACACGGTCGCCCGCGTTATCGCGACGGCGGTCCTGACGGGCTCTTACCGAACCCTCGACTACCGGGGATACAATCTCCAGGTGCGACGGGTTGAAGGCCAGCGCCAGGTGCGTCTCGCCACCGGAAGTCATGACGTTGGACGAGAAACCCTGGTGGTATTTCACGTCGCCGGAGCTCAGATCGATCTTCTTCTTGCCTTCGAACTCGTCGAACAGCTCACGCGGGTTCTTGCCGAGGATATTGACCAGCACGTTGAGACGACCCCGGTGGGCCATACCCAGCACCACTTCCTGGGTGCCATAGGACCCGGAGCGCTGGATGATCTCGTCGAGCATCGGAATCAGGCTCTCGCCGCCCTCGACGCCAAAACGCTTGGTACCGGGAAACTTGGTGCCCAGGTATTTTTCCAGCCCTTCAGCTGCCGTCAGACGCTCGAGCAGGTGGCGTTTGGTCGTTGGCGAGTGCTGGGGCTTGCCACGCACACTTTCCAGGCGCTGCTGAAACCAGCGGCGCTGATCGGAATCGACGATGTGCATGTATTCTGCGCCGAAGGTCGAGCAATAGGTCGACTTCAGAGCATCGAGAATTTCGCGCAGAGGGGCTTCTTCCTTGCCAATCTGCAGTTCACCGGTTCTAAAGTGGGTGTCCAGATCAGCTTCGGTCAGGCCATAGTCAGCGAGGGTCAGATCCGCAATTTCGTCCCGTTTCCACAAGCCCAGCGGATCCAGTTGGGAGCCCTGGTGACCACGCATACGAAATGCCTGAATCAGACGCAGGACATCAACCTGTTTCTTTTCATGGGCACTGCTGGTCTGGCCGCCGGAGACACCGACTGGTCGGCGTTGGTGCTTGGCCAATAGCTGGAAGTGTTCACGGATCGTGGAATGGGAAACATCCGATCCGGCGTGGCCGTTGGCTTGGGGCAGCTTCTGAAAATAGCTGCGCCACTCATCGGCGATACTGTTCGGATCGTGCAGATAGAGCTCGTAAAGCTCTTCAACATAGGAGGCATTCCCACCTGATAAATGGGAAGTGCTCCACAGCTGCTGCATTTCGCTGTCTGGCATGCTTGGTCACCCTCTATAAGGGGATACCACCTGGCGCAAAGACCATTAACTGGCAAAAACACTGCCATCC
>JAESUC010000184.1 GCA_016763285.1 Pseudomonas sp.
AGCAGATTCTGAGGGGTATTTCATGATAAGAAAATAGAATAATACTTACCCCGTATAAGGAAATATGATGATTGACTACAAGCTGCTCGAGGCCTTGGCCACCGTGGTCGAGCAGGGTGGTTTCGAGCGTGCGGCGTCGCGGCTGGGGTTGTCGCAGTCAGCGGTATCCCAGCGCATCAAGTTGCTGGAGTCGCGGATTGGCGCTCCGGTGCTGCTTCGGGCCACGCCGCCCGTTGCCACGCCGGCAGGGCAGCGACTGCTCAATCATGCCCAGCAGGTCAGATTGCTTGAGCGCGATCTGCAACAGGATCTGCCCATGGTAGGGGGTGAGGAGGGGCCTGCCAGGCTGCGCGTGGCTCTCAATGCTGACAGTCTGGCGACATGGTGGGCCCCTGCGGTTGCCGGGTTCTGTACCGAGGAGCGGCTATTGCTGGATCTGCTGACCGACGATCAGGAGGTGGGCCTGCGGCGCATGCGGGCCGGCGAAGTGGCGGGCTGCGTGTGTGCCACACGGGACCCGGTTGCCGGCGCACGGTCGCTGAGGCTGGGCAACATGCGCTATCTCGCCGTTGCCAGCGCCAGCCTGCTGGCTGACCGTGCTGACCGTGCTGACCCTGCCAGGGTGCTGGAGCGGCTTCCAGCAGTGGTGTTTGGCCCTGACGATCAGCTACAGCATCGTTTTCTGCTGGAGTGCGGCTATCAGGGCGAGTTCCCGCATCACCTGTGCCCGTCGTCCGAAGGCTTCGTGCAAATGCTGTCGGCCGGCATGGGCTGGGGCATGGTGCCGCAGTTGCAGATTCAGGGGCAGTTGCACAGCGGTGAACTGCGCGAAGTGGTGCCAGGCAGGCACGTGGATGTACCGCTGTACTGGCACTACTGGCGCCACGGCGGGCGGCTGCTTGAAGCTCTGACCCGCTGCCTCGAGCGCCGGGCGCCGTTATTGCTGACCGATGGTGATGCTGCCTGAGCCCGGCAGACGTTCGACGCAGCGTGCGCCCATCAGCCGCGAGGGGGTGAAATAGCCGGGCGCTGTTTCTGTTTCGAGCACATGACGAACCGCCATAAGGACCCCGTGGACCGTGACCTCGTAGCCGTTGGACGTCTCGATCCGGGCGGTCACCTTCTTGCCGGCGCGATTCTGCGCTTCGCCCCACACATAGGTGCGGGCCTTTTCGCGCTGGTCGGCATCGGGCCCCTTGATGCGCTTGCCGGCCAGTCGCTTGAGCAGCGCCTGTACCGGAGCCAGGCCCAGCAGCGGGCGCAGCTTGTCGAGCTTCTTCAGTCGGGCGGCGGCACTGGGAGCCATCGGGATGAACACCTCGATGTTGTCGATGCCGGTGGTATACCAGGCCGTGGCGATGTCGCCCCAGGGGATGGTCACGGCGAACTTGCTGCCGTTACCGAAATCGATCTCCCGACTCTGCCAGGCCAGGGGTACGGTACGGATCTTGTCCTTTTCGCGGATCTTGCCTCCCATCTTGAGGCCTTCGACCGAGGTCTTGGCCGTCCCGGGCGAGAAGCCGCTGCGGGTATCAAACCCCAGCGCGAGGCGATCGGCATCGGGGAGCTCGGATTTCAACGTCGCCGCGACGCAATCGGTGGGGATGACATCGAAGCCGACGCCGGGGCAGATGACGATGCCCGCCGCCACGGCCTCGGAGTGCCTCGCCTGGGCGGCGACAAATACATCGATTTCACCGGTGATATCCAGGTAATGGCAATGGCTCGCCAGGCAGGCATCGATCATTGGCTGGCTGGTCGCCGAGAAGGGGCCGGCGCAGTGTGCCACGGCACTGATACCCTCCAGTCCGGCCTGGGCTGCAGAGGTATTGCGTAAATCGAATATCCGGTGCTCGAACCCGAGCTCGCCAGCCAGCTTCTCCACTGCCGTGCGATTGCGACCGGCGAGGATCGGTGTCAGTCCCTGCTTCTTTGCCTCGCGCGCCACCAGCATGCCGGTGTAACCGTTGGCCCCGTAGATCATCCATTGCTGCATTGATAGAGTCCTGTCTTGTTTGCCCGCGTCTTGGGCGGCGTTCCGGCCAAGGGTAGCGGCTGCTGCGGGCCGACGCCAGCCGGACGACTTCGCGTGTATGATCTATCCGACAACAACAAATGAAAAGGATTGCATCATGCGCATTCTGGTTACCGGTGCCAGTGGTTTCATTGGTGGCCGATTTTCCGCCGACGCCCTGGCCCGAGGGCTGCAAGTGCGTTGCAGCGGTCGCAAAGGCGCGGCCATGCAGTGGCTGGATGACCGGGGGGCGGAATGTATCGCCGGCGATCTGCTGGACACCGACTTCATTGCTCGCGCCAGTCGCGACTGTGAGGCGATTGTGCATTGCGCCGGTGCGGTGGGCACCTGGGGGCGCTATGCCCATTTTTATCAGGCGAACGTGACCGCCACCGAGAACGTACTGGCCGCTGCGGCCCGCAATGGGGTCCGGCGCCTGGTGCACCTGTCGTCGCCATCGATCTACTTTGATGGCAAGAGTCACCGCGACGTGACCGAAGATTTCGTGCCGCCCCGCTTTTTCGATCATTACGGCGCGACCAAGTACCTGGCCGACCAGAGGGTATTTGCCGCCGGACGGAACGGGCTCGAGGTGCTTGCCCTGCGGCCACGGTTTGTCATCGGCGCGGGTGATACCTCGATCTTTCCGCGTCTGCTGCGTGCACACCAGAGCGGACGCCTGCGCATCATCGGTAATGGCAGCAATCGGGTGGATCTGACGCCAGTGGAGAATCTCAATCAGGCTATGCACGCGGCATTGGCCGCGCCGGCGTCAGCCCTGGGTCGAGCCTACAACATCAGCAACGGCGAGCCGGTGCCGTTCTGGGCCGCGTTCAACGGGCTACTGCAGCGTTTGGATATGCCGCCCTTGCAGCGCCATATCCCTTATCCGCTTGCCTACGCCCTGGCCACGCTGGCGGAGACCCGGGCCCGGCTCACCCCGGGCCAGCCGGAGCCCGCAATGCTGCGCCTGGGCATGGCGGTGATGGCACGTGATTTCAATCTCGATATCAGTGCCGCACGAAGGGAGCTGGGTTACCAGCCCCGGGTATCGGCAGAGCAGGGTATCGAGCATTTCGCCCGGTGGTGGCAGGCCGGCATGCCCTCACTGGCGGACTACCTGCCCGCGGTAGATGCGCACGGCTGAAGACTGACGTTCCATGCCTGGTGGGGCCGCCTCGGCGCTGCTGATGCCCTGCATCAGACGCTGCCGCGAGGCAATCGCACCCTGGCCGAATGCAGCCTCTTGCGGCGGCTCCGCTTCTACTGCAATCATGCCGGACAGGCGCTGGCCGAGTTCGCGGATGTCGGTCTGCGGACTGGTGGCGCTGAGCCGAATCATTTCATTGGCCGCGCCGTCCTCGCTCAGTCGGACGGTAACGCCCAGCTCCTGCTTCAGGCGCCGACGCAGCACAGTCATGCATTCCAGCGTCGATCGGTTGAACTGCGCTTCAGTAAACATGGTGCTCCCCCGTGGATGATCCGGGCAAATGCCGGGATTCTAGCCAAGCAGGCGCTAAACAAGCAGAATATGTACCAATACGACAGATAAGCCTTATTGCTGGCCTTGCAGCCACTTGCTCGCCTTGTACGGGGTTGCAGAACCTCGGCTCTGCCTCCCATTGGGGCGCACCGCACCGCTCTGGCGCAGGGCTTTCGGCCATAGTCGACACATTCAGGAGAGGTTCAAATGAAACAACGTGATCCGGATGAGGCTCTGGGCGGCTTTCGCGCCACCGATGATGCTGAACCACTGGATATCCGG
>JAESUC010000185.1 GCA_016763285.1 Pseudomonas sp.
CCGACGCGCTGAATATCATCGCCGAGCGTTTTGCCGATGGCATCGCCCTGGGCCAGAACTGTATCATCACACCTCATCCTGCCGAAGCGGCCCGGTTGCTGGGGTGTTCAACGGCGCAGGTACAAGCCGACCGCCTGCAGGCGCTGCGCAGCCTCGTGCACCGCTACCGCTGCGCGGTGATTCTCAAGGGGGTGGGCAGTCTGGTTGGCGGTGGCGCGCCCGCAGGCATGCCGGTCGGACTCAGCACCGCGGGCAATCCGGGCATGGCGACTGCCGGCATGGGCGATGTCCTGTCGGGACTCTGTGGAGCCATGCTGGCGCAGCAGGTGCCGGCTGCCATGGCCGCGCGTTATGCAACCTTGATCCACGGGCTGGCCGGTGATCGTGCAGCAGAGCAGGGCGAGCGGGGGATGCTGGCGACCGATCTGATGATGTCCATCCGCCGTTTGCTCAACATACGGGATATGCCATGACAGAGATTATTACGGCCGAGGGTGATCGCGCCATGGAAGCGGTGGGTGCGGCGATCGGGCAGGCCATGGGCGCGCGCGGTGTGATCTACCTGCGCGGCGATCTGGGGGCCGGCAAGACCACTCTGAGCCGAGGGCTGATCCGGGCGCTGGGACATACCGGCGCGGTGAAGAGCCCGACCTTTACCCTGGTCGAACCCTACGAACTGAATGGTCGAGCTATATATCATTTTGACCTGTATCGTCTGCTTGATCCGGAGGAGCTCGAGTTCCTGGGGGTTCGCGATTACTTCACCGGCGACAGCCTGTGTCTGATCGAGTGGCCGGAGAAGGGTGAAGGGGTTTTGCCAAGGCCTGACATGACCATTACCATAACCGCTACGGATACCGGGCGCAGGCTGGCGATCGAAGGTCAGAGCGCGCATGGCCTGAGTGCCTGCCGACAACTACAGACACAGGATGATGCACTGACGTGATCTTGAATGGCGCAATGAAGAGCCGGTTGCTGATCGGCTGGCTACTTGCCGCCCTGGCGTTGTCCGGGCTGGCGCAGGCAGCGGACATCCAGAATGTGCGTATCTGGCGGGCGCCTGACAATACCCGCCTGGTCTTCGATTTGTCCGGACCGGCCGATCACAGTCTCTTCAGTCTCTCCAATCCGGAGCGCCTGGTGATCGACATCAGTGGTGCGCGCTTTTCCGCTGATGTTTCTGATCTCCCTCTCAGCGATACGCCTCTGACGGGCGTTCGCTCGGCGCCAAGGGACGAGAAGGATCTGCGCGTCGTGCTGGACCTGTCACGGCAGGTGAACCCGAAAAGCTTCGCCCTGCCGCCCAATCAGCAATACGGCCATCGACTGGTCATTGACCTGTATGACCACGAACAGCCGCGCGAGACCATTACCGCGCCGGCCCGGCCTACCGCCTCGCCCTTGCCACAGTCAGGCGGCAAGCAGCCGGTGCAGGAGGGAAGCCGGAATATCAAGGTTGCCATCGACGCCGGGCATGGTGGCGAGGATCCCGGGGCGATCGGCCCTGGGGGCGTGCGTGAAAAGGAAGTGGTTCTGGCCATTTCCCGGGAGCTGAAAACGCTGCTGGATGCCGAGCCGGGGTTCGAAGCCGTGCTGGTGCGCACCGGTGACTACTTCATCCCGTTGCGCAAGCGGACCGAGATCGCCCGCAAGCACAACGCCGATCTGTTCGTTTCGGTGCATGCCGATGCCTTTACCCGCGCCAGCGCCTTCGGCGCTTCGGTCTTTGCCCTGTCCAGCAGCGGCGCCACGTCCGAAACCGCCCGTCTGCTGGCAGATCGGGAAAACCGTTCGGATCTGATCGGCGGGGTTGGCGGCGTCAGCCTGGACAACCGGGATCAGGTGCTGGCCAGCGTCCTGCTCGACCTGTCCATGACCGCCACCCTGTCCGCCAGTCTGGATGTCGGACAGCAGGTACTGTCGGCGGTGGGTAGCATTACTCCCCTGCACAAGCGGCGGGTAGAACAGGCCGGCTTCATGGTGCTCAAATCGCCGGATATCCCCTCGATCCTGGTGGAAACCGGGTTCATCTCCAATCCCGGTGAGGCGCGCAAGCTGGTCACGCGCAACCACCAGCAGGCGCTCGCGCGGGCAATGCACACCGGTATCAGGGATTACTTCCACCGTAACCCGCCACCGGGCACCCGGGTAGCCGCATTGAAGTCCAGCGGCCAGTTGCAGGCGCAGCGTCCCCGTGAGTACGAGGTGGTGCGCGGCGATACCCTGTCACTGATCGCCGCCCGTTTCGGCGTCAGTCTGGCCAGTCTGCGCCAGACCAACGCCCTGGGCAGCGACAAGATTCGCGTCGGGCAGATCCTGAAAGTCCCTGCCGGCAACATGCTGGTCAAGAACGAGCCCTGATATGTCGCGTATACAACTGCTGAGTCCCCGTCTCGCCAACCAGATCGCTGCCGGCGAAGTTGTCGAGCGCCCCGCGTCGGTGATCAAGGAGCTGCTCGAGAATGCGCTGGATGCCGGCGCAGCCCGTATCGATATAGAAGTCGAGCAGGGCGGAGTCAAGCTGTTGCGGGTGCGCGATGATGGCGACGGGATCGTGCAGGACGACCTGCCGCTGGCGTTGTCGCGGCATGCTACCAGCAAGATTCGGGATCTGGATGATCTGGAGAAGGTGATCACCCTCGGCTTTCGCGGTGAAGCACTGGCTTCAGTCAGTTCGGTGTCCCGCCTCACCTTGACCTCCTGCGCCAAGGGTGCGGATCAGGCCTGGGCGGTGGAAACCGAGGGTCGTGACATGGCGCCGCACATGCAACCTGCGGCGCATCCCCAGGGCACGACCGTCGAGGTCCGCGACCTGTTTTTCAATACGCCGGCCAGGCGCAAGTTCCTGCGTACCGAAAAAACCGAGTTTGGGCACCTGGAAGAGGTCGTCAAGCGCCTGGCGCTGTCGCGCTTCGATGTGGCATTCACCCTGCGTCATAACGGCCGCACCGTATTCAGCCTGCGTCCGGCCCATGGGGAGATGGAGGCGCGGCGCCGTGTCGCCAATGTCTGCGGCCCCGCATTCGTCGAGCAATCACTGTCGATCGACAGCGAGCGCAGTGGCCTGCGTCTGTGGGGCTGGGTCGGCCTGCCCACCTTTTCGCGCAGCCAGGCCGACCTGCAGTATTTTTTCGTCAACGGCCGCATGATCAAGGACAAGCTGGTGGTGCACGCGGTCCGCCAGGCTTACCGAGACGTGCTGTTCCACGGCCGACACCCCACCTTCGTGCTGTTTCTTGAGGTCGATCCTGCCGTGGTCGATGTCAATGTGCACCCGACCAAGCACGAAGTCCGCTTCCGCGATGGCCGGATGGTGCATGATTTTCTCTTCAGTACGCTGCACCGCGCGCTTGCCGACCAGCGTCCGGGGGATCAGCCGGTGGCTCCTGAGCAGGCCGCGCCGACGACCGGCGCGGCCGTGGCCACTGGCCAGGCGGCGGGCATCTTCTCCGGTCAGGAGCGTATGTCCCTCAATGAGCCCGCCGCCGGCTGGTCGACGTCGACCTTTACGCCCGAGCGCCCGGCCGCCCGCACTGTCGAAGGCGCTCTGCAAGCGTATCCCGGCCTGTATGGGGTGGCCCCGGGCGCTGATTCGCCGACTTCTCAGGTCGCAGGCGGTCCGCCGCAGGCGAGTCCCGGTGCGGATGCCGAGCATGATGTGCCGCCGCTGGGGTATGCATTGGCGCAACTGCATGGGGTCTATATCCTGGCCGAAAATGTCGAAGGTCTGATCGTCGTGGACATGCATGCCGCACACGAGCGCATAACCTATGAGCGCCTGAAGCAGGCCATGGACGATGAGGGTCTGCGTGGGCAGCCCCTGCTGGTGCCGGAGTCGGTGGCCCTGAGCCAGCGCGAGGTTGACTGCGCCGAAGAGCATGCCGAATGGTTCTCGCGGCTGGGTTTCGAGGTGCAGCGGCTCGGCCCGGAAACCCTGGGTATCCGGCAGATACCGGCCCTGCTGCGCCAGGCGGACGCCGCGCAGCTGGTGCGTGACGTGCTCAGCGACCTGCTCGAATATGGCACCAGCGACCGGATCGAGGCCCATCGCAACGAGTTGTTGTCGACCATGGCCTGCCACGGCTCGGTGCGAGCCAACCGGCGGCTTACGCTGACAGAAATGAATGCCCTGCTACGGGACATGGAGCGAACCGAGCGCAGCGCGCAGTGCAACCATGGTCGACCGACCTGGACCCGGATGAGCATGGCCGATCTCGACAAGCTGTTCCTGCGTGGACGCTAAAGTGTTTCGGACTGTTGCTGCATGACGGCTCCGCGACCTCCGGTTATCTGCCTCATGGGACCGACTGCGGCCGGCAAGACCGATATGGCGCTGAACCTTGCCGACCGCTTTCCCTGTGAGCTGGTCAGCGTGGATTCGGCGCTGGTCTACCGCGGCATGGACATCGGGACTGCCAAGCCCGACGCGGCCACCCTGGCCCGCTACCCGCACCACTTGGTCGATATTCTGGACCCCGCCGAAGCCTATTCCACCGCGCTGTTTCGTCGTGATGCCCTGCAATTGCTGGAGGAAATTACAGCCCGCGGCCGGATACCACTGCTGGTGGGTGGGACGATGCTGTATTTCAAGGCGCTGGTAGAAGGTCTGGCGTCGATGCCGGCGGCGGACCCTGAG
>JAESUC010000186.1 GCA_016763285.1 Pseudomonas sp.
AAACCAGTGACTCCAGGCCCTCGCGTGCGATCACCCTGCCCATCCGTGCATCGGCAAACATCAGGATCACGTCGCGCTTGCCACGGGCAACAAGCTCTCTGGCTCTTTCCAGTTCGTCGGAGACGCCGTGTCTGGCAGGCGCTGTGGCCAGCTCGGTGATATCGTGCGAAGGCGGTGGCGAGGGGGCGGTCGACTGGCTGGGTTCGCGCGGGGCTTCGTCGACGGGGGATTCTTCGAGTGAGGTCACGCCGGCCGAATTCACGGCGAGCGAATTCACGGCGAGCGAGGCCACGCCGGCAACGTCTACACCGCGTTCGGTATCGATGATGATGTCGCGGATGCCGCTGCTGCGGAGCTTGCCCAGGGTGACGTCATCGGCAATGAGCAGTTGCTTGCTCCAGAACGGGTGGTCAACCCAGGAACCACAGAACTGGTGGACAAACATGCCGGTGGTGGACTGCTCGACTGCTATCTTCTTCAACATGGGCAAGGCAGCCCTCCCCGGCAATGATAGTGCTTGCGTTGCCAGACGCAGCTACCCGGCAGAACTGCGCGGGCCCGGAAAGTATATCAAAAGGCCATTAATCAGCATCGCCCTCGCCCGGATAATCCGCACCGCTCTCATCATTCAGGTGCTGCGGATCAAAGCGAGCCAAGCAACCGCCGCCCACCACTGGTGGTGGGCTAGCAGCCCCGCAGGCGAGTGGATCGAAACCCTCGGGATCTTCTTCGTCATCAAGCGGGCCCGTAGCCATCATGCTTTCGGCGCACCATGATCATTGAACTGCTTCACCGCTCGCAGTACATCGCGGCGGCTTATCTGGCCTACCAGCTTGCCGTCATCGATGACTGGAAAGCGCCGACGCCCGGTCTGCACGAAACGTTCTGCAACAGAAACGATGTCAGCTTCGACATCCACGGTGTCAACCGAGAGCGACATCACATCACTCACCTTGACCGCGGCCTCCTCGAAATAGCTGCCGGTCAGGGCGCCCTTGAGACAGTCGCCCTCTGACAGAATACCTACCAGTTGCTTGTGCTCATTGACCACTGGCGCACCGGAGATGCGGTGAAGCAGCAATTGATCAATCGCCTTGGCCAGATCGGTCTGCGGTGTGAAACACACCAGGTCCGCGGTCATGTATTGATGTACCTTGACGATCTTCAGCATGATTCCTCCTTGTTATGCATCGGGCCCGGGAGCGTCTTGCTCTATGCCCTGAAGTGCTAGCCGAAGACCACGGTCTTGTTGTCATGCACCAGCACCCTGTCTTCCAAGTGATAGCGCAAACCGCGCGAAAGCACCATTTTTTCCACATCTTTTCCGAGCCGCACCATATCCTCGGCGTTATGGCGATGGGTAATGCGTACCACGTCCTGCTCGATGATGGGCCCGGCGTCGAGCTCGTCAGTGACATAGTGACAGGTCGCCCCGATCAGCTTGACGCCGCGCTGCGCCGCCTGATGATAAGGCCGCGCACCGACAAAGGATGGCAGGAAACTGTGGTGTATGTTGATCACCCGATTGGCATAACGCTCGCACAACTGGGGCGGGAGTATCTGCATGTAGCGTGCAAGTACAATACAATCGGCCTGTTGTTCGTCAATCAGACTGGCCACCTTCTCGAAGGCCGGTGTCTTGTTCTGACTGTCCACCGGGACATGGTGGAAGGGAATACCGTGCCACTCCACCATGCTGCGTAGATCTTCATGGTTGGAAATGACACTGGTAATCTCGCAGTCCAACTCGTCGCTATGCCAACGATGTAACAAATCTGCAAGACAATGGGACTCGCGACTGGCCATCAGCACAACTTTCTTGCGCACTCCGGAATCACTCACGTGCCAGTCCATGGCAAACTCCCTGGCAATAGGAGCAAATGCCGTACGCAGCCCGTCGAGATCAAAGGGCAGTGAATCAGCCCTGATTTCATGGCGCATGAAAAACCAGCCGGACAAATTATCCGAGTGATGATTGGCCTCGGTTATCCAACCGTTGTAGGTGGCCAGGACATTACTGACCTTGGCAACAATTCCGACCCTGTCGGGACAGGCAATGACCAGACGATACGTGCGCATAACCCCACTCCGGCAACAGGCGGCAATGCCTGCGAGTAAAAAACCGATATTCTACCCGTTCCCAACCAGAATAATAGCGTCGTCAGACTCGCAACAGGCCGGCAGCACTTTGCCATTGCCGCACAAGTTGCCTTGAGGCGTGTTACAAAAGTTCATATATTACGCACCAAAAGTATCTGAACGGTAAACAAGGATTGTATTAATAAAGAGCCTGACCTATTATTCTCCTGTTAACATTTTCTAATCAGACCGGAGACCATATTTATGTCGGCACTACAGGAATTTCGCAGTCTGCAACAAACAATTCGCGAACTTACCGATCGCATGAACTCGCTGTCCAATGACAGCAAGCTCAAGCAGGAAATCGAGTTTGAAGAAAAGTTGCGGGCACTGATGGCGCAATACAACAAGTCACTCAAGGATGTCGTAGCCATTCTCGACCCCGAGAGCAAACTGGGCAACGGCAAGCCTGCCAAGTCCGGCGGTACCAAACGCGCTCGCAAAGTGAAGCAGTACAAGAACCCGCACACCGGTGAAGTAATAGAAACCAAGGGCGGCAACCACAAAGTACTGAAAGAATGGAAAGAGAAATACGGCTCGGACACTGTGGAGTCCTGGGTCACCATTCTGGGCTGATTGCCAGCTCGCGCCATGGCGCAATGAATACCAGCCCCGCCTGTTCTTCGGCGGGGCTTTTTTATGGGCAGCGAGAACCCCCGGTTCAGGTCACTGACAAGCCCAGCTTGCGGCCATGCTCAAGGGCATAGGTGCGCCACTGATCCAGCAGAGCGGCCTCGGCGCCCTCGCGGCCTGGCGCTGCCGCCTCCAGGGCCTGCATGAACCCGGCCAGAGTCAGGGAAGCACCGGGAACCTCCCCTCCAAGCCGCTTGCGGCAATAGTCGTCCCACTGAGCCTGTTCCGCAGCGGAGAGGCTTTCGGGAAAGTTGCGCGCGCGGTAGCGTGGCAGCATGTCCACCAGTCGTTGATCCCGCAAGGGCCATTGTGTCGCTGCCAGGATGCCCGCATCCGCTTCGCGAATCATCGTCAACAACCGACGATCGGAGTCACTGATAAAACCGTCGTACAACTGCGCCTCGGCATCATCGGCAAAACCCTGCATCCCCGCAGCCGCCTGATATACCTCATGCAGTTTCGCTTCGCCCCGGGTTCGCCACTCGGCGAGTCGGTCGGCATTGCGCAGCAATGCCGGCATATCCAGCTCGAGCCGGCTTATATCCTCCGCGCGCAATACCTTGATGTCGGCCAGAAAGGGACACTTGTTGATATGCACCAGTTTCAGGCCCGGGCGCGACTCACCCTCGGGAAGATCTTCGCGCCGCAGATACAGGCGTTCACGTAGCTGGTCGGCGGACAGGTCGGTCAGCAGATTCGGATCACTGGCCAGGTCATAGACGATCAGCGCATTGCGGTTCTGCGGGTGCCAAGCCAGAGGCAACACCAGGCCCAGGCCCCGCCGTTCACGGCCGAAGCGCCCGGATACATGCACAAGCGGCCGCGGCTGCTGCAGATCGATCAGGGAGCTGACCTGGTGCTTGCTGCGCAGGCCAAGCAGGTAATCAAAGAGTTTCGGCTGGGCCTGGCGCAACACCCTCGCCATGGCGATCGTGGCCCGCACATCGGCAAGCGCATCGTGTGCCTGACCGTGCTCTATTCCGTTGGCGGCGGTGAGCAATTCCAGTCGCAGACTGGTGAAACCCTCATGCTGCGGCCAGACAATGCCTTCGGGCCTCAGGGCATGGGCTGCACGCAGGGCATCAAGCAGATCCCAGCGGCTATTACCCCCCTGCCATTCGCGCGCATAGGGGTCATGGAAATTGCGATAGAGCGTGAAACGGGTCATCTCATCGTCATAGCGCAAGTTGTTGTAACCAGCCGTGCAGGTGCCGGGCACGATCATCTGCTCGTGCAGCCGATGGATGAACTCGGGTTCCGGCAGACCGGCAGCCGCTCTCTGCGGCCCGATACCGGTAATCAGACAGGCCATGGGATGGGGCAGAACGTCGGCTGGCAGGCGACAATCGATACACAGGGGTTCGCCGATTTCGTTCAGCTCCTCGTCCGTGCGCACGCCCGCTACCTGGAGGGGCCGGTCGCGCCGCGGATCTGTGCCCGTAGCTTCGAAATCGTACCAATAGAAGGTCTTGCTCATGCTGCCGCCCCGATCAAATCAAAAGGGCAGCGTAACCCAATGAAGCGATTCAGGCATCCACGGGATACTGGAAACTGAAGTACTGCTCCAGCGATTTGGCCAGCCCGGCGAACGCCTGCTGGTTATGCACAATACTGAAGCCGCTGTCATAGAAGCCCGGACTGGCATCGGCGCGGCACCAGTGGCTCATTGCGGTGAAGTTCACACAGTCGGGCACGTCGTTGGCCCCGGGAAGACGCAGCTGCAGTTCGTAGAAGCTGCCGAGCATGACCGGAAGATCACTGATCAGCATCATGCCCTGGCGGGAAATATTGCCCAGATACCCCATGGGCCTGCCGGAATGCCGATTGAACACCTGCAGATAGCTGCCCAGCAGATGGCGTTCTATACGACGCTGCTCCTGGGGAACACCGGGGCTGGCATGCAGCATGTCAGCAACGCTCTCTTATCAGTGCCTGCAACTGCATTTTCTGCTCCTCGACGCGCTTGGGACTCACTTCCACCTTTTTACCGGTGCTGTCCTCCTCATACCAGTAGATGCGCTTGTCGTAACGTGCCAATTCGTTGTTCAGCCGATCACAATAGGCTTTTTGCTGCGCCACACGCTCGGCTCGCTGTTTCTGCTCCCGGGCGCGCTCCTCGCTGCGCACTTCCTGCAGTCGCTGCATGTTGGCTTCCCGGGCGCGGACCTGGTCATCGCGCTGGATGATCTGCGGCTCGACTTCGACCCTTTTGGCACCCTGCTGTGGCCGCTCGCCGAAATGCACCCGCCCCTGGGCGTCGGTCCAGCGGTAGATCTCGGCGTGGGCGGGCAGGATACAGGTGCCCAGCAGGGCAAACAGAAAGAGGGTTCGCATAAGGTCATCCATGATCAGGCGAGGCGACGGGCCGCAGTAGTCACAAGAATAGCCCAGTTTTGCCGGGCGCAAAACCGGGCCGCCCAGGGCTCAGGGCGTCAGCTTGAGTTCGGCGTTGTAGTGCCCCAGCAAACGCAAGGTCTCCAGCCTGGCTCCGGCACGGTAGCTGTATTCGCTATGCGGATAGTGCCGTTGCAGATAGCGATAGATCTGCGCCGCATCCAGGTAGAGCGACTGGCGCTCCAGACACAGGCCGCGCAACAGGGAGACCTCAGGCTGATCCTGGTGCGGACGAAAGCGACTGCGCCGCTCCGCGCTGGACAGGTGCAGCATGACGGCGCCGCAATCGTCCTCCTGATAGGCGCGGTACGCCTGATTGATATCGGCGTCGTGACTCGGGGAAGCACACCCGACCAGCACCAGGGAAGCAACTGCAGCAGCAAGCGTTCTCATAACCCTACCCGTTCATTCAGTTAACTGGGGTATCGGCCAGCCCGTCCGATACTTGACCCCCGTAAGCAGCCGTTGTGTCCCGTCCCGCAGATGCAACGAGGGCGACCCAACCTTGATCTGAATCACTGTCACCCGGGGCGCTTTTGTTCTAGCCTTGGCTTAGCATTTCAGCCTCAGGACAGGTCCGTAACGCACAGGAGCGAGCATCAATGAACTTCCGGCACATGTTGGTAGTAATAGACCCCACGAGCGACAACGAGCAGCCAGCCCTGCGTCGGGCCGAAAAGCTGGCGAGCAACTTTCCCGCCGCCCGCATAACGCTCTTTCTCTGTGATTACAACGCCGCACTGGACGGAGGTATTCTGTTCGATACCAAGGGGCTTGAGCAGGCCAGGGCTTCGTTGACCAGCCACCACGAAGAACGCCTGGAAAAGCTGGCTCGCCCCCTCCGCCAGGCGGGTCACAGCGTCGATGTCCAGGCCGTATGGGGTAAGCGTCTGGATCGACACATTCTCCGAGCGGTGCAGGATCTCAAGGCCGATCTGGTGTTGAAAACGACCCACCACCACAACCCGATCAAGCGGTTGCTATTGACCAACACCGACTGGCAGTTGATTCGCCATTGCGAAGTGCCCCTGTGGCTGGTCAAGCGCGCCGACGATCCGCTCACGGACATATGTGCCAGCGTCGACCCCCTGCACGAGGCGGACAAGCCGGCTGCGCTGGACCTGAAGATCATCGCAGCTGCACGCTCGCTGTCGGAGAGCATGAAAAGCCGCATGCATCTGGTGCATTGCTACAATCCGTTGCCCCGGACCCTGGTCTTCGACGCCAGCATCGTGGTCGACTATGACTCCTACGCCGGGGATGTGCGCAAGCGGCATGCCGAAGCACTGGAAAATCTGGCCAACATGAACGACGTGGCCGAACCCTCCCGGCATCTGGTGACAGGTTACCCGGAGGAGGCGATCCCCGAGTTTGTCGACAAGCAGGGCATCAATCTGCTGGTCATGGGTGCGGTGTCGCGCTCCCGTCTGGATGCGGCCCTCATCGGTCACACCGCCGAGCGCTTGCTGGATGACTGCCCCTGCGACGTGTTGATCATCAAGCCCGAGGGCTTTGTCGATCCGAGCAAGCCCAGGGACTGATCGGCTCAGGCCCGATCAGGCAGGAACAGGGCCGTGGACTCCTCGCCCAGGCGGCGGATCCCGGCCCAGTCGCCCTCCCGCACCAGCGACCGCGGCGCCATCCAGGTGCCGCCAACGCCCATGACGTTCTTCAGCGCCAGATAGCTCGCCGCCGTGGCCAGCGTGATACCGCCGGTCGGACAGAAGCGCACATCGCCGAAGGGGCCGGCGAAGGCTTCCAGCAATGGCACTCCTCCGCTCGCCTGCGCCGGGAACAGCTTGAAACGGCGGTAGCCTTGCCGGTAGCCACCCAGCACCTCCGAGGCCGTGGCTACCCCAGGTAACAACGGAACCGGGCCACTGAGCCCCAAAGCCAGCAGCTCCTCGGTACAACCGGGCGTGACAATGAACTGCGCGCCCGCCTCAACCACCGCCTGAAACTGGTCAGCGTCCAGCACCGTGCCCGCCCCGATACACAGCTGTGGCCGCTCACGGCGCAACTGCTCGATCGCCGGCAGCCCCAGGGGCGTGCGCAGGGTAATCTCGAACGTGCTGAGCCCCCCGGCTGCCAGCGCATCGATCAGGGGAAGCACATCCTGACTGTTTTCGATGGTGATCACCGGAAGCAGGCGCGACCGCGCGAAGATAGCGTCCAGAACAGCTGTTTTTTCCACCAGGCTCATAGGTTTCCTGTCGGCCGTCATGGGCTGTAAAAAATATGCAGGGGGGGCGTCAGAAATGCAGCCACCGGCATCTGCTCGGACGCAGCCGTGAAGGCCTGGCACAAGGTCCGGCATTTATCGTCGCCGGAGATGGCCAACAGTTGCAAGCGTGCCGAACGCAGCACCGTCGCGGTCAATGTCATGCGGGGAGTCCCGTCCGGGGCGCTGACAGCCGCGCAGATCGGCCCCACCGCCCCATCCAGCAGCCGGTCAAGCCGCGGCTGGCCAGGGAACAGCGAGGCGCAATGGCCGTCCGTCCCCATACCCAGAACCACCACGTCAAGGGGAAGACCGGAGGCCAGCTCCCGGCTGACCGCCTGGGCATCCTGCTCGGGGGAGGCACCGCGAAACAGCGGTAACACGCGGGCTGCGGCGCAGCCACTGGACAGGCACCGCCGCAGCATCCCCTCATTGCTCGCCCCGTCATCGGGCGGTACCCAGCGCTCGTCAACCAGGGTAATTGCCACCCGTGACCACTCGACCGGCTGCGCATCCAGGCAGCGCAAGAAGGTTTCTGGACTGCGCCCGCCAGACAGGGCAAGACGGGCGACGCCGCGCAGCGCGATGGCGCTCCGCAGGGCCTGCGCCACCTGCTCGGCGAGTACCATTGCCAGTGCCTCCGGCGTCTGTGCCGCAGTCAGTTCCAGTCCGCGTGCGGCAGCAAGGCTCGACAGGGTCACTGCCCTGGCGCTCCGTCAGCCTCATGCAGACTGCGGGTAAAGCAACTACCCCCCTCCTCGGCCGGGCTCGCCGCGCCGCGCATGAACGCAAACAGCTCGCGCCCCCA
>JAESUC010000187.1 GCA_016763285.1 Pseudomonas sp.
ATCGGCAGCATCAGCCAGCCGCCCGCACTGATCAGTTCCCACACAAGCGATCCCTCCCCAAATGTCCGCATACTCTAGCACAGGGCAAACCGCCCCCTGCGCGCTATTGTTATTCATGCCAGAAGCGCCGGGCGCTGTCCCTCCAGCCCCATTCAAGGTGAGCGCTCCCACGCCCGCCGAAGACAAATCGCACAGCGCCTGCGCGGCTAGTATAAACAGGTTCGACCTTCAATTCGCGGTAGCGCGCCACAACATTTGGATGGGGATGATTGAAGCGGTTGGCATGACCCGCGCTGAACACCACCCACTGCGGCTGCACGGCGCGAATGAAAGCATAGGAGGACGAGGTCCGGCTGCCATGGTGCGGCGCCAGCAGCAGGCTTGCGCCGAGCTCCCTGCTCAACATCTGATACTCGCCGCGTATCCCCACATCGCCGGTCAGCAGAACACTGTGAGGGCCTGCAGTCACGCGCAGGACACAGGACCGTTCATTGGCCGGTGCCGGCGGTGGAGCGCTGTAGATGATCTCGAAGACCACCCCGTTCCACTCCCATTGCTCCCCCGGCCGGCATGCCTGAGCCCCGAGCGCGGGATCCTGATCCTCCAGCTGGCCCGCGATCACCCGACCCACGGGCATCCGGGAGGCAATGGCGCCAGCGCCCCCGGCATGATCATTATCGGCGTGACTGAGCAGCATTACATCCAGGCTGCCCACACCCAGGGTGACCAGGGCTGGATGCACCACCGCCTCGCCCAGATCGAAGCCGCTGGACAGCCGCGCACCGGCATCGTAGAGCAGCGCGTGCTCCCGGGTCTGCACCAGCACAGAGAGCCCCTGACCCACATCCAGCACCGTCACCCACATGTGACCCTCCGGCGGCCTGGGCTGGGGTGCCGCGAGCAGAACCGGCAGACAAGCCAGCGCCGGCAGCCACAGCAGCCTTGCCAGCGGGCTGGTCAGGGCCATGACGCCAATCAGCCCCAGGACCCAGTTGGTCCAGCCGGGGAAGGCGAGATAGCGCGGCACATGCCAGTTGGCCGCCCATTGCAGGGCGAGAAACAATCCGTTCAGAGCCTCTGCGGCAAACCACAGCAACCAGGGGATCCCCAGCGTCAGCTCCAGCAGGGTGCCCAGCAGAGCCGCCGGCACCACCAGCAGACTGACCCAGGGTATCGCGACGACATTCACCAACGGTGCCAGCAGGCTGCCGGGCATGCCCCATAACAGCAACCAGGGCCACAAGCCCAGGAATATGACCCACTGGGCCCGCCCCCAGCGCCACCACATCCCCTGCTGCGAAAGCCGGCCGGCCATGCCGAAGATCAGCGCACCCACCGCCATGAACGACAGCCAGAACCCGGCGAGCAGCGGCGCGGCCGGATCGAACAGCACCACCAGACACAGGGCCATGAGCCAGAAAATCCAGGGTCCGGGCTGACGGTAGATGACCCGCGCCAGCAGGACCAGCGCCACCATCAGCAAGGCCCGCTGGGTCGGCACGGCGAAACCGGCCAGGGCGGCGTAAATCGCAGCCGCAAGGATCGCCAGGGGCGCCGCCAGCCAGAGCCGCGGAAAGGACAGTCTCAGCAGGCCGATACGCCCGGCCAGGGTGATCAGACCGAAGACCGCCGCCGCAAGCAGACCCACATGCAGGCCTGAAATCACCATCAGATGGCTGGTACCGGTCGCCTGCAGGACCAGCCAGTCCTCCCGGGTCAGCACGCTCCGATCGCCGACAATCAGCGCCAGTAACCGCTCGGTCCCGGCATGTGAGTCCAAGGCCAGCAGGATGCGTTCACGCACATGGCCGCGCATGCCATCGATGCCGGGCGCCAGGGGGACATCCAGACGCTCGCCGCCGCGAATGCTCGCCAGCGCGCCGATCCCCTGGGCGTAAAGCCAGGCCTCGTAATCGAAGGTGCCCGGATTGGACATGCCGCGGGGACGCCTGAGGCGCGCTTCGAACTGCCAGTACTCCCCCTGCATGACCGGCTCACCGCCATACCAGTGCACGCGCATGAAGGGCAGCGCTGTACCGCTCCGGACCTCGTGCGCATCGGCTACCTGGAAACGCCAGCCGGTAGCGGTAGGCTGCGGCAATCCGGCAATGCGACCCTGCATGACCACCGTCTGCTGGTCGAATTCTGCGGGCAGACGTTCCCCCAGGGCCAGATGGTGCCACGCCAGGGCCCATGCCGCGCCAGCCAGCAGCGCAGCGAGCAGGCGGGCAATGAATCCGCGACGCCACAACAGGGGCACCAGCAGGCAGGCGCCAGCCGCCAGCCACAGTGGTGGCAAGGCTACGCACATCAGGGGGCTGAGCAGACCGAGTATGAAAGCCGGGAGAAAAACGATCAGGCGAGGCCGGCGCAATACATCCACTGTAGCTCCTTCCTTTGCTGCCAGGCAGTAGTCTGCGCCTGACATTCCATGCATAATTGGGCGACATTTCCCTGGCCCAAATCCGAAATGCCGCGTCGGTTCCTGAAACGCTACATGCCCAGTCCCGAACGCATAAAGGAAAGCAAATCGCTTCGCTTTATGGGGAGCATGCTGCACGACCCAAATCTGTGGCACCTCAATCGGCATAGCGTGGCGCGAGCCATGGCCATCGGACTTTTCGTCTCGATGCTGCCGCTACCCATGCAGATGCTGATCTCGGCCAGCGTGGCCATGCCGGCCCGCGCCAACCTGCCCATCTCCGTGGGGCTGGTCTGGCTGACCAATCCCGTCACCATGCCGATGATCTTCTTTGCCGAGTACAAGGTCGGTACGCTGCTACTGGGCGCACCGGAGCGCAGCATGCCGATGGAACTGTCGATGACCTGGCTGATGAGCGAGATCCATCACATCTGGCAACCTTTGTTGCTGGGATCGGTGCTGCTGGGAGGCATCATCGCGGCGGCGGGTTATGCCGCCACGATGTTGTATTGGCGAATATGGGTCGGGCGCAACTGGCAGAAGCGCAAACTGCGACGCCGTCGGCAGAACTGAGCCGGTTACGGCCGCTCGGCCAGATGACCCTCGGTCAGGGTGAACACCCGGTCCATCTGCGAAGCCAGGGCCAGATCGTGGGTGACCACCATGAAAGCCGTCTTCAGACTCTGACTCAGTTCCAGCATCAGCTGCTGAATGCTGCGGGCAGTGTGCTGGTCGAGATTACCGGTTGGCTCGTCCAGCAGAACGCAGGCGGGCTCATTGATCAGGGCGCGGGCGATCGCCACACGCTGACGTTCACCGCCCGACAGCTCCCCAGGCTTGTGCCCCACGCGCTGGGACAAGCCCACCCTTTCAAGCATCTGCTCACCCCGGCGACGCGCCTCGTTGACCGGCGTATTGCCGATCAGCAGCGGCATGCACACGTTTTCCAGCGCGCTGAATTCGGCCAGCAGATGGTGAAACTGGTAGACAAAACCCAGACCGCTGTTGCGCAGCTTGCCGCGTTCGGATTCACGCAGGGAGGACATCAGTCGACCGGCCAGCCAGACCTCGCCCTCGGTCGGGGTATCAAGCCCGCCCAGCAGGTTGAGCAAGGTGGTCTTGCCCGAGCCCGAGCTGCCCACGATGGCGATGCGCTCGCCCGCGGCGAGCTGCATATTGACGCTATCGAGCACGCGCAGCCGCTGCGGCCCAATCGCGTATTCCATACTCAGCTGGCGGCACTCAAGAACAATCTCAGTCATAACGCAATGCCTCCGCCGGCTCGGTACGCGAAGCGCGCCAGGCCGGATACAAGGTAGCCAGGAAGCTCATGCCCAGGGCCGCTGAGCAGATCAGGATCACATCGCTCCAGATCAGCTGTGAGGGCAGATAGCTGATGAAATACACATCGGAGCTGAGGAACTGGATCCCGAACAGCTTCTCCAGCCCCGCCACCATCGCCGATACGTTCAGGGCCGCCAGCACACCCAGCACACAACCGGCCAGGGTACCCACGACGCCGATCACCGAGCCCTGGACCATGAAGATCCCCATGATGGTCGCGGGCGAAGCGCCCAGGGTGCGCAGGATGGCGATATCCGCCTTCTTGTCGGTCACCACCATGACCAGCGTGGAAATGATATTGAAGGCAGCCACGGCGACGATCAGCAGCAGCAACAGACCGATCATGGTCTTCTCCATGCGGATCGCGGCAAAGAGGTTGCCGTGGGTCCGGGTCCAGTCCTGGGCGTAGTAGTCACCGGGCAGCAACGAAGCCAGCTCCCAGGCTACGCGCGGCGCCTGGAACAGATCCCCCAGACGCACCCGCAGACCCTGGACCTGGCCAGGCTCCCAGCGCGACAGACGTGCCGCATCTCCGGCATGGATCAATGCCAGGGAGCTGTCCAGCTCCGCGCCCACCTTGAAGGTACCGACCACATGAAACCGCTTGAGTCGGGGAAAGACGCCCGCCGGCGTTACCGATGCCTCGGGCAGCACGAAGGTCAGCTTGTCGCCGATACCGACACCGAAGCGGCTGGCGATCTGCTCGCCGACAATGATGCCGAATTCGCCATCCTGCAGATCGTCCAGTGCGCCACGGGTCATGTGCTGGTCGACGATGGAGACATCGCTCTCCTGCTCCGGGAGGATACCGTTCACCAGAACAGGAGCTACACTGCCATCATGGGTCAGCATTCCCTGCAGCTGCACGAACGGCGCCACGGCTTCGACGTCCGGATGTTCGAGCAGCCTGCGGGCCAGATCGGGCCAGTCGTTCAGCGGTTGCTGGGAACTGATGGTGGCATGCGGCACCATACCGAGAATGCGCGTGCGCAGCTCCCGGTCGAAACCGTTCATGACCGACAGCACCAGAATCATCACCAGAACGCCCAGGGTCAGACCGAGCATCGAGATAAGTGAAATGAATGAAATAAAGTGGTTGCGGCGTTTGGCGCGGGTATAGCGCAGGCCGATAAAGAAGGGCAATGGTCTGAACATGAGTACCGGTAACCTGAAGGGCCGTGCCCGTTGAATGGCGGTTCGGATTGGCATGGTACACTGAAATCGCACAATTGTTCAGCGCTTCGCACAGCCTCAGGCGGGTTACATGACAGACACAGAAAACGACACGGCAGAGGACAAACGCGACTTCTTTCGCATCCGCGACAGTCTCGCCCTCGACATCCGCAAGGTCAGCAGCGCCGACCTCGAGGAAGCCGCATTCGATGAAGCCTCGCCGCTGTTCAACCTGCTCAGCGACCTGCACAGTCTGGATTACGAATCCCAGCATCTGCTGCGCCAGATCGCCGAGCGCGACCGCCCGCTGGCCCATTATCTGAAGATCATCAACAAGCGCGTGGACCTGGTCAGCAAGGCCCTGGCGCTGCAGCTGGTGGATGAAATAGGCGAGCCGCAGGAAGTGATTCTCAGCGAGGGCGGCCTTTCCTTTGCCTATGCCGAACCGCTGGAGACGGGCGCCTGGCTGGCCATCCGCATGGTCCTGCTCCCCTCTCCCCTCGGGCTGGTCCTCCCTGCCCGGGTGATCCGCTGCGAAGCGGCAGCCGAACCGGATCGCTGGACCATCGCCGTCAGCTTTCAGTCGCTGGCAGACAATCAACGCCAGTTGCTGGCACGACATATATTGCAGAAACAGGCACAGGAAATCCGTGCCGCCAAGACTCAGCCCTCCACCAAGGACAGGACATCACCATGAAAAAGATGACTTCGACCCTCGTTGCCACCACCCTCGCCCTGGGCGTGTCGTTCATGACGCCTGTGCAGGCCGAGACCCTGGTCATACCCCTGGGTCAGCAGACAGCAGAGCGCAGCGACCCGATGCCCCATCGCGGGCTGACCAAGAGCGCAGTAACCCAGAGATACGGCGAGCCCATGACCCGTCATCCGGCCGTGGGTCAGCCACCGATCACCCGCTGGGACTACGCGAGCTACAGCGTGTATTTCGAATATGATCGGGTGATTGACAGCGTCCGTCACCGCCAGGGTCGGAGTACGCCCGCACCATGACATTGATTTATGGTCACCGCGGCGCACGTGGTGAGGCTCCGGAGAACACCCTGGCCAGTTTTCGTCGATGTCTCGATGCAGGCGTGAAGCGGGTCGAACTGGACCTGCACCTGTCTTCCGATCGCCAACTCATGGTCATCCACGATCCGACTCTCAAGCGCACCACCGGGCTCGGCGGCAAGGTCAGCCAGCACAGTGCCGCGGCCCTGATGCAGCTTGATGCCCGGCGCAACGGACCGGCATGGCCAGAGCCCTGCCCCGTTCCCAGTCTTGAGCAGCTGTTTGCAAGCTGCCCCGAGTTCGAGCATTACCAGCTCGAGGTCAAGAGCGGGTCCAGCGGCCAGTCACGCATCGTGCTGGATGCCATAACTGTACTGGTGAAACGCTTCGGTCTGGAGGAGCGGGTCGCTGTCACTTCCAGCAGCCGTACACTACTGAAGACCGCCCGGGATGAGCAGTATCCGTTACCCACCGGACTGGTCGAGGAGTACGGCCTGATCGACCCGCTGAAAAGCGCCACCCGCTATGGCTGCGACTATCTGATCCTGAACTGGAAGCTCTGCAAACCCGCCCGTGTGCGCAAGGCGCAGGCACTGGGTCTGCACGTCTCGGTCTGGACAGTCAACGACCCGCAGTTGATGCGCCGGCTGGCGGACATGGGGGTCGACAGCCTGATCACCGATGTACCCCACCTCGCCGTCGAGACCCTGGGGTAGCCACAAACAGAAAGGCCCCGCAATGCGGGGCCTTCCTGGCAGTCACTCACCGGTTCAGAACAGCCGATTCAGTCCATCCAGCGCGGCGACCCGATAGGCCTCGGCCATGGTGGGGTAATTGAACGTCGTGTTGACGAAATACTTGATCGTATTGGCTTCGCCCTTCTGATTCATTACCGCCTGACCGATATGCACGATCTCCGATGCCTGGTCGCCAAAACAGTGGATACCCAGCACTTCCAGGGTCTCACGGTGGAACAGGATCTTCAGCATGCCGACCTGCTCGCTGGTGATCTGCGCGCGCGCCATGGATTTGAAGAACGCCTGACCGATCTCGTAGGGCACCTGAGCGTCGGTCAGTTCCCGCTCGGTCTTGCCCAGCGAGCTGATTTCCGGAATGGTGTAGATGCCGGTGGGTACGTCATCAACAAATCGCCAGGCATCATTGCTGACGATGTTGCCGGCGGCCGAGCGGCCCTGGTCGAATGCCGCACTGGCCAGACTGGGCCAGCCGATCACATCCCCCACGGCATAAATGTTGTGTACTTCGGTGCGGTAGTTCTCGTCCACGCTCAACTGGCCGCGGCTGTTGGGCCGCAAGCCGACATTCTCCAGCCCCAGGCCGTCAGTGTTACCCGTGCGACCGTTACACCAGAGCAAAGCATCCGCCTTGAGTTTCTTCCCGGACTTGAGGTGCAGCACCACGCCCTGGGTGTCCAGCCCCTCGATCTTCTCGTATTCCTCGTTATGCCGAATCAGCACGCTGTTATTGCGCAGGTGATAACTCAGGGCATCGGAAATCTCGTCATCAAGGAAGCTCAGCAACCGGTCACGGTTGTTGATCAGATCCACTTTCACGCCCAGACCACAGAAGATCGACGCATATTCGCTGCCAATCACCCCTGCCCCGTATATGATCAGGGTGCGCGGAGTGTGGTTGAGCTTGAGGATGGTGTCGCTGTCATAGATCCGGGGATGACTGAAATTGACATCCGCCGGACGATAGGGCCGCGAGCCCGTAGCGATGATGATTTCCTTGGCTATCAGCTTCTCGACCACGCCCGAGCTGTTGACCAGCTCGATGGTATGTTCATCGGCGAAGCTGCCCTTGCCGAAGAATACATCCACCCGGTTGCGCGCATAGTAGCTTGTACGCGAGGTTACCTGCTTGGCCATGACCTTTTCGGCGCTTTTCAGCACATTCGGGAAGGAAAACCAGCGGGGCTCACCGATGGTACGGAACATCGGATTGGTATTGAAGTGGATGATCTGCTTGACCGAGTAGCGCAGGGCCTTGGACGGAATGGTGCCCAGATGGGTGCAGTTGCCGCCCACCAGGTTGCGCTCTTCCACGACCGCGACCTTGCGGCCGTGCTTCGCCGCATTCATTGCTGCGCCTTCACCGGCAGGTCCCGAGCCCAGCACCACTACGTCATAGTTGTATACAGCCATTCAGCCAATTCCTTGTTGTGCAGGGGAAGATGCTCTCATCCAGGGGCCGATATCACTAGTCGACCTTGGTAGCGTCATGCCCCAGATCGGTCCTGGACACCACCTTGCGCGGCTCGATACCGGCGGTCTCGCTGGCCTCTTCACATTTGGTGACGTCGCCACCACAGATGCCGCAGGACTTGTCCAGTCCGGTTGCGCCAATACCGCCGCAGGACCCGGCAATGGGTTTGCGGCCCATCATCACGCCCACCGACATGCCGACCACCACCAGACTCATCAACAGAAATGCCAGAAACCAGACCATAATCTACTCCTCGCCCGTTGTCAGGGCTTCAAACAGGGGGGTGGGCCGGGAAACAAATTCGGCCCCCTCGCGCACCACGAACAGCGCGGCCACATTGTTATCCTGCGCGTATTGCCAGCCCTTCTCCGGGCCCAACACCAATAACAGGGTGGACAATCCGTCAGCCATCAGCGTCGACGGATCCATTACCGTGACTGCACTCAATCCGTGCATCACCGGCCAGCCCGTCAACGGATCAACTGTATGCGAATAGCGCTTGCCGTCATATTCGAAATAGTTGCGGTAATCGCCTGATGTCGAGATGGCGTAACCATCGAGCTCAACCACCATGGTCGCCATGCGCTCATCATCGCGCGGCTCTTCGATGGCGATGCGCCAGGGCACATCGCCGGGCTTGCGACCCACGGCCTTGAGCTCGCCGGTCATCTCGATCATGTAATCTGTGATCCCCAGGGCAACCAGTTGTTCCGCCGCCCTGTCGACCATGTAACCCGCGGCCAGACTGCTGAGATCGACCTCCACATCGGCATCCTTGCACAGCGTATCATCCTCGATACGCAGATACTGCTGACCGACCTTCTGCAGCGCCCGATCGATGCTCGGCTGGTCCGGAACCACCTGCACACCGTCTGCCCGGTGGAAGCCCCAGAGATCCAGCAGAGGGCTTACCGTCACATCGAAACGTCCATCGCTGGCAGCATTCAACGACTGCGCCAGTTGCACCATGTCCAGCACCGGTTGCGGCATGGGCGCACAGGCACCGGCCGGCAAGGCGTTGAACCGCGACAGGTCGGAGTCGTCGCGCCAGGTCGACACCTGCGCGTCAAACACCTCCAGCTCCCGCTCGATGTCCGCCTGCAACTCGACCGGATCCGGCGTTCCCTTGACCGGCACCCATTTGATGGAATAGGTGCTGCCCATGGTGGCGCCGGATATCTCCGAAACCGACACGGTGGAATTGAAACAGCCCGCTAGGGTTGCTGCCATGGCAACAACAATAGCGGGCTGAAGGTGGCGTAGTAGCACTCTAGCCGCCGAAGTCATCAAGCATGATGTTTTCCGGCTCGACACCCATATCCTGCAGCATCTTGATGACCGAGGCATTCATCATCGGCGGCCCACACATGTAGTACTCGCAATCCTCAGGGGCCGGATGGTCCTTGAGATAGTTGTCGTGCAACACGTTGTGGATAAAGCCGGTTGGACCGGTCCAGTTGTCTTCAGGCAGCGCGTCGGACAGGGCCAGATGCCACTCGAAGTTCTCGTGCTCTTCCTGCAGCTTGTCGAATTCCTCGACGTAGAAGGCTTCGCGCAGCGAGCGGGCCCCGTACCAGAAGCTGATCTTGCGATTGGTCTTGATCCGGCCCAACTGGTCGAAGATGTGCGACCGCATCGGCGCCATACCCGCACCACCGCCAATAAAGACCATTTCGGCATCGGTTTCCTTGGCAAAGAACTCACCAAACGGACCGTATACAGTGACCTTGTCGCCCGGCTTGAGAGCGAAGCACCAAGAGGACATCTTGCCCGGGGGCAGATCATCACGACCGGGCGGCGGCGAGGCCACACGCAGGTTGAACTTCACCACACCGCGCTCTTCCGGATAGTTGGCCATGGAATAGGCGCGAATGACGGTTTCATCGACCTTGGAGACGAAGCGCCACATGTCGAACTTGTCCCAGTCGCCGCGGAATTCCGGCTGAATGTCGAAGTCCTTGTAATTGACCGTGTGCGGCGGGCATTCGAGCTGCACGTAGCCACCGGCACGGAAGTCGACGTTCTCGCCCTCGGGCAGCTTCAGCGTCAGCTCCTTGATGAAGGTCGCCACGTTGGGGTTGGCCTCAACGGTGCATTCCCACTTCTTCACGCCGAAGACTTCTTCCGGCACTTCGATCTTCATGTCCTGCTTGACCGGAGCCTGGCAGGACAGACGCCAGCCTTCGTTGGCCTCACGCTTGGTGAAGTGCGACTCCTCGGTGGGCAGCATGGAACCGCCGCCCTCCTCGACGATGCACTTGCACTGGGCGCAGGTGCCGCCGCCGCCACAGGCAGAAGACAGGAAAATACCGTTGTTCGACAGGGTATTGAGCAGTTTGCCACCGGCGGGCACGGTAATGGTGCGCTCGCCGTTGATTTCGATGGTGACGTCACCGCTGGTGACCAGCTTGGAGCGGGCGATAAGAATCACTGCGACCAGGAACAACACGATCGCCGTGAACATCCCCACGCCCAGATAGATTTCCATGTTCATCAGTTACAGCTCCTGTTTACAGTTGCACGCCGGAGAACGACATGAACCCCAGGGACATGAGTCCCACGGTGATGAAGGTAATGCCCAGGCCACGCAGGCCATCAGGAACATCGCTGTACTTGAGCTTTTCGCGGATACCGGCCAGCGCGACGATCGCCAGTGCCCAGCCCACGCCCGCACCAAAGCCGTAAACCGTACTCTCGCCAAGGGAGTAATCGCGCTCCACCATGAACAGGGACGCGCCAAGAATCGCGCAGTTCACCGTGATCAAGGGCAGGAACACACCCAGGGCGTTGTAGAGCGAGGGCACGAACTTGTCGAGCAGCATCTCGAGGATCTGTACCAGTGCCGCAATCACCCCGATATAGCTGAGCAGACCCAGGAAGCTCAGGTCGACATTGGGCAGACCGGCCCAGGCCAGGGCACCGTCACGCAGCAGATAGGTATAGATCAAGTTGTTGGCCGGCACGGTGATGGTCAGTACCACCACAACCGCGATACCCAGACCCAGCGAGGTCTGCACCTTCTTCGAAATGGCGATGAAGGTACACATGCCCAGGAAGAACGCCAATGCCATGTTCTCGACGAAAATGGCACGGACCATCAGGCTTATATAATGTTCGATCATGGCTTACATAGCCTCCTTCAGGGCACGGCTCTGCGGCGCCATCTTGAACTCGGGCTCTTCAACCTGTTCGGTCTTCCAGGAACGCAGTGCCCAGATGATCAGACCGATAATGAAGAACGCCGAAGGCGGCAGCAGCAGCAGACCGTTGGGCTGATACCAACCGCCCACGTTAACCAGCGGCAGGATCTCGAAGCCGAGCAGCTTGCCGGCACCGAACAGCTCGCGCACCACCGCAACCACGATGAGAATGAAGCTGTAGCCCAGACCGTTACCCACGCCGTCAAGGAAGCTCATGTGCGGCGGATTCTGCATGGCAAAGGCTTCGGCGCGGCCCATCACGATACAGTTGGTGATGATCAGTCCCACGAATACCGACAACTGCTTGCTGATGTTGTAGGCATAGGCCTTGAGCACCTGATCCACCACGATCACCAGCGAGGCGATGATCACCATCTGCACAATCATCCGGATCGAACCGGGGATATGGCTGCGGATGCTCGAGATAAACAGGTTGGAGAAAGCCGTTACCGAGGTCAGTGCCAGGCACATGACCAGGGTGACGCTCAGGCTGGTGGTTACCGCGAGGGCCGAACAGATCCCGAGGATCTGCAGGGCAATCGGGTTGTTGCTGAAAATAGGTTCGAAGAGCACCTGTCTGGCGGTTTGCTTGGCCATGATTATGCTTCTCCCGCGCTGAGTTTATCGAGGAACGGGCGGAAACCATTTTCCCCCATCCAGAATTGCACCAGTTTCTCCACGCCGCGGCTGGTCAGGGTCGCACCGGCCAGGCCGTCGATCTTGTGTTCAGCATCCTTCATGCCCGGATCCACACTGCCCTTGATGACCTGGATTGCGACATCGTCCTGCTCATCGTAGACAACCTTGCCGGTCCACTGCTGCTTCCAGTTCGGGTTGTCGACTTCGCCACCGAGACCGGGGGTTTCAGCATGCTGGTAGAAACCCAGACCGACCACGGTCTCCAGGTCGCCCTCGAGCGCGATGAAGCCGTACAGGGTCGACCACAGGCCATAGCCGTGGATCGGCAGGATGACCGTTTCGATACCCTCTTCGTCCTCGACCATGTACACGGTTGCATAGTGGGCGCGACGGCGGATACTGGCGATATCTTCGGGACCTTCGAGTTGCTGCGACAGCGCAGGCTCCTTGGACGCCTTCTGCTGGTCGTAGGTCAGCGGATCCATTGCATCGGTAAATTCACCGGTGCGCAGATCCACCAGACGGGCAGTCACCTTCTTGAACTGCTCGTCAACACTGACACCCTCTTCCAGCAGACCGGCGATGGACAGGATATTGCGCTTCTTGTCCAGCAACTGGTTGGTTATCTGCACCGGCTTGAGTGCTACGGCAGCCACGGATACGACCACCGAACACACCAGACAGACCAGCAACGCCACCATTATGGTGCGGCTGACGGACTCTCTTTTACTGGACATTACGTACAAGCCTCCGCTTTATATTGGCCTGGACGACGAAATGGTCGATCAGGGGGGCGAACAGGTTGGCAAACAGGATCGCCAGCATGATTCCCTCCGGGAACGCCGGGTTGACTACCCGGATCAGCACCACCATGACACCGATCAGCGCACCGAAGATCCACTTGCCCTGGTTGGTCATGGAAGCCGATACCGGATCAGTGGCCATGAAGATCATGCCAAAGGCAAAACCACCCACTACCATGTGCCAGTACCAGGGCACCGAGAACATCGGGTTGGTTGTGGAGCCCAGCATGTTGAACAGCAGGCTCAGGCCGATCATGCCGAGCATGACGCCGGCCACGATCCGCCAGTTGGCTATCTTGGTGGCCAACAGAACCGCACCGCCCAGGAAGATCGCCAGGGTCGATGTCTCGCCAATGGAACCATGGATGTTGCCGACAAAGGCGTCGAACCAGCTGATGCCCTGGGACATCACGGCGTCGATGCCGCCGGAAGCTGCCAGACTCAGCGCAGTGGCGCCAGCGTAACCATCGACTGCAGTCCAGACTTCATCACCGGAGGAAGCTGCCGGATAGGCGAAGTACAGGAAGGCACGGCCGGTCAGCGCCGGGTTGAGGAAGTTCTTGCCGGTACCACCGAACACTTCCTTGCCGATCACGATACCGAAGCTGATGCCCAGCGCGACCTGCCAGAGCGGGATGCTCGGCGGCAGAATCAGCGCAAACAGGATCGAGGTCACGAAGAACCCTTCGTTGACTTCGTGCTTGCGGATCGAGGCGAACAGGACTTCCCAGAAGCCGCCGACCAGGAAGGTCACGGCGTATACGGGCAGGAAGTACGCCGCACCGTGGATCAGGTTGTCCCACAGGCTCGCCGGATCAAAGCCGGCCAGCGATGCGATCAGACCAAAACGCCAGCCATCCTGGGCAGCCAGAAGTTCTGGGCTGGCCGCATAGATGATGTTGGCCTGATAACCGATGTTGTACATGCCGTAGAACATCGCCGGAAAGGTACAGATCCACACGGTAATCATCATGCGCTTGAGGTCCAGGCCATCGCGCACGTGCGCGGTGGTCCGGGTCACGCTGCCGGGACGATAGAAGAACGTGTCGATTGCTTCGTAGAGGGCGTAGAACTTCTCGTGCTTGCCACCCTTTTCGAAGTTGTGCTCGATCTTGTCGAGGAATGCACGCAAACCCATGGCTTAACCCTCCTTCTCGATACGCGTGAGGTTGTCACGCAGAATCGGGCCGTATTCATATTTGCCGGCGCACACGTAACTGCACAGGGCCAGATCTTCTTCATCCAGCTCCAGGCAGCCCAGTTTCTGGGCCATGTCAGTGTCACCGACGATGAGGTAGCGCAAGAGTTGCGTGGGCAGGATGTCCAGCGGCATGACCATCTCGTAGTTACCGAGCGGGACCATGGCACGGGGGCTGCCATTCGTTGTAGTAGTAAAATCGAACTGCTTGTTGGGCTTGAACTTGGAAACAAAGATGTTCAATACCGAATGCTTGTTCACACCTGGACGCAGGTAGTGAATCATCTCGCGATCGTTACCCTCGGCCAGTACCGAAACCTGCTGGTGATAACGACCCAGATAGGCCACCGGGCCCTGGGCCAGACGACCGCCAAACACCGAACCGGATATCACACGGTTGGTACCCGGCTGCATCTCGCCGGCAGTCAGTTCCTCCAGGCTGGCGCCCAGGCGGGTGCGCAGCAGGCGGGGCCGCTCGACCATCGGGCCGCCCAGCGCGACGACGCGCTCGGTCCACAGCTTGCCATCGGTGAACAGGTGGCCGATCGCGATCACATCCTGGTAGTTCACCTGCCATACTGTCTTGCTTTCGCTGACCGGATCAAGCATGTGAATGTGCGTACCGGGCAAGCCGGCCGGATGCGGACCTGCAAAGCTCTCGCAGCGCACGCCGTCGAGGTTCTCGCCCGGAACGGTTACGCCCTCGGCGCGGCACAGCCAGATACGCCCCAGACGTGCCAGCACCTTGAGACCATTCTCGAAGGCATCGGCATATTCCTTGAGTACCAGCGCAGGATCAGCAGCCAGCGGATTGGTGTCCATCGCAGTCACGAAGATGGAATGCGGCTCGCTGTCTACCGCTGGCACCTTGCTGTAGGGCCGGGTGCGCAGCGCGGTCCACATGCCGGACTCGACCAGCTGCTCGCGCACCTGCTTGGGGTCCAGCGTGGCCAGGGCCGCCTGATCGTGAGCGGTGAAACTGACGTGTTCGTCCCCCTCGACGTCAATGACCACCGACTGCAGAACACGCTTCTCGCCTCGATTGATCGCACTGATCACACCCGAGGCCGGAGCGGTATAGATAACACCTGGGGTCTTCTTGTCGCTGAACAGAATCTGGCCTAGCTTGACCCGGTCACCCTCTTTCACTTCCATGGTCGGCTTCATGCCATGGTAGTCGAAGCCGACCACCGCAACGCTGCGCACTGGCCGCGCGTCGTCGATGATCTGCTCGGGGGAGCCGGTGATTGGCAGATCCAAGCCCCGTTTGATTTTTATCATACGTATAGCCTAATCACTGGTTGGAATCGTCAAGGGCGGATCGGGCATTCGGCGAAAGGGGCCGCCGAGCGCTTCAGGAAGCAGACAGAACCCAGCAGAATGTGACCACAAACCCTCATCAAAAATCCCGTCAAGTATAAAGATCATGGCCATGCAATGCTACTCAAGGCCTTGGTTTTTTCAGGTTTTTTGCTGTTACACAATCCCCCTGCAAGGCAATTGACCGGGGTATGTTCAGGGTACTTAATGAATTCCTGTAATCCTCGGCCCGAACAGGAAGACAACATGCTGATACGCACAATTTTGCTGTTTCTCTGCGCCCTGCCCCTGGCTGCCCTGGCCAGCGAAAAGCGCCTGGCAGAAGCGGATTTCCCCACCCGTCTCGAAGTCGGCGGCGAAGAACTGGTCATGCGCAACGCCAGCATACTCGAATACCTCTTCGTCGACGTTTACAGCGCGGCCCTGCTGACGCCCCCCGAACAATTGCTGGACAACCCCATTCTGCCGGGGCAGCCGCTGCATCTGGAGCTGTACTACTATCGCGATATTGACCGCGACGACGTGATCAAGGCGGCCTGGGTGGCCCTGGGCCGACAATACGATGAAGCCACGCTGGCCGACATCAGGCCGAAGATCGATGCCCTGCATGCTACCTTCACCGACATCAGCGCGGGCGACCGCTACGCCCTGACACTCGATGCCGATCATGCCCTGAGCCTGAAGTACAACAACGAAGAGATCTTTCGCTCGGAGGATCCCGAACTGGCCCGCACCTATGTCGGCATCTGGCTGAAGGAAAACGGTCTTTCTGATGGCTTGCGTGAGAGACTCACCGCAAGTCGCTGAAGTTTATCAAATAAAATACAGGCACAAAAAAGGGCGCTTTCGCGCCCTTCTTCGTTGCATCCGGTCACCCTGTTGCGGCGACCGACGCCTCAGACCGGGAACGCCGGCGGATTGACCTTGGCCAGATCCTCGAGAATACGCACTACCTGACAGCTGTAGCCGAATTCGTTGTCGTACCAGACGTAAAGGATCAGACGACTGTCGTTGCAGATGGTCGCCTCGGCATCCACCACACCCGCGTGGCGCGAGCCGACGAAGTCGCTGGAGACCACTTCCTGGGAATTGGTGAAGTCGATCTGCTTGTGCAGGTCCGAGTGCAGTGCCATATGACGCAGATAATCGTTGACCTCGTCGCGATCAGTCACCTTCTCCAGGTTCAGATTGAGGATCGCCATGGAGACGTTGGGCGTGGGCACGCGAATCGCGTTGCCGCTGAGCTTGCCGCCCAGCTCCGGCAGCGCCTTGGCCACAGCCTTGGCCGCACCGGTCTCGGTGATCACCATGTTCAGCGCCGCACTGCGACCCCGACGGTTGCCCTTGTGGAAGTTGTCGATCAGGTTCTGGTCGTTGGTGTACGAGTGGACGGTTTCAACGTGGCCATTGATGATGCCG